>SVLA01000068.1 GCA_015068175.1 Oscillospiraceae bacterium
AGGGAATCCCGGTCGATGGCGTGGGTCAGGGCGGCCCGGAGGGTATCATTTTTGAACACGGCGCTGTCCTTGTGGCACACCAGGTACAAAAACAGGCCCGAATCCGCCTCCCACAGCTCGTAGTCGCCGTGGAAAACGGCCCGGTCCCGGGCGGCGGGATCCGTGCAGACCAAACTGATGGACCGGGCGCTGAAGGCATCCTGGATCCCGTTGACGGAATCGGCGGCCATCAGGGCGATGGTATCCCCGGAAACGGCCAGCTCCCCATCGCACCACCAGCCGGCCTGCCGGCGGAGCTGATCGCCGTCCAGGCGGTAGGGACCGGTGCCCAGGGGGGCATCGTTGGCCACCTGCTTGGCTTTGACGATGGGGATGTCCAGCAGCAGCGGGAGATTTTCCATGGGGATCTGGAGTTCAACCATGACGGTGCTGCCGTAGGCGGTGACGGATTTGACCTGCTGGAGCCGGGTGCCGTACCAGGGGCTGTCCATGGCGGCTTCCAGGCTGGCGGCCACATCTTCCGCCGTCAGGGGGGTGCCGTCGGAGAAGACCGCTTCCTCCAGGTGGAAGGTGTAGGTCATCATGTCCGTGGAGATGTTGTAACTGCGGCACAGAATGGGACTGCACTCATAGTCGCTGTTGACGGCGAAGAGACCCTGGTAGATCAGGGAAAAGAGGACCCGGTTGGTGGGGTCCGTGGTGGTGAAGGGGTTCAGACCCCGGTCCGGATAATAGGGCAGGGCCGGATCGGGGACCCGGTTGGCGGCATTGCCGGCGGTGGGCTCCGTGGGGGGCGCAGTGGGGGCGAAGCCGGGTCCGAAAATGATGTTATTGCCGGTGCATCCGCAGAGGAGGGCCGCCATCAGAAGCAGGCACAGTATTTTTTTCATTTCTGTACCTCCTTACAGACGATGACGGCACCCTGGGAGCCGCGGCGGCCCCGGGTGTAGCGGTGAGACCAGTAGGTATCATGCATGCACATGGTGCAATGGGGGCTGATCTCGATGTGGCGGACGCCGGCATTTTTCAGAAATTGGGCGTTGATGGTTTTTAGGTTTACATAATACTTTTCTCCGTGGGGGCGGATAGCGTCCAGGGCCTGGGGACCCAGGGCGGCCGTCATAGCCTCCGGCACGTCGGCATCGGTCTGAAAACAGCAGGGGCCGATGTTGGGGCCGATGGCGGCCCGGATGTTGGCCGGGTCACAGCCGAATTCCGCCGCCATTTTCCGGACGGCTTCGCCGGCGATATCCAGGGCAGTGCCCCGCCAGCCGGCATGGACGGCGCCTACGGCGCCGGTGACCGGGTCCCACAGCAAAATGGGGGTGCAGTCGGCGGTGAAGATCAGCAGGGCGGTGCCGGGGTCGTTGGTGATGAGGCCGTCGCACGCGGGATAATCCCGGTTGTCGATACCCCGGCCATGGGCCCGGGTGACGGCACGGACGGTATTGCCGTGGACCTGGTTGGACAGCACCAGGTCGGCGGTGGAAAATCCCAAAGTCCGGCCCAGAATGCGGAAATTTTCTTCCACATTGGCCCGGTCGTCGCCCCGGTGGACCCCCAGATTCAGGCTGTCCAAATCGTCCCGGCTCACACCGCCCCGGCGGGTGGTGAAGGCGTGGGGAACGGCGATGCCTTCGGCGGCCTGGTATTCCAATGTTCCGTTTCGGAGGGTGTTGATCATGAATTGGCCTTATCCTTCTGCATACAGCACTTCTTGTACTTTTTGCCGCTGCCGCAGGGGCAGGGGTCGTTGGGACCCACCTTGGAAGCCTTGCGGATGGGCTGGGCCTTGACGGTTTTGTCGGCGGGGGCGTTGGTGGCCATTTCCTTGGCGACCCGCTGGCGCTTCACTTCCTGCTTGGGCTGGACCTGGACCAGGAACAGCCGGCGGACCGTTTCTTCACGGATTGCGGCGATCATGGCCTCGAACATCTGGTAGCCTTCTTCCTTGTAGGCGATGACGGGGTCATGCTGGCCGTAGGAGCGCAGGCCGATGCCCTGCTTCAGGTCGTCCATGGCATCGATGTGGTCCATCCAGAATTCGTCCACCACCCGGAGCATAATGACCCGTTCCACTTCCCGCATCAGTTCGGGGGTCAGGTGGGCCTCCTTCCGCTGGTAGCGGTCCAGGGCCAGGGCGTAGAGTTCTTCCACGTCGGGATCGTCGGTGACGGAACCGGCGGGGTAGAAAATGCCCTCAAAGCGGCGCAGATCTTCGGCGCCGTAGCCGTTCAGCACGCCCCGGAGCATGGAGAGAATATTCTCCCGGAGGTCCTCACCGTCCAGCACCTTCTGACGCTGGGCGTAGATCACTTCGCGCTGGGTGTTCATGACGTTGTCATATTCCAGCACGTTCTTTCTGGAGCGGAAGTGGCGGCTTTCCACGGTCTTCTGGGCGTTTTCCACGGCGTTGGAGAGGATCTTGGCGTCGATGGGCATGTCTTCGTCCATGCCCAGGGAATCCAGCATATTCCGGACCCGGTCGTTGGCGAACAGACGCATCAGGTCGTCTTCCATGCTCAGGTAGAAGCGGCTTTCGCCGGGGTCACCCTGACGGCCGGCACGGCCCCGGAGCTGATTGTCGATCCGGCGGGACTCATGGCGCTCGGTGCCGATGATGAACAGACCGCCGGCGTTGCGAACTTTCTCTGCTTCGGCCACGATCTCGGTCCGGTACTGCATCAGCAGGAAAAGGTATTCCTCCCGGACGGAAAGGATGTTGGGATCGTCGGTCTCGGCGTAGGAATCGGCTTCCGCCAGCAGTTCTTCGGAAAGCTGACGGTGGCGCAGTTCCGCCTTGGCCAGGAAATCGGCGTTGCCGCCCAGCATGATGTCGGTACCGCGGCCGGCCATGTTGGTGGCGATGGTGACGGCGCCAAAATGACCGGCCTGGGCCACGATCTGGGCCTCCTGCTCATGGTGCTTGGCGTTCAGAACGCTGTGGCGGATGCCTTCTTTTTTCAGCAGTTTGCTCAGCAGTTCGCTCTTTTCAATGGAGATGGTACCCACCAGCACCGGCTGGCCCTTGGCATGGCAAGCCTTCACCTGCTCCACGATGGCCCGGTATTTGCCGGCTTCGGTGCGGAAGACCACGTCGGGGTGGTCGATCCGGGCCACGGGTTTGTTGGTGGGGATCTCCACCACGTCCAGGCGGTAGATGGATGCGAATTCTTCCTCTTCCGTCAGGGCGGTACCGGTCATGCCGGAGAGCTTGTCGTAGAGACGGAAGAAATTCTGGAAGGTGATGGTGGCCAGGGTCTTGCTTTCGCCGGCCACGGTGACTCCTTCCTTGGCTTCGATGGCCTGGTGGAGGCCCTCGTTATAGCGGCGGCCGTACATCAGGCGGCCGGTGAATTCGTCAACGATGATGATCTGGCCATCCTTGACCACATAATCGATGTCCTTCTTCATGAGGCCCCGGGCCTTCATGGCCTGGTTGATGTGGTGGGACAAGGTGGTGTTTTCCACGTCGGAAAGGTTCTCCACGCCGAAGAATTTCTCCGCCTTGGCGATGCCCTTGGCGGTGAGAGACACGGTGCGGCTCTTTTCGTCCACGAAATAGTCGCAGTCGTAATCGTCGTGGACTTCCTTGTCCTCGGTCTTGGCAAAGACCTGCTTGCGGAGGGTGGAGACGAAATAGTCCGCCATCTCGTAGAGCTTGGAGGATTCTTCACCCTTGCCGGAGATGATCAGGGGGGTCCGGGCCTCGTCGATGAGGATGGAGTCCACCTCGTCCACGATGGCGAAGGCGTGGCCCCGCTGGACCAGGTCCTGCTTGTAGATGGCCATGTTGTCCCGGAGGTAGTCGAAGCCCAGCTCGTTGTTGGTGCAGTAGGTGATGTCGGCGGCATAGCTGGCCCGGCGCTCTTCGGAGGTCATGCCGGGGATGATCAGGCCCACGGTCAGGCCCATGTAGCGATAGACCTTGCCCATCCACTCGGACTGATACTTGGCCAGGTAATCGTTGACCGTGACCAGGTGGACGCCCCGGCCCGTGAGGGCATTCAGGTAGCAGGGCAGAATGGCCACCAGGGTCTTGCCTTCACCGGTCTTCATTTCCGCGATGCGGCCCTGGTGCAGAATGATGCCGCCGATGACCTGGACGGGATAGGGGCGCATACCCAAAACACGGGCGGATGCTTCCCGGATGGCGGCATAAGCCTCGGGGAGCAAATCGTCCAATGTTTCGCCGGCGGCGTAACGGGCCTTGAACTGGGCGGTCTTGCCCCGCAGTTCTTCTTCGGAGAGTTTTGTATATTCATCTTCCAGGGCCAGGACCTTGTCCACCAGCGGCTGGATCTTTTTCAGCTCCCGTTGGGAACGGGTGCCGAAGAGTTTCGTAAGGAGTCCCATATGATCGTACCTCGTCGAATGTATTTTGAAAAAAGGTCATACCAAACCAATTTTACCCATTATAGCATAGTTTTTATGAAAATCATAGCCTAAATGTGAATTTTCACATTTCAGTTTATAGGGTTGTTAAGACGATGCAACGCCCTCTTGCCCCCCCGCATTTATGAGGGGGGGTGCCCCAGTGCGCACACTGGGGAGGGGGGAGTAAAAAACGGACATCGGTACCGAACTCCCCCAGTCATGAAATGGTCATTGACCATTCCATGCCAGCCCCCTCTTAAAAGCGGGGGCCAAGGGCGCGTCTGGGGCGATGCGGTTTTGCGCTGCAAAACCACCGGGGCGTCGGGTCGCCGCCCCTACAGTGGGTGTATGCTACCCCTATTTGAAATTTCCTCTTGACAAAGACTGTATGAACTGTTATAGTAACTGTGCTAGTACAGTTAGTACAGTTAAAGGAGGAACGGCATATGATCCATTTGGATTACCGGGATGCCCGGCCCATCTATGCCCAGATCTGCGACGGCTTCCGGGAGCAGATCCGCAGCGGCATTCTGCAGCGGGGGGAGAAACTGCCCTCGGTGCGGGAGCTGGCTACCCAGCTTACCATCAATCCCAACACCATCCAGCGGTCCTATCGGGAGCTGGAAATTCAGGGATGGGTGATGACGGTCCCCGGCAAGGGCTGCTTTGTGGCGGGGATCCCCTCCGCGCAGGAAACGGAGGAACAGCGGACCCTGCGGGAATTTGACGAAGTGGTCCGGCGGCTGCGGGCCATGGGCATCACCGTGGAAACATTGACGAAACGAATCACAGAGGGAGGAAACGATCATGCTTGAAATGAAAAATGTGACCAAGACTTTTGGTGATTTCAAAGCCTTGGATGATTTGACCATGACGGTGCCCCGGGGCGCCGTATACGGCCTGGTGGGCCCCAACGGCGCCGGCAAATCCACCGCCATCCGCCATTTGACCGGCGTTTATCGCCAGGATCAGGGCCAGGTGACCCTGGAAGGCATGGCCATCTATGAAAATCCGGTGCAGAAGGCCCGGATCGGCTCCATTCCCGATGATATTTTCTATTATCCGTCGGCCACATTGGAGGATATGCGGAAATTTTACGCCGGCATCTACAAAAGTTTCGACCATGATCTGTTTGACCGGCTGTATGAAGTGTTTCAACTGCCGAAGAAGGGGCCCATCCGCCGGTTTTCCAAGGGTATGCAGAAGCAGGCGGCGTTCCATCTGACCATCTGCACCCGGCCGGAAGTGCTGATCCTGGATGAGCCGGTGGACGGCCTGGATCCGGTGATGCGGCGGCAGGTGTGGAACCTGATCCTCTCCGACGTGGCGGCCCGGGAGACTACGGTGCTGATCTCCAGCCACAATCTGCGGGAGCTGGAAGATATTTGCGACCATGTGGGGATCATGGACCATGGCAAAATGCTCCTGGAGCGGAGTCTGGCGGATATGCAGGGCGCTACCCACAAACTGCAGATCGTGGGCGATGCCCCGGAAGGATTGGATGTGCTTCACGAAAGCGCGTCCGGGCGGTTAAAGACGTTGGTGGTCCGGGGTTCAGCAGAGGAGATCGAAGCCCGGGTCCGGGAGAGCCGGCCGGTGTATTTCGATGTGCTGCCCCTGTCTTTGGAAGAGATCTTTATTTACGAATTGGGAGGTGTGAACTATGAAGTCAAGGACATCGTTCTCTGATTTGACGATATACCGCAAGGATCTGACCCGGTTCGCGCCGGTTTGGATCTTGTATGTGGCCGGCATTCTGCTGGTGCTGGGCGGAAATCTGACCAGCCGGGCCAATGATGTTCCGGGGCTGATCAAGGCGTTCGGTATCGTGAACCTGATCTATGCCGGCGTCATCGGCGTGATGCTGTTCGGAGATCTGTATAACACCCGGATGTGCTACAGTCTGCACACCATGCCCCAGCGCCGTGAAAGCTTTCTGATGAGCCATCTGGCGGCCGGCCTGACCTTCTCCCTGATCCCCAACCTGCTGGCCGCGGCCCTGATCGCCGCCGGATTGGAGGAGCAGTGGTTCCTGGCCCTTTACTGGCTGCTGGCGGTGATGCTGCAATTTGTGTTTTTCTTCGGCGTGGCCACGGTCAGCGCCCTGCTGGTGGGCAACCGGTTTGCGGCCCTGGCGGTCTACGCAGGATTGAATTTCGTTTCCATGCTGGCATACTGGCTGATCCTGACGGTGTATATGCCCCTGCTGGAGGGCGTGGTGCTGGAGATGCGGCCCTTCATCCTGGTTTGCCCCGTGGTGGGGATCTTCAATTATGATTATATGAAGTTTGACCGGCTGGAGCTTTTGGATGAGTTTGGTGAAAGCTACATTTATTATCAATTCGCGGAGTTGGGCAGCGGCTGGCCCTATCTGGCGGTGCTGGTGGCGGTGGGTCTGGGCCTCATGGCTCTGGGCGTCCTGCTGTACCGCTGGCGGCATCTGGAATGCGCCGGTGATTTCATCGCCTTCCCCAAGCTCAACGGCTTGTCCTGCATCATTATGACCCTTTGCACCGCCGGCGCCCTGGCCTTTGTGGGCGAGGAGATCATCACTGGCGAAGGATTTCTGCTGTGGTTTGCGGTGGGCCTGGTGGTGGGTTGGTTCGGCAGCCGGATGCTGCTGCAGCGGCGGTTGCGGGTATTCCAGTTCCGGGCATTTGTGGGCCTGGCGGTGCTGGCGGCGATCCTGGTGGGCAGCTTTCTGACGTTCTATTACGATGTGCTGGGGATCAAGTATTTTGTCCCGGAGGTGGATCAGGTCAAGAGCGTCACCATCGCCAATTATCAGGTGGATGAATGGTCCGGCTATTACGGCGACCAGCTTCAGGTGACCCTGGAGGATCCGGCGGAGATCGAGGAGATTCTGGCGGCCCACGAGGACATCCTGGAAAAGCTGGAGGATCCGGCGGGAAATGGGCGCTACACGGCCACCATCATTTACAAACTGAAGGACGGGCGCACGGTCCATCGGTACTACCGTCCCGACCGCAACAGCACAAACTACGCCATTTTGCAGAAATACTGGAGCGATCCCAGCCTGATCTTCGGCTATCCGGGCTATAGCTGGGCAGAATACACGGCCACCGTCACCACCCTCCGCACCAACTGGGGCGAGATCCCCGCCGCCGCCTACTCCAAAGTTCTGGAGGCGTTGCGGGCGGATTGCCTGAAGGGCACCGTGGGACTGAATGGAACGAAGGATACGGTTGCCTGGGTCTATGTGGAAAGCATCGATCCGGATGGGAAAGAGGTCTACCGATCCCTGCAGATTGGCCGGAACGCCTATCAGACGCTGGAAGTGCTGAATACGCCCCAGGTGATCCTGGGCGTCACGGAGCTGGAGCAGCTCCAATCGGGCGTGGACTACCTTTATGTGGAAGGCATGGATGTGGACCCGGCCCATTGGCAGACCATGGCGGAAATGCTGTGGAAGGACTGCACCGCCGGAAACATCACCGTTTCCGAGGAGCAGATCGTGATCTGCACCATGGAGTTTGCCGTACGGGTCAAGGGCAAGCTGGAACATCGGTATGTGATGATCGGTGAGGATGCGGTGAATACCATCGGGTTCCTGAAAGAGATCGACATCCTGAAATAAATAAATGTCCCCCGGGAAGGTTTCTTCCCGGGGGATTTGCTGTTGTAAAGAGGATCACTCGGCGGGGGCGGATTTGGCGGCGTGCTTGGCCAGACGGGCGGCACGGCGCTCGTCGGCAGTTCTGGAGAATCGCTCCAGCTCCGGCACCAGCAAAATGCAGATCAGAGCCGCGGTGAAACCGCCGTTATACAGGCAGTAACCGCCATGTAGATTGGGCACCAAAGTCACCAGCAGATAGTGCATCACCGCTGCGATGAAACCGTAGCGCCAGCCGTACTTGTCGGCAATGGGGCTCAGGCCATTGGCATAGCACAGACCCACGCAGATGGCCTGGGCATTGATGGTATTGGCAAAAGTGCCGCCCAGCAACGAGGAGAACCAGCCAAACAGGAAGCTGGAGGCCACATAGCCCAGCATGATGGGCCAAACATTGCCGGGATGGGAACCGGAATTGCAGGTGCAGAGCATGCAGAAAATGATGCCGAAGGTCACACCGTTGAAGGTGGCCCCCACCAGGTTGTAATAACCCAGGATGAACAGACCGTATACGCCCAGGTTCATCAGGTATACGGCGTTGCCGTAGGTGGAGGAGAAATTGTTGACGTAAGCGGGATCCCGCAGCAGTTTCCAGTAATCCTTGGGGGTGCAGCCCATCAGCAAGGCAGCCAGGATGGAAATGCCGAACACCGCACCGCAGAAGATATTCACGATGGGGGCGGAGGCCACCTGCAATGTGGCGGCGTCCGGGGCGGCGGGGAGGCTGATGCCCATGGTCTTATACAGCACCGCATTCAGGAAGAAGGCGGTCATGCCGATGGGCAGGGCGGCGGAATACAGGTCGAAGCCTTTGTGGACCTTGGGGGAAGCGGCCAGGCCCGCCGGCAGGAAGAAACCGATGACAAAGCCTACGGCCAAAGCGATCAGCAGGCCGGTCAGATTGAAACCGACTACTTCGGCATTGGGGTAGCGGATCAGCAGATCGGTGATCAGGGGCGCAATGCCGGTGGAGAAGAGCATGGCATTGACCTGGCTGCCCAGTTTTTCCTTTTTCACCAGGCAATAGACCACTACACCGAAAATGGTGGGCCAAATATTCAGAATGTTGATGCCCCAGGAGCAGAAACCCAGGGTGAGGATGAAGGCCAGGTTGGACACGTTGGTGACCACGGCCCCGGGGATGCAGTACAGCAGCAGGCAAATGATGCCCACCAGGCCCATGTTCAGGAAGGTGGCGGCGTAACCGCCCAGGGCGAAATAGTTGGTGGAGACTTTGCTGGGCTGGCTGAGGATCTGCCACAGACCGGTGAACATGGAGGCCCGGTCGGGCATACAAACGGCGGCCACCAGGAAGGCGGCGGTCAGGAAAGCGAAAACCAGCTTGATAAAGCTGCTTTCGGAGAGGTTGGCAATCTTTTTCATAAGGCACCTCGGCAGATTGATTGTAGCAAATTTCGGTTTGCTGTACAGTTTATCGGCAGCGTTCTCGCAGGGAAAGGCCATGGTCTTTCCCTGCAGAGAGAAACCGATCGTCGCACAGTAAACCCCTATAGGTATTGGTGAAAAAGGGCGACCCGATTCCGCAAGGGATCGGATCGCCCAGACGGTCGGCTTGGTTACCTCTGCAATCCCCGGCGGTTGCCCGCCTTGATTCCGTCAGTCATGCAGAGGGGAATATGGATCTCAGGCCTTTTCGGCGGCCTCCACAACGTGCTTCATCAGCACGGTGGTGGTGACGGCGCCCACGCCGCCGGGAACGGGGGTGATGGCCTCGACAATGGGCTCCACCTCTTCAAAGACGGCGTCGCCGGACATGCCGCCCTTGCCCCGGGCGGTGACCTTGTCGGGGTTCCAGTTCATGGAAACGTCGATGACGATCTGGCCGGGACGGACGAAGTCCTTGGTCAGGCTGTTCAGAACGCCGGCGGCGGAGATGATGATGTCAGCCTCCCGGCAGACAGCGGCGGTATCCACGGTCTTGGTGTGGCAGACGGTGACGGTGGCGTTCTTGCCGATGAGCATCATGGCAGCGGGCTTGCCAACCACCAGGCTGCGGCCGATGACCACGGCGCTCTTGCCCTTGCAGTCGATGCCGTAGTAATCCAGGATCTCCATGCAGGCGGAGGGGGTGCAGGGGGCGTAGCCCAGGTCGCTGCGGCCCTGATACACGCCGGCGCTGGACAGGTCGGTCAGGCAGTCCATGTCCTTCCGGGGATCCAGGCGGTTGCAGATCTCCCGCTGATAGGGACGCAGATGGCTGGGGAAGGGCTGGAACATCAGCACGCCATGGACGGTATTATCGGCGTTGACCTGATCGATGACGGCCAGCACATCTTCGCGGCTGGCGTCCTCGGGCAGCTCGAAGACCTTCACGTCCACGCCCACGGTCTCGCCCTTCTTGATGGCGCCCTTCTCGTAGGACAGGTCGTCGGGACGGGCGCCCACGCGGATAATACCCAGGGTGGGGTTCACGCCCTTGGCCCGCAGAGCACCGGTGCGCTCCAGCAGGTTG
>SVLA01000069.1 GCA_015068175.1 Oscillospiraceae bacterium
AAGAGTTTCGAATGCGCTCTTGCGGAGAACACGGTCGGTGCTTTCCACCAGAGGAATGTAAGAGCCCTGGGTCAGCTGGTGAGCATTGCCTTCACTGTCAATGGCATCGGGGAACTTAAGGTCAGCATTGGTAAATGCGCCGTAGATGGTATCGGGCGCCTGGGACATCTCACCGGCGGCAGCCAGCAGCTTCTCCTCAGCCGGAGACAGAATGTGCGCCTTGCGGCGGCGCATATTGGTCAGCATCCGACGGTAGCGCTCCAGCCGGGGTTCCTCGGTGTAGAAGCGATCCAGTTCCTCGTCGGAAATGGCCATGATCTCCGGAGTGTCAAAACTGGTGGCCGCGGAGTAGCCCACCATGACGGAGGAGAACTTGCCCACCATGCCCTGATACTTGGGATTGCGGGTATCCACATCCGCCTTGCGCATGCAGTAGTTGGCCAGGCGGCTGATTTTCACACCGCTCATTTCCTCTGCATAGAGATATTCGTACAGTTCCGTGCCGCTGAGACCCAGCTTACCGGCAAAGCTCGCCGCATGTTCCTGGTCCCGGGCGATGGTGGCCAGTTCGGCCTCCCAGGCTTCATCCGTCGGATACAGATCCTCCGTGGCCCAGGTGTGTTCGACGGGGATCTCCTCCCGCTGCCAGATCTTTTTTGTTTCAGACATAACGATCCCTCCAAATAAAAGTATAATCAAACTATATCAAATAAAAACACAAAATGCAATCATCCCATGGTGAAAAGGATGCCGGCCAGGGCAGAAAACCCGATAAAAACAATGGGATGCCACTTTTTTGTCTTTTTGACCACATTGGTCAATAGCCACAAAACCACCGCCAAAATGATACCCTTCCAGTTCAGTCCGAAAACATGGGTCTCCACGCCGCTCACGGACACCATATTGGACATGATCACGCTGATTCCCGCCGCCGCGATCAAACCCGTAGATGCCGGCCGCAGACCGTAGAACGCGCTCTCCACATAACGGTTATTTCGGAAGGACTTCAGGATCGCCGCCACGATCAGGATCACGATGACGGAAGGCGTCACCAGGCCGACGGTGGCGATCACCGCCCCCAGGATCGCCGTCAGGACGCCCTGATCCTGCATACCGGTAACGAAACCTACATAAGTAGCCATGTTCACGCCGATGGGACCGGGGGTGGACTCACCCACGGCGATCATATTTGCAAGATCCGTGTGGGTAAACCAGCCGGTCTTGTCGGAAATATCGTAAAGAAACGGGATAGTAGCCATACCGCCGCCAACAGCGAAGAGTCCGGCCTTGAAAAATTCCCAGAAAAGCTGCAGATACATCATGCCTTCTTCCCTCCCATAACCTTCACCAGGATGCCGATGACCGCCGCCAGGATCACAAAGATCACGGGACTCAGCTCCAGCAGTACGCTGCCCAGCGTCACCAGCAGGAAGATCCCCAGAGTGATCTTATCCACGACCGCTTTCTTATACAGCTTTCCCACCGCATTGGTGATCAGCACGCAGACACAGACGCGGATGCCGCCAAAGGCATTCTGCACCCAGGTCAAATGAGAAAACGCCTCGATCACACCGGCCAGCAGGCTGATGATCACCAGGGACGGAAATACAACACCCAATGTGGCAAAAACAGCGCCCCAAAAGCCTCTGTTCTTCTGACCGATGAAGGTAGCGGTATTCACGGCGATCACGCCGGGGGTGCATTGACCGATGGCATAGTAATCCATCAGTTCCTCTTCCGTGGCCCAGCCTTTGTTTTCCACCACTTCCCGCTGCAAAATGGGTAGCATGGCATAACCGCCGCCAAAGGTCATGACACCCACCTTGGCAAAGGTCAAAAACATCTCAAATAACCGTTTCAAAACGTACACCTCCAAAAACTAAAAAGCCACCGGCTCTCGCCGGTGGCTTCCTGGAGCTAGTGACCTGACTCGAACAGGCGACCTTCTCATTACGAGTGAGATGCACTACCGACTGTGCTACACTAGCAAGCCTGAGTATTATAGCTCCTATCCGCAGGATTGTCAACCCCAAATGTTCAAATGACGGGCTGCAGGGCGCATAAAACGCCCTGCATTATACGGCTGCATTCACTTCCCGGAGCTTTTCCCGGATCGACAGCAGATCCTCAAAGGTCTCAGGGCGCTTGGACACATCCCGAAGCAATGCGGAAGGATGGTAGATCGCCGTCATCCATACCCCGTTCTTCTCCACCCATTGGCCGTGCTGTTTGGTGATGCGGAATTCCGGATCCATCAGCCGTTTGGCGGCGATCCGCCCCAGACAAACAATGATCTTCGGCCGGATCAGCGCCACCTGGTTGCGCAGAAAATCGATGCAGGCATCCTGCTCCGTTTCCAGGGGATCCCGGTTCATGGGCGGCCGGCATTTGACAATATTGCCAATGTAGCAGTTCTTCGCTCTGTCCAGATCAATGATATACAGCATCTCATCCAGAAGTTTGCCGGCCGCACCCACGAAGGGTTCACCCTGCAGATCCTCCTGCTCCCCGGGTCCTTCTCCTACAAACATGATGTCCGCCTGACGGTTTCCTACACCGAAAACCACATTATGTCTCGTTTCGCACAGACCGCACCGGGTGCAATCTCTGCAATTTTGCTCCAGTTCATCCCACCCGCGCATTTCTGTTCCTCCGTCTGTTCTTTCTTCTTCTGCGGATCTTCGCCTTGATCACGGCCGTTTGGATCACCCGGAACAGCACAAATCCCGCAGCGCCCAGCAGCGCCATACCCAAAATACCACCCAGGATCATCAGGATCAACCGTCCGACAGCCTGTTCCTCCTGCTCCTCAGTCCGGTCCGGGATCACATTCTGCACATAGGGCGCTACGCTGTGCATGGCCACCAGGTCCGTCTGGCCGATGCAGATACCGTTGTACCACACGGAGATATCCGTGATCCGCTGTCCTGCGGGGATCGGCGCTTTCAGGCCGGAAATGGCCCCCTCGTAGCGCCAGGACAGTTCATCCGCCGTCGTCTCTTTCGGCAGGACCACCTTCAGGGTATCGGCCGGCGTCACCGCCACATCGCTTCCTTCGCTGACAGCATAGCGGTCAATGACCTGCCCGGTGTAAAACAGCTGCTTGCACTCGTAACTGGCTTGGGCATGATCCAGCAAGACCTTCATTTCCTCAAAACTGCCAAAGTGCAGAACTTCATAACCATCCTCAGAATATACCGCCTCAGCGCCCATAACGATGGCCACCAGTTCCATATTGCCCACATTGGCCGTCACGACCAGACACCGGCCCGCCTGGTCCGTGGCGCCGGTTTTGCCGCCGGTGACCCGCTCATCCAGGTATTTCCGGTTGTTCATCATGTAGTTGGTGGTGGTAGCCTTCCGTTCCTCGCTCAGTTCCGTTGCGGGCACGACATAGCTCTCCGTTTCAAACATCTTGCGGAACTGCTCATTCTGCAGGCCGTATTCCACCATCTTCAGCACATCCCGGGCAGTGGTATAGGTCTGCTCGTGATGAAGTCCGTGGGCATTGGAAAAATGGGTCCCGGTACAGCCGATCTCCAGGGCCTTCTGGTTCATCATCTGTACAAATTCTTCCTGAGAGCCGCCAATATGCTCCGCGATCACCGCCGATGCGTCGTTGGCAGAGGCCACCATGTTCAGATACAGCAGATCCTCCAGCCGAAGCTGTTCCCCCCGCACCAGATGAGCGCTGACGGAACCGATGGCCACCGCATCCAGCGCCGACCTGGTCACCGTCACAATATCATCCATGTTCCCGTTTTCCAGGGCAACGATGGTGGTCATGATCTTCACCATACTGGCCGGATAGATCTGCCGGTCCAGGTTATACCCGTAGATCAACGTCCCCGTATTCCGTTCATAAAGGACCACCGCCTTGGAGGTCTCCAGCAGCTTTTCCGTACCATCCAGGGGAATGGCCGCATCCACGCTGTAACACCCCTGGCTCTGGGACATGACCGCCGAAGCGGGCATCGCCGATGTAAAAAGCAGCGCAAGGCACAGCGCCGCAGTAAAAAATCGGATAAATCTCATTTTTCTCCCTCATTATTCAAAAACCGGACTTGTCCGGCGGACGGATTTCGTGTATAATATGTTGAAACCATTATATCAGTTTTTTTCCCGCTCGTCAATCAAAGAGGAGGCTTCCCATGAAAAATCGTGGCATATTGATCTTTGCGATGGTGACCGGGATGTTCGCCTGCGGCCTTATGGGCTTTTTTGTCGGCCGAAATATGAACCACACCGACATCACCATGTCCGGATATACGGAACCCACCAGGCCCAGTATCCCCCGGCCCACGGACCCGTCCGCTGTCCAAACCGATCCCACCGAACCCCTGATGGTCAATATCAATACGGCTTCCCTTGAAGAGCTGGACAAATTGCCGGGCATCGGCCCCACCCTGGCCCAGCGGATCATTGACTACCGGGAAGCCCACGGCCCCTTCGCCACCGTTTCGGAACTGACTCTGGTGGAAGGCATTGGTCTTTCCACCTTGCAGGAAATGCTCGATTACATTACCGTAGGAGGATGAATTATGAAGATCTTAGTTGTGGATGATGAGGAATTGCTGGTCAAAGGCATCCGTTTTAACCTGCAGAACGAAGGTTATGAAGTCATCACCGGCTCCACCGGCCTGGATGCTCTGCGCCTGACCCAAAATGAGTGTCCCGATCTGATCGTGCTGGACGTTATGATGCCGGAAATGGACGGTCTGACGGCCTGCAGCAAGATCCGGGAATATTCCAGCATCCCCATTATCCTTTTGACCGCCAAAACCGATGATATGGACAAGCTCATAGGCTTCGATTGCGGCGCCGACGATTACCTGACCAAACCCTTCAACATTCTGGAGCTGAAGGCCCGGATCCGCGCCCTGCTGCGCCGCTCCGGCGCCCAGGAATCCGGTGCCCCCGGCAACCAGCTCACCATCGGCTCCATCACCCTGGACCTGAACAGCCGCAATGCTTATAAAAACGGTGTTCTTGCCGACCTGACCGCCAAGGAATTCGACGTGATCGAATTCCTGATGCGTAATCCCAACCGGGTCTACTCCCGGGAAGCGCTGCTGGATACCATCTGGTCCTATGAATACCGCAGCGACATCCGCACCGTGGATGTCCACATCCGCCGCCTCCGGGAAAAACTGGAGGAAAACCCGGCCGAGCCGGTCTATATCATGACGAAATGGGGCGTTGGCTATTACTTCCGGAAGTAAAAAACGGACTGCCGGCCGCTATGGCAGTTCCCATCTGAATTTTACGGTGACCAATATCATCATCACCTTAGCCGCGATGATCTTCCTGAATATCTACTCCACCGGCACCACCCACCAAATGGTCTACCAAAACAAGGAAAGTTCCCTTTTTTCAAAGGCCCAGATGACCGCTACGGAGATCTCCACCCTGGAAGTCTTGAACCCCACCACAGCCGCCGGCGCTGTCGGCCGCATGGGCAGCCTCCAGATCTCCCGGATCATCGTCACAGACCATACGGCGCTGTCCGTCTACGACAGCGCCCCGGAATCCACCGTCGGCACATACGTCCTGCTGCCGGAGATTGCAGAAGCATTGGACAGTAAAACCAACGAATACGGCCAAAAATCCTTTTCCTGGGATTATAGCTACACCACCGGCACCATGTATTCCTGCGCCGCAGTACCCATCGTATCCTACGGCAAGGTCATCGGCGCCGTCTACATCACCGAATACGATACCGAGCAGGGTCAGTTGATCCGTTCGCTGCAGCAAAACGTGTTCAATATCACCCTGATCCTGGTAGCCGCCGTTATTTTGTTCTCCTTCCTGTTCTCAACGCTCTATTCCGCCAGGATCCGCCGGTTCCTCACCTCCATGCGCTTTATACGCGAGGGTAATTATTCCTACAAAGTCTCCGTGGGTGGCTGGGATGAGCTGACCTACCTGGGCCACGAATTCAACGACCTGACCGACCGGCTCAACACCTCCGAAAACAAGCGGCGCCAGTTCGTATCTGATGCCTCCCACGAGCTGAAGACCCCCCTGGCCTCCATCAAATTGCTCTCCGACTCCATTTTGCAGAACGACATGGATCTGCGGACCATCCGGGAGTTTGTCCAGGACATCGGCAACGAAGCAGACCGTTTGACCCGCATGAGCGAGAAGCTGCTGAGTCTGACCCGTATCGAAAGCCAGGTGGACGGCACCTGCGAGATCGTGATGCTCGCCCCCACCATCGCCCGGGCCGTCCGTATGCTCTCCGGCACCGCCCGTGAAAGCAGCATCACCATTGTCCAGGAGATCGAAGAGGACGTACCCATCCTGATCCTGGAAGACGACCTTTACCAGATCGTATTCAATCTCCTGGAAAACGGCATCAAATACAACCAACCCAACGGCAAGCTGACCATCCGCGTCAGCCGCCAGGACGACAACGCCCGGCTGGAGATCTCCGATACCGGTGTGGGCATCCCGGCCGATGCACTGAGCCATATCTTTGAGCGCTTCTACCGGGTGGACAAGGCCCGCTCCCGGAAAACCGGCGGCAGCGGCCTGGGCCTGTCTATTGTCCGTAACCTTGTGGAGCGAAATCAGGGCACCATCCGTGCAGAAAGCATCTACGGCAACGGCACCACCTTCATCGTCACCTTCCCCGCCTTTGATACCGATGAAGAGCCTGCGGAAGAGGAGGAAACGGAATGAAACGATGGATCTGCCTCTTGCTGGCCATCCTCTGCCTGCCCCTCTGGGGCTGTCAGGAGGAAGAAACGCCCCTGTTGGACCCCTTCAACGGCTATTACCGCCGGGCAGAGCTGACCCACGGCAGCGCCGACAGCGTCATTGCCGCCCTGCCCATTGAAGGCGCCGGATTGAAAGGCGACCACCTGGCCCTGCTGAACATCTACCTCAGTCACCGTCCCGACCCCTTCTATGCCCCAACATTTCCCGAGGGCACCCAGTTGCTGATCATGGAACTGGAATATAATACAGCCGATCTGCTCCTGTCCTCCAACATCAGCGAACTGTCCGGCTTGGACCTGACCGTTGCCTGCGTCTGCCTGACCAAAACGGTCATTGAGCTGACCGGCGTCGATACCGTCATCATCCGCGCCCGCGGCACCACCCTGGACGGCGCATCCTACATCAGCATGGACCTGTCCTCCATCTATCTCCTGGACGACTACGAACCTGAAACCACTTGACCCGAGGTGATCATTTATGAAACTGGTTTCCTGGAACGTCAACGGCCTCCGCGCCTGCATCCAAAAAGGCTTCCTGGACGAATTTGAGAAATTCAATGCCGACTTCTTCTGCCTTCAGGAGACAAAACTCTCCGAAGGTCAGTTGACGCTGGACCTGCCCGGTTATCATCAATACTGGTGCTATGCCCAAAAGAAAGGCTACTCCGGCACCGCCATTTTCGCCCGGCACGAACCCCAATCCGTGCAATACGGCATCGGTGTGGAGGATTTGGACAACGAAGGCCGGGTCATCACCCTGGAATACCCGGAATTTTTCCTGGTGACCTGCTATACCCCCAATGCCCAGCGGGAGCTGGCCCGCATCGACCACCGCATGAAGTGGGACGACGCCTTCCGCGCCTTCCTGCAGAAGCTGGATGCCCAAAAGCCGGTGATCCTCTGCGGCGACCTGAATGTGGCCCACAAGGAGATCGATCTGAAGAACCCCGCCGCCAACCGGGGCAACGCCGGCTTCTCCGATCAGGAACGGGAGAGCTTTCAAAAGACCCTGGACCTGGGATTTACCGACACCTTCCGCCACTTACACCCGGACAAGACCGGCGCCTATAGCTGGTGGAGCTATATGTTCCACGCCCGGGAGAAAAATGCCGGCTGGCGGATCGACTATTTCCTGGTCTCCGACCGGATCCGGGAGTCCCTTTACCGGGCCGAGATTCACAGCGACATCCTTGGCTCCGACCATTGCCCCGTGTCCATCCACATCGACCTGCTGGTCAACGGCAGTCTCTACACCCACGAGACCACCGGCAAGCCCCGGGTGGTCGAAGCGGAAACCACCAAAAAAAGCGCAAAGTCCTCCGCCGTTTCAGCGAAGGACTTTGTGTCCATTTTGCCCATTGTCATGGTTCTTTGTCTTGCCATCAGTCTGTTAACCGGCTGGCTCCGGGACCACCCAGGCACTATGGATGCCCCGCCGCAAACCGTCCCTCAACTATTTCAGCTTAATTTCAAGGTCGTTATCTATGAGCAACCTTTTTACGATTATCCCTTATGGGATGAAAGTGTAAGCACGCACTCAGACGATCTGCTCAACGACCTCAACCTCCCTGACGGCACCGAGCTAAAACCTTTGCTGGCTTCGGATAACACCTGCTATTATGTCCCCCTGGACCTTCCCATCGACATTTATGACATCAATTTCAATGTCTTTATGCGCATCACCGGCACCACCGACGGCCTGGACTACGATTCAGACCTTTGGGAAATCGGTCTCCAATGGCGCGATTTCTATATTGCCAGCACACCGGAACTTGAAAAGACCGTCACCGACATTTATACCGTCCCCTACTATTCCCCCGACGATCTGTCCGCTCCCGACGGCTGGCTCCTATGGGGCAAGTATTCATCCCTTCTCCCCAGCGATTTTATCCTGACGGTGAAACACCCCAACGCCGTTTCGGCTTTTGAGGAGACCCTCAGCATCCTTCCCTATCTGGATCAAGCCGAGATCAGGGACCTTACTACCAAGGAACTGCTGGCTTATGTCTCCCACTATTCCGACATCGTAGAGGGCCTGCGGAGTTTGAGCAATATCTCCTTTTACTCCACACCGGAAAACTTCCCGGAACTGATGGTGCGTTATGCGCCCCTGTCCGAACTCCTCTCCCGGGAAGATGTGATCAACCACCTGATGTACCAGGAAACCCCGGAGGACAGTCTCATCAATAATATCCTCCTCTCCATCATGGATGTCCAGCGCCTGATGACCGCCGAAGAGGAATATATTTATCTTACCGGCGCCTACGACACCTGCAACTGGACCCATGATTTCACCCACACCGGCGCTGATCCGGAAAATATCGTCATCCAATATGTTTTCCAGCAGATCCTGGATCTGAACAGCAGCAGTATCCTGGTCCGCTGTCGCCACGAAAAAAACATCCCTTATGTCTATGAATACCTCCGGGAACGGATCCCTGCCTTCAAAGCTCTGGAGAATCGGGACAATGCGGTGGAAGAAATCATGCAAACCACCTTCTTTCAAAATGACCACGGCATCCTGGGACCCATTTCCAAGATGCCGTCCATCCTGCTGTCCCGCCCCGTATACCAGGAGAAAATGACCGATCAGCAAAAGGCGCTGTACATTACCGGCAATTACAACTCCTCCGGCCGTCCACGCCCTGCTCCGGATAATGTAGACCTTACCCTCTTCACCACCGAACAGCTCTATGAACAGATGCTCTTCTGGAACAATACCGGCGAATACTTCGCCCAGGCTGAAAATGTCCGTGTAGCCTACTATATTTATGTGTCGGAACACTCCATCAATCAGTATATGGAAGGCTTCTTCATCCGTGACGATGCCCTGGAAGTCTTGGAATCCCACGGAGACGAGCTGCTGATCCATCTTTATTACTACCTCTGGGAGCAGACCCGCCTCTGGACCGACGATCAGGTTGCCAACACGATCCTCCAAGATCAGGAGATGATCAGCAGACTTTACACCTCCGAACTCTCATCCCACGACCGCTTTCTCCTGGCAGAGCTGGCCAGCCGTCCCGCCGCCATCGATTATATCATGGACATGGCCCCTTATGAGGATGCGTCCTTAAAAACTTTGCCCTACACCCTGCTGTTTACCCTGGATTTCTACCACCCCGGTGCCATGACGCCCCAGCAGGAAGCGAAATTCATCTGCAATACCTATAATAGCTGCCACCTGGCCCCCATCACCTTCCCGGAAGTCGAAGGGTTTGTGCACTTAATGACGGCGGAAGAAATTGTGGAGATTCTTATTGCTGAGCAGAACCTCCTTGCTTCCCTATTTTCCCGTTGTACCACCATAGAAGCAAAAATAGAAGTATTTTCGATCCTTTCCTGGGACTCGGATTTTCTACAGAATCTCTATTTGCGTACCAATGAGGTGGTCCAGATCCTTCAATCCCGGAATGACCATGTACTGGCAGACCTTATAACGGTCCTGGTTATTCTAGGCTATGACATCGGTTGAGATGTATCCCCTATCACCACCCCCGTGACTCCATTCCGGGTCTGCAGGACCGCCTCACCGATCCGCTTCAGGTAACGAAACGGTTCCTCCGGTGACAGGGGCACAAAGGTCCCCCGAGCCTTCTCATGACGCGGCACCGCACCAAAATGCCAGTCCCCC
>SVLA01000070.1 GCA_015068175.1 Oscillospiraceae bacterium
TGCGAAATGGAGCTGGAGGGATAAGTACAATTCCTTGATTTCTTTCATTATTTCCTTTATTTTTCCCCAATACGTACCGAACCCCTGTCTTGCCTAACGCAAAACAGGGGTTTTTCTACGGTCTGAGGCTGTCCCGCCTTTTACGGCGGGACAGCCTTCGAGCTTGCCAAAGAACCCTCTGGCGCGGGAGCGCCCAAGGCTCATCTCCGCGCTAAGAGCCGCCTGCGGCGGTTGCGCTCCGAAACGCGCCTGCGGGCGCAGCCTTGTGTAAAGGGAGGCTTTGATCAGCGCCGATGCTCGAATGGGACTATTTTGACAGCCTGAAACTGTTAGTGAATATCGCAGGACAGTTTTTTACCCTTATGGATGATCCAGCTCCCCAGCGCGATCAATGCGATTCCCGCCAGCATCACGGGAACGCCAAACATCAGCGACATGGTCTGCAGCGTCCCCCGAAAAGCATTCTGCATCTGCGACACTTCCTGCTGATAGGCTCCATAAAGATCATCACCGAAATAGCCGCTGTTCATGCCGGAACCTGCCTGACCGTAGATCTGTTCCAACACTTCCGGCGGAACGTCACCCTCCAGCAGCACACCGCTGTTGAAAGAGCCTCCAAACAGATCGTCCGGCGTTTCAAACAGTCCTGCGCCGAAATTGGGCATCAATGTCATCACCAGCAGCGCAACGACGCACAGCAGCGCGCCGACGGCAGCCGGGATAAACCCGGCCTTGTAGCCATGGCGGCGGATCAGCCGCTCCGCGGTCCGCTCCCACGAACGGGCACGGCCGCCTGGGGACGCGGCGGGCGCCGGCTCCGGAGCCGGTTCTTCTTCCCTCAGCAGATAGTCGGTGGACACACCGAAGACCTGGGAGATCCGGATGATCTTCTCCGTCTCCGGCACCGCCTCATCCCGTTCCCATTTGCTCACAGCTTGCCGGGATACCTCCAGCCGCTCAGCCAATGCATCCTGGCTCATGCCGTAACGGCGCCGCAATTCCTGTATTTTTTCTCCTAATGTCATTGTCTTCACTCCTTTCGTGATGACCCTATCATAGCAAAATCGCTGCCCTAAATACAGCACGTTAAGTTGGAAAAACCGCAACCCGAGGTTGCGGTTTTATATTTTGGGGTTTTCACTTCTGTTCCAGGGCCATGACCTTGTCGATCCGGCGCTGATGCTTCCCTTCATGGGAGAATGCGGTGCCCAGCCAGGTATCCACGATCTCCAGGGCCAGCATCCTGCCCGTCACAGCAGCGCCCAGGGCCATCATGTTGGTGTCGTTGTGCTCCCGGGTCATTTTTGCGGACCAGGTCTCATGGAGCAGGGCGCAGCGGATGCCGGGGACCTTGTTGGCGGCAATGGAAATGCCGATGCCGGTGGTGCAAAGGACAATGCCCTTTTCACATTCTCCGGCGGCCACGGCCCGGGCGGCCTTCTCGGCAAAATCGGGATAGTCGCAGGAAGCCAGGGTGTAAGTGCCGAAGTCCACAACTTCGTGGCCCTGATCGGTCAGGTGTTCGGCGATGGCGTTCTTCAGGTCCAGAGCGCCATGGTCACAGCCGAGTGCGATCTTCATATGTAGTTCCTCCTAAAAGTTAAGTGATGAATCCGCCGTTGACCGGCAGAACTTGTCCGGTGATAAAAGGTGCGTTTGCCAGATATTCGATGGCCAGGGCCACCTCCTGGGGAGTGCCGTTGCGGCCCAGGCAGGATTGCTCCGCCAGGTATTCCATGATCTCCGGGTCCACCCCGGCGCACATATCCGTCCGGATCACTCCGGGGGCCACACAGTTGACCCGGATGCCGCTGGGTCCCAGCTCCTGGGCCAGGGCTTTGGTCAGGGCGATGACGGCGCCCTTGGTGGCGGAATAGGCCGCCTCGCAGGATGCCCCCACCTGGCCCCACATGGAGGACACGGTGACGATGGACCCCTCCTGCTTCCGCAGGAAAAAGGGCATGGCGGCGCTGATGCAGTTGTACATGCCTTTGACGTTGACGTCGAAGATCCGGTCCCATTGCTCCTCCGTCATGTCGGTCATGAGGCCCGTGTGGCAGATGCCGGCATTACAGATCAGAATGTCAACGTGTTCGATCTGCTGAAAAGCGGCAAAGACCGCCTTCCGGTCGGCCACGTCGCAGCAGATGGGGGCGGCGCCGGTCTTTTCGGCCACAGCCGCGGCGGCGGCGTGGTCTTTTTCATATAAAAAAGTGACCCGGTGGCCACGTTGGGCAAAAAGCGCCACGGCGGCGGCGCCGATGCCCCGGCTTCCGCCGGTGATGACAACATGGGACATAGGATGATGCTCCTGATGATCAAGATTTGCAGTTTATAAATGCGGAGGGAGAAAGGGGCCGCCGCATTGTGCAGCAGCCCCGGTTTTTTACCTTCTTCTGTTCTTGGTGCGGTGGTCGGCACGGATGGAGGACAGCTTGGAATCGGACTCAGACATAAATGCCTTCAGCCGCTCCTCAAAAAGCTGGTCGGCAGACTTGGGCGCCGGGGGCGGCGTGGGGGCCTTGGGAGAGCGCTGCTGCGTGGCGGCTTTGGGACCGTTGCCGCGGTTGGAATGATTCTGCTGCTGGGGCTTGGCCTCCAGCCGCTTGATGGACAGATTGATCTTGCCGTTTTCGTTTCCGATCACCACGACCTTCACGTCCTGCCCTTCGGTCAGGTGCTGGCGGATGTCGCTGACATAGACATTGGCCACCTCAGAAATATGTACCATGCCGGTCTTGCCCTCCGGCAGAGCAACGAATGCGCCGAAATTGGTGATGGTTTTGATCTTGCCTTCTACAACGGTGCCGACGGTTAACTCCATGTTTATATAGTTTCCTCCAAAAAATTACTTGGTTTCTTCAGGATCAATGACCACGGTATCCGGGTCCACCAGGTCCAGCTCATCCTCGGCGTAGTCCTTAACGCCTTCCAGGCTGCCCTGCTTGTCGATCTTATCTTCCAGTTTCTGATTTTCCTGCTCCAACTGGGCGGCCTGACCGGCCAGGGCGTCGGTGTGATTTTGGGCGGCGCCGATGGTGAGGGCCAGAGTCAGCAGAGCCGCCGCGGACAGAGCGATGGCGGAAAGGACCACGGTCTTGATCAGCGGACTGCTCCGGCGATACACAAAGCGGATCCGCTTGAGTCTGCGTAAAATGCGCTGCATGCTTCCTGCCTCCTTCTTTGGTTTGGTGCTCATTCTTAGTCCAGTATATTGTAACCCATTTTTTTGCAGATGCAAATAGTTTTTTTGAAATTTTCCGAAAAAATTGCAATATTTTCTTTCCCGGCAGCCAGAAAATGGAAAATATGGGCCGAAAGAGGAAACTAAGGGTCTTTTCCCACAGGATCAGGCCCAGGGGAATGCCCAAAACATAGCCCAGGCGGATGTCCCCCCGGCAGACAGCGAAGTTCAGATACAGCCACGCGCCGGTGGCCGGCATCAGGAACAGCAGGTCCGCCAGGGCCGTCAGCCGGGGCCGCAGAGGCCGCAAAAAGTCATACACCGGCCCCAAAGCCGCCCCCAGGAGGAATGCGGCGGCAAACCGGGCGGCGGCCAGGGCGGGGGCGGTCATTTCAGCAGGCGGCGCCACCAGCCGCCCTGGGGCCGGGCCTCTTCATAAACCAGGGCCGACACCGTGCCGTCCACCACCACCTGTCCTCCTTCCAGCGTCAGGGTCTTCAATTTCAGATCCCGGCCCTGGACCACCAGGGTCCCCAGACCGGTGTGCAGCACCACGGCGTTTTCGTCAAAACTGGCCACCTCGCTGACGCCGGTGACGGCCAGATGCTTGCGGTCCTTCAGGGTCATGGCGTGGGGCATTTGGGGCAGTTCGTTGTTCATAGCCATCCCTCCTCAGGGCAGTATATGCCCACCCCCACCCAAACATGCCTCCGCACCACCTTTCCTCCGCCCTACAGCAGCACCGCACCCATACCTTCCCCCGGGGGTGGTGCCCCGCCCCCCTTGCCTCTCCCTTTGGGAGAGGTGGCATTTGCGAAGCAAATGACGGAGAGGGTACCTAAACCTTCCCCCTGGGGGGGAGGTGACACAGCGAATGCCGTGACGGAGGGAGAGAACCACTACCCCTCAGATGAAAATCAAAGATTTTTGCCAGCTCCCCTGACAAGGGGAGCCGAGGCGGCCTCCGGCCGCGCGGCGGGAGACAGTCAGCGCCCTACAATGGTGTGGAAAACCCATGCAGCTCTCCCCATTTTCCTGTTCAAAAATATTTTATATTTAAAACTATTGACTTTTTTAGCACTCTCGTGTATAGTGTGCTTAGCACTCAAAGATGTGGAGTGCTAAAACGAAAGGAGGAGTACCATGGAACTGACCGAGCGCAAGAAGAAAGTGCTGCGGTGCATCGTGGAACTGTATATCCAAACGGCGGAGCCTGTGGGTTCCAAGGCCATTGCGGAATTGCCGGACATGAATTACTCCTCCGCCACCATCCGCAACGAAATGGCGGAGCTGACCGCCATGGGTTACCTGGAACAGCCCCACACCAGCGCAGGCCGGGTGCCCAGCGCCGCCGGTTACCGGCTGTATGTGGATGAACTCATGAGCGACTACCGCCTGAGCCTGGAAGAAACCAAGTCCATCAACGCATCCCTGGAAGAAAAAATGCAGCGGGTGGATAAAATGATGGAAAAGGTGGCAAAACTGGTATCCCAGGTCACGGACCTGCCAGCCATTTCCGCCGCCTCTCACCGCGGAAACGTGACGGTTCGGCGGTTCGATCTGATCCAGGCCGGCGCCGGCAGTATCATCCTGGTGGTGATGCTCTCCACCGAAGAAGTGATGAACAAGCTGATCAAGCTGCCCCTGGACGTGACCGACGGCGACCTGAAGGTGCTGACCGCCCTTCTGAACGCCACCATGTCCGACCTGACCGCAGACGGTTTCACGGCATCCATTCTGGAGCGGGTCATGGCCAGCGCCGGCACGGCGGCGGCCCTGGTGCCCGTGATCGTGGAATTCACCGCCGGCATCCTGCGCAGTCAGGCCGCCACCAATATGGCCGTGGCCGGTCAGGCGCGGCTGTTGGGTCAGCCGGAATACCGGGACGTGGATAAGGCCCAGAAATTGCTGGAATCCATGGACGAAGAGGCCCTGAGAAATCTTCCGGCGGTCATGCAGAACGAAAACGGCACCAAGGTGCTGGTGGGCCCGGAAAATGTGGCCCGGGAACTGCGGGACACCTCGGTGGTCATGACAAAATTCGACATCGGCGACGGCATGCAGGGCATGATCGGCGTGGTGGGCCCCACCCGGATGGATTATGCCAAAGTCACGGCCCGGCTGAGTTACTTTGCCGAGAGCCTGAGCAAGCTCTTCGCCAAACCCGAGCAGCCCCAATTACCCGAAGGGGAAGGCCAGGAAGAATAAATGGAGGAACCAAACGTGGCAAAGAAGGACAAAGAGAAGAAAGACCCCGTGACCGAAGAGGTGGCGGAAAATCCCGTGGAGGAAACCCCGGAAGCCCCGGCGGTAGACCCCTGGGAGGAAAAATATAACGCCGAACGGGACGCCCACCTGCGTCTGGCGGCGGAATACGACAATTACCGCAAACGCACCCTGAAGGAAAAGGAAGCCAGCTACGGCAACGGCAAGGCCGACGCGGTGGCCAAGCTCCTGCCGGTGTATGACAATCTGGAGCGGGCGCTGCTGCAGCCCACCGAAGACGCCGCCTACAAAAAGGGCGTGGAAATGACCATGAACGAACTGGTGAAGATCTTCACCGCTTTGGGCGTGGAGATCTTCGGCCAGGTGGGTGAGCAGTTCGATCCCAACATCCACAACGCCGTAATGCACATTGAAAACGAGGAACTGGGGGAAAATACCATTGCCGCCGTGTTCCAGAAGGGCTTCAGGATCGGCGATAAGGTGGTCCGCTTCGCCATGGTGCAGGTAGCCAACTGAGCAAAGCTCAGTTGAGTTGAAAATTGACAGTTGAAAGTTGACAGTTAAGGAGTCAGCTTCGCTGACGGATTGTAATCATCCCCGAAGGGGATACCTCAACTGTCCACTGTCCACTATCAACTGTCAACTATTTTAAAATTGTAAAAACTTTAGTTACTATATAGGAGGAAATCATTATGTCTAAGATCATCGGTATTGACCTGGGCACCACCAATTCCTGCGTGGCTGTCCTGGAAGGCGGCGAGGCGACCGTTATCGCCAATGCAGAAGGCGGCAGAACCACCCCCTCTGTGGTAGCATTTTCCAAGACCGGCGAGCGGATGGTGGGCCAGGTGGCCAAGCGCCAGGCCGTGACCAACGCCGACCGCACCATCGCATCCATCAAGCGCCATATGGGCGAAAATTACAAGGTCACCATCGACGGCAAGGCCTACACCCCCCAGGAGATCAGCGCCATGGTCCTGCAGAAGCTGAAGGCTGATGCCGAAGCATACCTGGGCACCACCGTCACCGAGGCGGTCATCACCGTTCCCGCCTACTTCTCCGACGCTCAGCGTCAGGCCACCAAGGATGCCGGCAAGATCGCCGGCCTGAACGTCCAGCGCATCATCAACGAGCCCACCGCCGCTGCCCTGGCTTACGGCCTGGACAAGGAAGCGGAGCAGACCATCATGGTCTACGACCTGGGCGGCGGCACCTTCGACGTGTCCATCCTGGAGATCGGTGACGGCGTCGTGGAAGTCAAGTCCACCTCCGGCGACACCCGCCTGGGCGGCGACGACTTCGACGAGCGGATCATGAAGTATCTGGTGGCCGAGTTCCTGAAGGCCGAAGGCATCGACCTGAGCAAGGACAAGGTGGCCATGCAGCGTCTGAAGGAAGCCGCCGAGAAGGCCAAGATCGAGCTGTCCGGCGTCACTTCCACCGCCATCAACCTGCCCTATATCACCGCCGACGCCACCGGTCCCAAGCACCTGGACGTGACCCTGACCCGGGCCAAGTTCAATGAGCTGACCGCCGACCTGGTGGAGCGGACCCTGAAGCCCGTGAACCAGGCCCTGGCTGACGCCGGCCTGAAGCCCAGCGATCTGGACAAGGTCCTGCTGGTGGGCGGTTCCACCCGGATCCCCGCCGTGCAGGAAGCCGTGAAGCGGATCACCGGCAAGGAAGGCTTCAAGGGCATCAACCCCGACGAGTGTGTGGCCGTGGGCGCAGCCATCCAGGGCGGCGTTCTGACCGGCGATGTGCAGGACATCCTGCTGCTGGACGTGACTCCTCTGTCCCTGGGCATCGAGACCATGGGCGGCGTGTTCACCCGGCTCATCGACCGCAACACCACCATCCCCACCCACAAGAGCCAGATCTTCTCCACCGCCGCCGACGGCCAGACTTCCGTGGAAGTCCATGTGCTCCAGGGCGAGCGTGAAATGGCCGCCTACAACAAGACCCTGGGCCGCTTCCAGTTGGGCGGCATCGCCCCCGCGCCCCGGGGCGTTCCCCAGATCGAAGTCACCTTCGACATCGATGCCAACGGCATCGTGAAGGTCTCCGCCAAGGACCTGGGCACCGGCAAGGAGGCCAATATCTCCATCACCGCTTCCACCAACCTGAGCCAGGAAGACATCGATAAGGCCGTCCGGGAAGCTGAGCAGTTCGCTGCCGAGGATAAGGCCCGCAAGGAGGAAGTGGACACCCACAACCACGCGGATCAGACCGCCTACCAGGCCGAAAAGACCCTGAACGAAATGGGCGACAAGGTCCCCGCAGAGCTGAAGGCCGACATTCAGGCCGCTGTGGACCAGTTGAAGGAAGTCAACAAGGGCAACGATCTGGCTGCCATCAAGGCCGCCATCGAGAATGTCCAGAAGGCCTTCGAGAAGCTGTACCAGCAGACCAACCCCAACGGCGGCCAGGGCGGCCAGGGCGGTCAGGGTTTCGCCGGCGGCGACGGCGTTGTGGATGCCGATTACGAGACCGTGGACTAAACGAACATCTTTAAGGGGCGGCCCTGCCGCCCCTTATTGGTGTATAGAGAGGTGACACATCCATGCAGGGAATGACAAAACGGGAACGACAGATCACCGATCCGGTCCTGATCCGCAGGATCCTGGACCGGGCCAAGGTTCTGCATCTGGGTTTGTGCGCGAATAATGAACCTTATGTAGTGCCCATGAACTATGGCTATACCGAAGAGGACGGGCATCCGGTGATCTATTTGCACAGTGCCGTCCGGGGCAAAAAGTTGGATATGATTCGAGAAAATCCAAATATATTTTTTACGCTGGAGTGCGATCTGCAGCCTTTTGAGGGGAACCTGCCCTGCCAGTACGGTTTGGCTTATTCCTCGGTGATGGGAAAGGGGCAAGCCCGGATCATAGAGGATGTAGAGGAAAAAAAGCGCGCCATGTCCATTCTGATGAAGACCCAGACGGGAAAGGATTTTTCTTTTGAGGATCGGCTGGTAAGCGTGGTTGCGGTAATCCGCATTGATGTGACGGCGTATACGGCAAAACATCGCCCCGTGCCCGAGAAATTGAGGTAAAAATATGGCAGAGAATAAACGGGATTATTACGAGGTATTGGGCGTCGAAAAGGGCGCGGATGCCGATACCATTAAAAAAGCATATCGCAAGCTGGCCATGAAATACCATCCCGACCGCAATCCCGGCGATAAGGAAGCGGAGGAGAAATTCAAGGAAGCGGCGGAAGCCTATGAGGTGCTGTCGGACCCGGACAAACGGGCCCGGTACGATCAGTTCGGCTTCGCCGGCGTGGACCCCAATTACGGTGCCGGCCAGGGCGGAGCCTATGGCGGCGGTTTTGGCGGTTTCGGTGATTTCGGCGACCTGGGCGATATTTTCGGCAGTTTCTTCGGCGGCGGCCCCCGGGCCAGCCGGAACGGCCCCCGGCGGGGCGAAGATGTGTTTGCCCGGCTGGAGCTGACTTTTGAGGAAGCCGCCTTCGGCTGTGAAAAGGAGATCGCCGCCCCCCGGATCGAGCATTGCGGCACCTGTAACGGCACCGGCAGCGCCGATGGCGCCGTGGAGACCTGCTCCTATTGCCGTGGCGCCGGCCAGGTCCGGACCACCCAGAATTTCATGGGCATGCAAATGCAGTCCACCAGCGTCTGTCCCCAATGCAACGGCCGGGGCAAGATCATCAAGACCCCCTGCAGCACCTGCAAGGGCAAGGGTAAGGTCCGCCGGATCCAAAAGATCCGGGTCAAAGTGCCGGCCGGTGTGGACCACGGTCAAAGCGTCCGGGTCCGTAACGAGGGCAGCGTGGGCGCCAACGGCGGCCCCAACGGCGACCTGCTGGCGGAGATCTACATCAAGCGCCACCCCATTTTCAGCCGGGAAGACTACACCGTGCTGTGCGAAGTGCCCATTTCCTTCACCCAGGCGGCCCTGGGCGGCGAGATCGAAGTGCCCACCATCGACGGCAAGGTAAAATTCGAGATCCCCGAAGGGACCCAGACCGGCACCAGCTTCACCCTCCGGGAGAAGGGTATCCCGGTGGTCAATTCCCGTCGCCGGGGCGACCAGCGGTTCACCGTGGTGGTGGAGACCCCCACCAAGCTGACCAAGGAGCAAAAGGAGCTTCTGCGGCAGTTGGATGAGGGTCTGGATGTCCGTTCCACCCCCAAACGGAAGAAATTCTGGGATATTTTGAAGGATATTTTTGATTAATCCCCCGTCTTATTACGGATGTAAGGACCGGCCCCGCCGGTCCTTTTCATTTTTCCAAAACCTTCCCCTTAGGGGAAAGGTTTGCGCCTGCGGCGGCCTCCGGCCGCGCGGGCCGGTGGTGTTCCGCCCCCATACCTCCCCCCTGGGGGAAGGTGGCACGAAGTGCCGGATGAGGGGAAGCATTAGCGAATTTTTAACAAAGCGGCGGGAGCAAAACACGGCAGAAGCCATCGCTTCTGCCGTGTTCGTACATCTTAAAACCGATAACCCGCTTCCAGGAGCCGGTTCAGGGCCTCGTTGGCCTCCTCGTCGGTAAACAGCGCCGTGAACCGCTTGTCAACAGCCAGGGCCTCCAGGCTCAGCTTCAGCATCCCCTTGCCCATCAACGCGTTGAATCCGTCGGAAAGCCGGCTGCCGGACAGCACCCGCTTTGCGCCTTTCACATCCAGAGGACGCATCCGCACACCCATTTTTTCCGCTTCCGCCCGGTTTTTCTCCCACGCGGCAATGAATTTTTCTTCCATGGTTCCTCCGACAAATTGTTGTTTAGCGCAGCGTGAAAACAAAAAACGTTGTCATCCCGAGCGACCGAAGGGAGTCGAGGGATCTTCGCATTTCGTTCTTGATTGCAGTAAAATCGGTGCCAAGATCCCTCCACGCGGC
>SVLA01000071.1 GCA_015068175.1 Oscillospiraceae bacterium
GTCCGCCAGCATCCAGCCGATCAAGGCCAGGGCCGCAATGGTCATGACCACCGGCACGAAGATCCCGGCGATCTTATCCGCCATCCGGGCAATGGGGGCCTTGGAGCCGCCGGCTTCCTCCACCATGCGGATGACCTGCTGCAAGGTGGTGTCCTCCCCCACCTTCTCCGCCCGGAATTTGAAATATCCTGATGTATTGACCGTGGCGGCGGCCACGGCGCTGCCCGGTTCCACGTCCACCGGCACACTTTCGCCTGTGAGGGCGCTTTCATCCACACTGCCCCGGCCTTCCACCACGGTGCCGTCCACGGGGATCCGTACGCCGGCGCGGATCACTACGATGTCCCCCACCCGGACCCGGTCCGAGGGAACGGTGACTTCCACCCCATCCCGCAGGACCACGGCGGTCTCCGGCCGCAGGTCCATCAGCGCCCGGATGGCATCGCCGGTCTTGCCCTTGGCACGGGTCTCCAGGAATTTGCCCAGGGTGATGAGGGTCAGGATCATGGCGGCAGATTCAAAATAGAGATTTTCCCGGTAAAAATCCACCGTGGCCCAGTCGCCGTGGCCCATGGCCCAGGCCATCCGCAACAGCGCGCCGATGCCATAGATCAGGGAGGCACCGGATCCCACGGCAATGAGGGAATCCATATTGGGCGCGCGGTGCCACAGGGCCTTCAGCCCCCGGGTGTAATAGACCCGGTTCAGGACCACGGCAGGCAGCGTCAGCAAAAACTGCAGCAGCGCCGCCACCAGGGCATTTTCCCGGCCATGGTACCAATGGGGCACCGGCAGACCCACCATGTGGCCCATGGTAAAATACATGAGGATCACCAGGAAGATGGCGGAACCGATGATCCGCTTTTTCATTTCTTTCAAGCCGTTATCCGTGGGAGCAGGTGTCTCCTGCTTCCGGCCGGCGACGCTTGCGCCATAGCCCGCGGCAGTAACGGCGGCGATGATGGGGTCACAGACCTCCTCCGAGGCTGCTTCCACCGTCATGGTGCCGCCCATGAGATTCACTTCCGCGTTTTCCACGCCTTCCACGGCCCGGGTCACTTTCTCCACACGGGCGGAGCAGGCGGCGCAGGTCATGCCGGTGACCGTAAATTTCAGCTTCATAAGTTCCTCCTTTGGACGCAAAGTAAGGTGAGATTGACATTTTGCTTCTTCTATGCTATCATTCTAGCAAGGCAATACCAAAAAAACAAGTATGCACAAAATAGTGCATTGGTACCCTAAAAGATACCTAAGGAGGCGGCTGATGAATAAGACCAACGCCTGCCCGGTGGCAGCCACCCTGGAGCTGATCGGTGGAAAGTATAAGGCCCTGATCCTCTGGAATCTGTCCCAGGGCACTTTGCGCTACTCCGATCTGCGTAAGCGGATCACCGGCGCCACCGCAAAAATGCTGACCCAGCAGCTCCGGGAGCTGGAACAGGATCAACTGATCCACCGGGAAGCCTACCCCGTGATCCCGCCCCGGGTGGAATACTCCCTGACCCCTCTGGGTCAGAGCCTGCTGCCCCTGCTGGTGGCCATGCGGGATTGGGGCGCCAACTATCTCAAATCGAAAAATTTGGAATCCTGCTGTTTTATGATGGCCACGGATCCCACGACCTCAACCAATTAAGGAGAAAGATGTATGCGAATCAAGATCACTTCCGACTCGACCTGCGACCTGTCCCCCGCCATTGTGGACCAGTATAACATCAGCATCGTCCCCCTGACCGTGATCAAGGACGGCCGGGAGTTCAAGGACAATGTGACCATCACCCCGGCTGAGATCTTTGCCCATGTGGCCGGCGGCGGCGCTCTGTGCTCCACCACCGCCGTGAGTATCGGCGAATATCAGGAGTTCTTCGCCCCTCTGGCGGCGGAATATGACGGTGTTCTGCACATCAACATCAGCGCCGAATTCTCCTCCACCCATCAGAATGCCTGCCTGGCGGCTTCTGAATTTGACAATGTGGTGGCTGTGGACTCCCGGAATCTGTCCACCGGCCAGGGTCTGGTGGTGCTGAAAGCCTGCAGGCTGGCGGAAACCGCCGAATCCCTGGAACTGCTCAAGGCAGATCTGGAAGCATTCACCGACAAGGTGGAAGCCAGCTTCGTGGTGGATAAGCTGGAATATCTGGTCAAGGGCGGCCGTTGCTCCTCCGCCGCGGCCCTGGGCGCCAATCTGCTGAACCTGAAGCCCTGCATCGACGTCAAGGACGGCAAGATGGGCGTCAGCAAGAAGTACCGCGGCAAGTATGACAAGTGCCTGGTTTCCTATGTGAAGGAGCGGTTGGAAGGCCGGGAGGACCTGGATACTTCCATGCCCATTTTCATCACCCAGACCAAGGTGTCCGACGAGTGCTACGCAGGCGTTCGGGAAGCCGTTATGGCGCAGGGTCTGTTCGACACCGTGTACGAGACCGTGGCCGGCTGTACCGTGTCCTGCCATTGCGGCCCCGGCACATTGGGTATTCTGTTCGTGCGGAAGTAAAAGCAAAATGTGGACGCCCATAGGCTTCGGCCTATGGGCGTTTTCTTGTGCGGGATTTTCATGCTATTGTAGGGCGCCGGCTTTCTCCCGCCGCGCGGCCGCAGGCCGCCGCAGCCCCCCTCAAAGAGGGAGGCAAGGGGGGGCGGGGGTCACTTCTTCAGGGCTTTGCGGAGGGTGGGGGCCATCAGGACAGCCATGCCGCCGCCGATGAGGGCGGTGATGAGCTGGGGCCAGGAGAACTGGGCCGACAGCGCAGCCGATGCCTTCGCCGGAATGGTGCCGCCGCTGACCAGCATGGGCACGAGAAATTGGACCATGACCAGATACAGCGTGGCGAACTTGGCCGCCGCGGCCGCCAGCCATCCCAGCGCCCGGCGCCACAGAGGCACCGCGCCGCTCCGGATCACCAGGGCCAAGACCAGCACCAGCACCAGATTGCCTGCGGCAATGCCGGGCAGGAGCTGGATGAACTTGGGGCCGATGCCAAACAAAAACGCCAGAAAGGGGGAGGTCAGGGCCACCGCCGCGCCGCCCCAAAGGCCCACCACCAGGGCGGTGACCCCCAGGATCAAATTCACACAGGAGCCGGTGACGAACTGATTGCCCAGACCGGCAGTAACACCCTGGACCGCCACCAACAGCGCCAGCATCAGGGCCGTCTGGGTCAGCCAAAGGATCTTGGAATGGTTTTTCATAGGAACACCTCTTTTACATGATTTCGGATTATAGCACATCCGGCACCGCAATTCCATAGGATTTTTCTTGCGAACGGAGAAAAATGTGGTATAATGGCGGCATTGAAGGAAGGAGGCCGGTTATGAAACACTTTCGAAAGATCTATCTGGAGATCTCCAATATATGCAACCTCAACTGCAGTTTCTGCCCCGGTACCCGGCGGTCCAAGCGATGGATGACCACCGCAGAGATGGCGCAATTGCTGCCCAAGCTCCGCGATTGGACGGATCATCTGTATTTTCACCTGATGGGCGAACCGCTGCTCCATCCCCACCTGGAGGAATTTCTGCAGATGGCCGGCGATGCCGGTCTGAAAGTGATCCTGACCACCAACGGTACCCTGCTTCCCAAGCGGCAGGAATTGCTCCTGAAGTCCCCTGCCCTGCACAAGATCAACATTTCCCTCCACGCCTTTGAAGCCAACGATCCGGACGTGCCCTTCGAGACCTATCTGCGCGGATGCATGGCATTCGGTCAGGCCGCCCAGGGCGCCAAGCTGGTGACCTACCGACTGTGGAACGACGGGGGTCTGGATGAGAAAAACGGCGCCATTTTGGACACTCTGCATCAGCATTTCCCCGGCCAGTGGGTCCGGGAACGGCGGGGCATCCGCATGGGCCAGCGGGTATATCTGGAGCATGGGGAGAAATTTGATTGGCCCGACCTGAGCGCCGCCGACGGGGGCCGGCGGGTATTCTGCTACGGGTTGCGGGATCAGATCGGCGTACTGGCGGACGGCACCGTGGTCCCCTGCTGTCTGGATCACGAAGGGGACCTGGCTCTTGGCAATCTGTATCAGCAGGAACTGAAGGATATTTTGGACAGTCCCCGGGCCAAGGCCATCTACGACGGTTTTTCCCGGGGCGAGGCGGCGGAGGAACTGTGCCGCAAGTGCGGTTACGCCCGCAGATTTCAAAAGTAATCCTATACGGCAAGGGATGCGCGCTGCGCGTCCCTTTTTTCTTTTCCCGGAATAAACTGAAAATAAGGGTTGACATTTCGAAATTCGATGCTATTATATTGATAGTAATTTATCGGTATGCATTTATCGATACAGAAAGGAAGAATAATTATGGAGCATAACGATACGCTTGTAACCACCGCCGGGGAGCTGACCCAGGCTATGAACCGCTGCCGGGCCGCCCAGGCGAAATTTGCCAACTACACCCAGGAGCAGGTGGACCGGATCTTCCTGGCCGCCGCCACCGCCGCCAACAAAATGCGGATCCCCCTGGCCAAGGCCGCCGTGGCTGAGACCGGCATGGGCGTGGTGGAAGATAAGGTGATCAAAAATCACTACGCCTCCGAATATATCTACAACGCTTACAAGGACACAAAAACCTGCGGTGTCATCGAGGAGGACCGCTCCTACGGAATTTGCCGGATCGCGGAACCCATCGGCCTCATCGCCGCGGTGATCCCCACCACCAATCCCACGTCCACCGCCATTTTCAAGGCCCTCATCAGCCTCAAAACCCGCAACGCCATTCTGATCAGCCCCCATCCCCGGGCCAAGAACTGTACCATCGCCGCGGCCAAAGTGGTGCTGGAAGCGGCGGTGGCCGCCGGCGCGCCGGAGGACATCATCGGCTGGATCGATCAGCCCAGCCTGGAACTGACCAACCAGCTTATGCGCGATGCGGACCTGATCCTGGCCACCGGCGGCCCCGGTATGGTCAAAGCCGCCTACTCTTCCGGCAAGCCTGCCCTGGGCGTGGGCGCCGGCAACGTGCCGGCCATCATTGACGACAGCGCCGATATTCTGCTGGCTGTATCCTCCATCGTTCACTCCAAGACCTTTGACAACGGCATGATCTGCGCTTCGGAGCAGAGCGTCATCGTTCCTCAGGGGATCTACGATGAAGTGAAGGCGGAATTTGCCCGCCGGGGCTGCTATTTCCTCAGCGAGGAAGAAAAAGAGAACGTCCGCTCCATTTTGCTGGTGAATGGCTCTGTAAACGCCAAGATCGTGGGCCAGTCCGCCTATGACATCGCCAAGCTGGCCGGCATCGATGTGCCCGCCTACACCAAGATCCTCATTGGCGAAGTGACTTCCACCGCTTTGGATGAGCCCTTCGCCCACGAAAAGCTGTCCCCGGTGCTGGCCATGTATCGGGCCGTGGATTTTGCCGATGCCGTAGATATGGCGGATCAGTTGGTCCGGGACGGCGGCTACGGCCACACCGCTTCCATCTATCTGGACACCGTTACCGGCGGCGAAAAGCTGCACACCTTCTCCCAGCGGATGAAGGCCTGCCGCATCGTGGTCAACACCCCCTCCTCCCAGGGCGGCATCGGCGATCTGTACAATTTCAAGCTGGCCCCCTCCCTGACCCTGGGCTGCGGCAGTTGGGGCGGTAACTCCGTCAGCGAAAATGTGGGTGTGAAGCACCTGCTGAACATCAAGACCGTGGCAGAGAGGAGAGAGAACATGCTGTGGTTCCGGGCGCCGGAAAAGGTGTATTTCAAGAAGGGTTGTCTGCCCGTGGCCCTGGAAGAGCTGAAAGGCTACAAGAAGGCCTTTATCGTCACCGACACCTTCCTCTATCAAAACGGCTACACCAAACCGGTGAAGGAGACTTTGGACCGGCTGGGCATCATCCACAACACCTTCCATTCCGTGGAGCCGGACCCCACTCTGGCATGCGCCCGGGCCGGTGCGGCACAGATGGCCACCTTTGAGCCGGATGTGATCATCGCCGTGGGCGGCGGCAGCGCCATGGACGCCGCCAAGATCATGTGGGTCCTCTACGAGCATCCCGAGGCAGACTTTATGGACATGGCCATGCGGTTTGTGGACATCCGCAAGCGGATCTACACCTTCCCCAAGATGGGCAAGAAGGCTTACTTCGTGGCCATTCCCACCACCGCCGGTACCGGCAGCGAAGTGACCCCCTTTGCCGTCATCACCGACGAACGCAGCGGCATCAAATATCCCCTGGCGGATTATGAATTACTGCCGAAAATGGCCATTGTGGATGCGGACATGATGATGAATGCCCCCAAGGGTCTCACCGCCGCCAGCGGCATCGATGCGGTGACCCATGCCTTGGAGGCTTATGCCTCAGTGATGGCCACGGGTTACACCGACGGTCTGGCTCTGCGGGCCCTGAAGCTGATCTTTGACAATCTGCCGGCGGCCTATGACAACGGCCCCAACGATCCCCGGGCCCGGGAGAACATGGGCACCGCGGCCTGCATGGCCGGCATGGCCTTCGCCAACGCCTTCCTGGGCGTATGCCACTCCATGGCCCACAAGCTGGGTGCCTTCCATCACCTGCCCCACGGCGTGGCCAATGCCCTGCTGATCAGCCATGTGCTGCGCTTCAATGCGGCGGAAGTGCCTGCCAAGATGGGTACCTTCTCTCAGTATGACCATCCCCACACCCTGGCGCGGTACGCGGAAGTGGCAGACTACCTGCAGTTGGGCGGTCACTCGGACGAGGAAAAGCTGGAACTGCTAATCCGGGCCCTGGAAGAGCTGAAGGAAAAGGTGGGTATCCGCAGGACCATCCGGGATTACGGCGTGGACGAAGCGGATTTCCTGGCCCGGCTGGACGAGATGACGGAGCAGGCCTTCGACGACCAATGCACCGGCGCCAACCCCCGGTATCCCCTCTTGCGGGAGATCCGGCAAATGTACCTGGACGCTTATTACGGCGTATAAAAGGCGGGCACCCGGCCAAACGGCCGGGTGCCCATACTTTATTGAACAGTTTATCGGATCGTTCCGTCCTGGCAGTGGATCTTCAGCGTATGGCCGTCGGAAATGCCCAGATCCTCCACATGGATGTCCAGGTCGCGCCATTGCGCGACAGTGCCGCCATAGTGGATCTCACGCAGGTCGCCGCAGCCTGAAAAGGCACCGTATTCGATCACCGTCACCGTTTCCGGTATACTCAGCTCCTGCAGCCGTTCCAGGTTGCTGAAACTGCCCTGCAAGATCTCCTCAAGACCATCGGACAGCACTACATTTTCCACTCCAGTGCATCCTGTAAAGGCGTAGTATCCCACATGATGGGCCCCCAGGTGCAGTTCCTGCAGGCCGACGCATTCTGCAAAGGCCCAATTGCCGATCCTGCCGGCTTCCGTGCAGGGAAGCGCTGTCAGGGCGCTGCAGCCAAAGAAGGCATAGTCACCCACTGTATCGGTCTCGTGAGGTAACTCTACCGTTTCCAATGCGTTGCACCGATAGAACACACCTTCGGAAAGATCGCCCAAATACCCGCTGGAAAGATGTACGCTTTGGAGCTGTTTGGCATCTGCGAATGCATAGGCACCCACGGAAGAGAGGAAGGGATGGTCCCGGAATGCCGTAATTTCAGACCCGTAGAACGCGGCACTTCCGACGGAATCGATCTTTCTGTACTGGTACTTTTCAGGAAGTTCCACGGCTCCCGTGCCCGTGCAGCCACGCACTTCATAGTTTCCGCTTTCCAGCAGCTTGAGGAGCAATGTAAAATCCTCAAATTCCGCTTCCACCAAGTTCCAATCGGTCATGCGGGTGTCACCTTTAGGCAGCATCACTTTCTCAATATCCGAGAAACCGGGCACCGGCGATCCCATTCCGTACAGCAGCAGCGTTCCATCGGCCCGCAGGCCGATGATAAATTCCCAACCCACGGTGATGCCGACCACATCGTTCCAGGCTTCCACGGGATCCGCATCGTCTCCGTTGGTTTCCCAGGGAACGAGTTTTCCGTCCTGCAGCAGACACCAGCCGTTTGCCACATCTTCCACGTCCTTTACGGCAAGAACGCTTTTCAGCAGCGCGCCGTCGTCGCCCAGCAGTTCATCGATGCGCTCCTCGGGATAGATGCAGAACACATTTCCGTTCCGGTCCACGGCAAAGCCTTCCTCTGTACACAGATTCCGGATATTCTTCCAATGGGACACTTCATAAGGGTATTCCGGGTCGCATCCGGCCATCACCGCCGTGCCGTCAGATCTCAGGCCCACAACAGCGCCTGCATTGGGATAAGCCTTGACGGAAACGATGTCCGTCCAGGTCTCCACTGCATCGCGGCCATTGGACCAATCGCCGGTAAGGGCGACGGTGCCGTCGTTACGCAATCCGACCAAGAAATCATAGCCCGCGGAGATGGACACCATATCCTTCCAATTCCGGACATCATAATCCAAGTCTTCCGGTACCAGTACCGTTCCATCGGCCCGCAGGGCTGCAAACATGGACAGGGAAACCAGATCCGTCCAATCGGCCATCTCCCGATAGTAGCAAAGCTCCTTGGGGATGGTGCCATCCGGCAGGATGCACAGGAAAGCATTGTCAATAGCCGTGATCGTATCGTGATTGTAGCGGGCCAACTTTTCCCAGCAAAGATCTCTTTGGGCAGCCGCATCCTGATAGTCGCCGCAGTTTGCATAAGCGATAGCCGCCGCGCCGAAGTTACCTTCCCGGGCATAGCCGGCCGCCAGTTGATATTTTGCTTCCGTTTCCGGATCCGCAGCAGACTGCGTACCGGTCGGAACCGGCCCATCACTGGGTGGTGTTTCGTCTGTGGTATTTTCGACCCGGCCCAAACTGCCGATGCCCAGCACCAGCAAGACTACCAGCAGCACTGCGCCGCAGATAATGCCGATCCATTTTCCCGTACCGGCCGGACCTGCCCCTCGGCTCGTCCCCCGGGCACAAGCTGCCCGGCTCTTGGACCGCAGGAGGCGCACGATCTTTTCGATGCAGGCATCAAAGTAATCGGACGAAGCCGCCACGCCCTCGTAGAAACGGACCTTGTCGATCTCCTGGGGCAGCGTGGCCGGAAAAGCAAAATCCCGCATCATGACCGGGATAATATTCTTTCCTTTCTGCAGGGCATAGGCGATCTCCAGGCGCACCCAGTCATCCGGATCTTTGCAGCGATCCAACGCTTTCGGGGGCAGGATCAGCACGAAATCATCGCAGGAATCGATGGCCTTGAAGATCTGCGTGTTAAACGTGCCTGAGCGCATGGATTCCACATCGAAAAAGACCGCATACCCTTTATCTTTCAATTTATCCGCGATGCGTCCGGCCAGATGTTCACCGCCATCCCGGCGATAGCTGATAAAAACTTGATAACGTTCCATATTTCTCCCCCTTTTGACCCAATATATCACATTTCCCCCACAATTACAATGCCTGTACAAGAGAATACGCGGCCATGCATAAAAAACTGCCGCACGGACGGCGGCAGTTTTCGGTTTACAGCAGCGGGATGCCGGCCAGGTCACATTCCCGGAGGGTATGGTCGTCCCAGATGCTGGATTGGACTTCACCGATATGGGCGCAGCCCATCATCAGCATAGCCAGGCGGCTTTGGCCGATACCGCCGCCGATGGTCAGGGGCAGCCGGCCCTCCAACAGCATCTTATGGAAAGGCAATTCCCGGCGGTCCTCACAGCCGGAAAGGCGAAGCTGGCGGTCCAGCGCCGCAGGATCCACGCGGATGCCCATGGAGGAGATCTCCAGGGCCATGTCCAGCACATCGTCCCAGAAGAAAATATCGCAGTTCAGGTCCCAATCGTCATAGTCCGGGGCCCGATGGTCATGGGGCTTGCCGGACCGGAGGGCGCCGCCGATGCCAATGATGCAGGCGGTGCGGTGCCGGCGAACAAAGGCGTTTTCCCGCTCTTTGGGGGTCAGGCCGGGGTACAGGTCCTCCAGCTCCTTAGCCGTGATGAAGGTCACTTCCCTGCTCAGCTCCACACGAAGCTGGGGAAAGCGGACATGGAGCCGGTCGTTGGTATCGCAGATGGTCCGGACGATGGCCCGGACAATGAGTTTAAGATAATCCAGGTTCCGGTTTTCCGGGGTAATGACCTTCTCCCAGTCCCATTGATCCACATAGATGGAGTGGATATTGTCCAGTTCCTCATCCCGGCGGATGGCATTCATGTCGGTGTAAAGGCCCTTGCCTACGGTAAAACCGTAGCGCTTCAACGCCAGCCGTTTCCACTTGGCCAGGGAATGGACCACCTGG
>SVLA01000072.1 GCA_015068175.1 Oscillospiraceae bacterium
GGCGTTGCTGGGTCAGGCTTTCGCCCATTGCCCAATATTCCCCACTGCTGCCTCCCGTAGGAGTCTGGGCCGTATCTCAGTCCCAATGTGGCCGTTCATCCTCTCAGACCGGCTACTGATCGTCGCCATGGTGGGCCGTTACCCCGCCATCTAGCTAATCAGACGCGAGACCATCTTTCAGCAATAAATCTTTGGTTACCAGGGGATGCCCCCTAATAACATTATGCGGTATTAGCAGTCGTTTCCAACTGTTGTCCCCCACTGAAAGGCAGGTTCCTCACGCGTTACTCACCCGTTCGCCACTAAGTCAGTCCCCGAAGGGGCTGGCTCCGTTCGACTTGCATGTGTTAGGCACGCCGCCAGCGTTCGTCCTGAGCCAGGATCAAACTCTCAAAAAATTGTATCTTAAAGCCTAAGCTCTAAAATCATACTTTTTGAATAATTTGCTCTAGCAAATATTACTCAAGAATTTTCGTTGGCTGTTTATTTCGATTCTTAACATCGATTTGAACAATCCATTTATAATTGTCCAAGGTGTTTCGTTTGTCTCACATTATTCAATTTACAAGGTACAGTCGCCACCGCTCAGCGGTTAGCTTGCTCATTCTATCACGCGCTTTCACTTTTGTCAAGAACTTTTTTCATTTTCCTGCAAATTTCTTCGCGTTTTTCTCTTTGAGCGCCGCCCTCCCGGACAGCTTGCATATATTAGCACCTCTATCCCCTTTTGTCAAGTACTATTTTTCTTTTTTTGACAATATTTTGATTATTTCATGCGGCGGCGGAGAATGCCCGGCCGGGCCAGGCGCAGGTAGGGCGTTCCCAGGCTTTTCAGGAAGAACAGGTGGACCAAAAGGCACAGCAACCCCGCTGCAACACCCCACAATCCGGCCAGGGCCGCCAGTGCAGCCAGCAGGAAGCGCCAGACCCGGATGGCATCGGCCAGGTCCCGGTTGGGCAGCACGAAACCGCAGACACCGGCGGTGCTGACCGCGATCAGGGCCACGGCGGAGATCAGGCCCGCTTCCACGCCCACGGTACCGACCACGATGCCGCCGATGATGGATACGGATTGACCGATGCTTTGGGGCAGGTGGATACCGCTTTCCTGGAGCAACTCAAAGGCGATGAGCAGAGGGAGGATCTCCCATATGGGCGAAAAGGGCACATTTTGCCGCCCCTGGTCGATGACCTGGGCCAGGGAGGCTGGGAGCAGGGTCCAATGGTAGGCGGTCATGGCCACATACAGCGCCGGCAGAAGAAGATCCAGCAGCAGGGCGGCATAGCGCAGGATGCGGATGGCGGAGGCGGTGACGAAATCGTGGTTATAATCTTCCATGGACTCCATCAGCAGGCCCAGGGTCACGGGAAGAAGATAACCCAAAGGGATGCCGTCCACAAAGAGCCCCACGCGTCCGCCGAGGAGTCCTTCGCAGAATCGGTCCGTCCGCTGGGTATACTGCATCATGGGGAAGGCGGTGGTACGGGCGCCGGTGACCAGTTCCTCCACGGCGGCCGGGGTCAGGAGACCATCGGTCCGGAGCCGGCTCAGGCGCTGGATCAGGCGGGTCACATGGTTCGGCGGCGTGACCCCTTCCAGCCAGACGACGGAGACATTGGTTTGGGAGCGGGTCCCCACCTGGGTTTCATAAAAGCGCAACTGGGGGCTCCGCAGGTGCCGGCGGACCAGGCCGGTATTGGTACGAACGGTTTCTGTGAAGCCGTCCTTGGCGCCTTTGGCTGTATTTTCCAGGTCCGGGGCGGAGATGCTCCGCTTTTCCCCGGTTTTGACCTCAAAGGCCAGGGCGCCCACTTCCGGGAAGAGGACGACGCAGAAGCCGTTGACCATTTTGGATGCGGCGTCGGGCAGGTCCTTGCAGGGGACGGCGACGGCGTTATAGATCTCCCCGGCCAGGGCGGAGCGGTAGAGGGCGGTCATGGAATCCGCCCGGAGGTCCCGGGCGATGGGTTTGAAAATGTAGTCGGAAATACTGCTGCTTTGGACCAGGCCGTCGATGGAATAGGCCCAGAGGGTATGGTGGCCGCATTGCAGGCGGCGGCGGTTCAGGTCGGCGGTATCGCCAAAGAGCGCCGCCATGGATTCGTCATTCCAGGACATCAGATCACCTCCCGTGTAGGTTTCCCTTTTTTCCGCGGAATATGTGGGATTGGAATTGCTTTTCGTCGCCGGACATGGTATATTGATATATTATATATGTAAGAGGGGTCGGGAAATGGCAAAAGTCCACGGTATCAAAAAGCTGACCGAGAATCGGTTTTTGAATTTATACGAACTGGATGCTTCTTTTCGGGACGGCAGCCGGGCGCCCTACTATATGTCTTCCCGGCGGCGGAACATCCGGGATCTGAAAACCGTTACCGGGGATCAGCAGGCCGACGGGGTCATTATTTTCGCCCTGCACGGCGCGCAGAAGGATCGGGTGGTACTGATCCGGCAATTCCGGTATCCCGTCAACGATTTTGTGTATGAGCTGCCTGCGGGTCTGGTGGACCAGGGTGAGGATCCGCTGACCGCCGGCATCCGGGAAATGCGGGAGGAGACCGGCCTGGAACTGGAACCGGTGGGTACGGCACGGCCCTTTTTCACCACCGTAGGCATGACGGACGAAAGCTGTGCCACGGTCTTTGGCTATTGCGCCGGCCATGCCAGCAACGATCTGCAGGAAGACACGGAGGATATTCAGGTGGTCCTGGCGGACCGGGCAGAGTGTCTGCGGATCCTGCGGGAAGAACGGGTAGCATTGCCTTGCGGCTATTTGCTGATGCATTTTGTCAGTTGTAAGGAAGATCCCCTGGCGGCGCTGAAGGGGGCTATGGCATGACCACTTATGAATTGGAAATCAAGCTGCGCCGGATGATCCGGACACGGCGGGTCATTTGGGGCTGTGCGGCTGTTTTGCTGTTTGTTTTGTTCGCAGTAAGCTGGACACTTTTCGAAACCAGCAAAGTGGTGACCCAGGATCCAATCGTTTTTGATGGGATCACTGTTCATCCGGGTTTTCAGCAGGTAACCTACGAATACGGCTATATCACGCCGCTGGTCATCGGACTGACAGGCGCTTGCGGCGCCGGAACTTTTTTATTGTCGGATTTTCTGTTCTGCCGTTTTCAGACCGTGACGAAGGACGGGCAAGACGTGACCGTCTACCGGGGTATGCTGTACAACATCGTCTATGTGGAGGGCGGCGAGCAGGGCCGGATCGGACCATTCATGTTTTCCAATGTGGTGGAGGTTTGGCTGCCGGACAAGACCCGGGTGACGGTTTCCTTCAGCCGCACCTGGCTGTATATGGCCCATGTATCCTTTTCGGATGACACGGCATCCATGGAGATCTAAGGAAGAAAACATTATCAGGAGTCTATTATGGCACACAGTATTGCGGCGGTATCCACGGGAAATGTGGTTTCCGCCATCGGAATCATTCGACTGACCGGCGATGATTGCATCGACGTCGCCGGGAAGGTCTTTACATTAAATAACGGAAAATCCCTGAGTCAGGCCCCGGAGCGGAAGCTGATTCTGGGCCAGCTTCGGGATCGGAACGGCCGGGTCATCGATTCCGGCTGTGCCATCGTGTCCCGGGGGCCTCACAGCTACACCGGCGAAGATACGGTGGAACTGCATTTGCACGGCTCCCCTGCGGTTTTGGCGGCAGGGTTGGAGTCTCTTTATGTGGCCGGGGCACGGCCGGCCCAACGGGGTGAATTCACCAAGCGGGCCTTTTTGAACGGCAAGCTGGATCTGACCCAGGCGGAGGCCGTGATCGATCTGATCGAGGCGGAGACCGCCGATGCGGCGGCCAACGCGGCAGGCCAAGTGGAAGGCGTTCTGCAGAAGCGGCTGGCACCGATCTACGATGGTCTGACGGATATTTGCAGCCATTTTCACGCGGTTCTGGATTATCCTGACGAGGATATTGAGGATTTCGGTCTGGAAAATTACGAGGCCCCCCTCCGGGCCGATGCCAAGGCCCTGGACAAGCTGCTGCAGACCTACGGCCAGGGGCGGATCCTCCGCAGCGGTGTCGGAGCGGCCATCGTGGGCAAACCCAACGTGGGCAAGAGCAGTTTGCTCAACGCCCTGGCCGGCTATGAGCGGGTCATCGTCACGGAAGTGGCCGGCACCACCCGGGATACGGTGGAGGAAACGGTGATGGTGGGGGGCGTGAAACTGCGGCTTATGGACACCGCCGGCATCCGGCAGACCGACGACCGGATCGAGGCCATGGGTGTGGAGCGGAGCCGCAAAGCGGTGGAGCAGGCGGACATGGTGATCTTCGTCTGCGACGGCTCCCAGCCTTTGACGGAGGAAGATGATGCTATCATCGAGCTGTGCTGTGACCGGGAAAACGCGGTGGCGCTGATCAACAAATGTGATCTGGGACAAGTGGTAGTCCCCAGCGATCTGCCTTTTATGAATGTGGTGGAGATCTGCGCGGCCACCGGCCAGGGGTTGGATCAACTGGCCGATGTGGTGGAGACCCTCTTCGGCGGCGATACGCCCTGCGACGGCTCCATTTTGACCAACGCGCGGCAATTTGATGCCATCCGCCGGGCCCGGGAGGCCATGGGGCGGGCATTGCAGGGATTGAAGGCCGGGTTGACCCCGGATATGGTGCTGATCGACGTGGAAGAGGCCATGGAGGCCATGGGCGAAGTCACCGGCGCCACGGTGCGGGAGGATATTACCGCCCGGATCTTTGAACGGTTTTGCGTAGGAAAGTAAGGGATAAAAGATGATCTATTTGGATAACTCGTCCACCACCAAGCCTTGCGCCGCGGCGGTGGCGGCCATGCAGACGGCCATGACGGAAAACTGGGCCAATCCCAGCGCCCTTTACGGTTTTGGCATCGACTGCGCCCGGACACTGAAAACGGCCCGGCACCAGGTAGCGGCGGCCATGGGCGCGGAGCCGGATCGGGTATTTTTTACCTCCGGCGGCACGGAAGCGGACAACTGGGCCATTTACGGCACCGTCAAACGGATGGGCAAGCGGGGCAGGCACATCATCAGCACCGCCATTGAACATCACGCAGTCCTCAACTGCGTCAGGGACCTGGAAAACCAGGGGTATGAGGTGACCTGGCTCCAGCCCGACAATTTGGGCAACATTTCTCTGGGGGACCTGAAGGCCGCTTTGCGGAAGGACACCATTCTGGTCAGCGTCATGATGGTGAACAACGAGGTAGGGTCCGTGATGCCCATTGGGCAGATGGCCAAGCTGGTACACAAGCTGTGTCCCGACGCCATTTTCCACACCGACGCGGTGCAGGGATTCTTGAAGGTACCTTTTGCGGCGAAAAGTTTGGGGGCGGATCTGATCAGCGTATCCTCCCACAAGATCCACGGCCCCAAGGGCGCCGGAGCGCTGTATATCTCGCCCCGGCTGCGGTCCTTCCCTGCCCTGATGATCGGCGGCGGACAGGAAAGCGGACTGCGCAGCGGTACCGAGGCCACCCCGGCCATTTTCGGTTTCGCGGCGGCGGCCACAGCAGGGATGGCCACCTTCCGGGAAGATATTGCCCGGGAGAAGGCATTGTTGGCGGGGCTTGCGGAAAAGTTATGTAAACTGGATGGGGTGAAGGTCAACGGCGCCCATGAGGCGCCTCACATCCTCTCCGTTTCCATTCCCGGGGTACCCACCCAGAACTCCATCAATGTATTGCAGGATGCGGGGATCTGCGTGTCTGCCGGTTCCGCTTGCGCCAAGGGCCATCGAAGCCACACCCTGGGGGCCATGAATGTGGCGCCGGAGTGGATGGACGGCTCCTTCCGGGTGTCCATTTGCCGGGATACCACGGAAGCGGAGCTGGACAAGCTGGTAGAAGTGATCGGGCAGGAGATCCTGCCCCGGTTCAGAAAGTGAGGAACATATGGCAAGAGAAGAACGGGCAGAATTTGTGAATATGTGCATGATCACAAACGGGGATCATGTGCTGGTCATTGACCGGAAGAAGGAAGATTGGCCCGGGGTCACCTTCCCCGGCGGCCATGTGGAGCCGGCGGAGAGTTTTGTGGACGCGGTGGTCCGGGAGGTCCGGGAGGAGACGGGGTTGACCATTTCCGACCCCCGGCTGTGCGGCACCAAGCAGTTTCAGACCGACACCGGGGCCAGGTATGTGGTATTTTTCTACCGGGCCAGCCAGTTTTCGGGGGAACTGATTTCCTCCAGCGAAGGAGAAGTTTTTTGGGTCCGGCGGGATGAACTGGACAAGTATCCCCTGTCCATGGATATGATGGCCATGGTGGAGGTCATGGAACGGGACGACCTGAGCGAGTTTTACTATCAGAAAGTGGATGGCCGGTGGAAATATTGGCTGAAGTGATTATATGGGGGCGCATTGGATCCTTTAGAAATGTCTGACGGAATCCGTGTGGGCGGGCGGTCTGAGGGCACCTCGGTTCCCCTTATTTCGCCAGGGCTCCCCATTTTTGCGTCATTGCAAGGACCCGGAGCGAAGTCGAAGGGAACATGGCAATCTCCCGGCACCATCCATCGTCCAGCGGAAATGCTGTTAAGATGTTACCGGGAGATTGCCACGGGCCTAACGGCCCTCGTAATGACAACGGTGGCGGTCTTTGGGTCGTACGGTGACGAACCTGGCGGCCCGTATTTCTCTTCCACCCCCAGTTTGCGAACTGGGGGCACCTTCCCCCCGGGGGAAGGTATTGCGCCTGCGGCGCCACCGCGCATCCTCCGCACATCCCCGCTGAATGCAGAAATCCCATAGTTTGAGAGCGTGTTGCTGTTTTTTGCAACACGCCTTTTTTCTGAACCGGAGAATGGGGTTTGATCGCCGATGAAGGCGGGGAAATGACCGTTGGGGGCGGTTTGGGACGTTTGGGGGAAAATGTCTGGTATAATGGCTCCGGAACATCCAAAAAGGAGGATATTATGGAGGCTATTCAAACAATTTCCTTGACGAAGAAGTACAAGGATGTGGTGGCGGTGGATCATTTGGATCTGACCATCGCCCAGGGAGAGCTGTTTTCCCTGCTGGGGGTCAACGGCGCCGGCAAGACCACCACCATCAAAATGCTTTCCTGCCTGACCCGGCCCACGTCGGGTCAGGCCCATGTCTGCGGACACAGCATCATCGGGGAAGAATGGGCGGTGAAGGCGCGCATCGGCGTATCGCCCCAGGAAACGGCGGTGGCGCCCAATTTGACGGTTCTGGAGAATCTGGAGCTGATGTGCGGCATTTACGGGCTGTCGGATGCGGCGCGGCGGAAAAAGATCGGCATGCTGTGTCAGCAGTTTACCCTGGGGGAGATCCTGCAAAAGAAAGCCGGAAAGCTGTCCGGCGGATGGCAGCGGCGGCTGAGCCTGGCCATGGCATTGGTGGGAGATCCTGCGGTGCTGTTTTTGGACGAGCCGACCCTGGGTTTGGATGTGATCGCCCGCAGCGCTTTATGGGATGTGATCCGGGATCTGAAGGGCCGGGTGACCATGGTACTGACTACCCACTACATGGAAGAAGCGGAGGCGTTGTCTGACCGCATCGGCATTATGAAGGACGGCCGTTTACTGGCCGTCGGCACCCCGGCGCAGATCATGGCGCAGACCGGCACCGACCGGATGGAGCAGGCTTTCATCGCCGTTGTAAAGGAGGGACAGCAATGAAAATGTGGACGTTTGCCCGTCGCTGCGCCAAAGAGATCCTCCGGGATCCCATGAATTTGGCCTTCGGATTGGGTTTTCCGGTGGTGCTGCTGCTTTTGCTCAGCGCCATTCAGGCCAATGTGCCGGTGGATCTATTCCGCATTACGGAGCTGGCGCCGGGGATCAGCGTATTCGGCCTTGCCTTCATGTCTCTGTTTTCCGCCACCCTCATTGCCCGGGATCGGGAGAGCGCGCTGCTTCAGCGGCTTTACACCACCCCGTTACAGCCGGCGGATTTCATACTTGGGTATCTTCTGCCCATGGTCCCCATGGCCCTGGCTCAGACAGCGGTATGCTATTTGGTGGCTATTCCTTTGGGATTGTCCGCGGCGGCGCAGATCCCCCTGGCCATTTTGGTCAACCTTCCCATGGCGGTCTTTAACATTTCTCTGGGGCTGCTTTGCGGCAGTATTTTGAATGTAAAGCAGGTGGGCGGCATCTGCGGCGCGCTGCTGACCAATTTGTCCGCCTGGCTCTCCGGCGTATGGTTTGACCTGGATCTGGTGGGCGGCGTTTTCCGGGATGTGGCCGAAGTTTTGCCCTTTGTCCATGCCGTGGAGCTGGCCCGGTGCGCCATCCGGGGAGATCACAGCAATTTGACGGAGCATTTGGGGATCGTGGTCCTTTATGCGGTCCTGGCATCTGTGGGGGCGGTGGCGCTGTTCCTGCGGCAGATGAAGCGGCGCTGATGGCAACACATAAAAAACGGGTGCGCTTTGCAGCGCACCCGTGATTTTATTCAGGCCCAGGTCTGGCCGTTGTACTGCAGCACGCGCTGCTCTTCGATCAGGTCGTCGATCTCCTGCTCGATGATAGGCACCTTATTGCTGTCGCCCTTGATATAGATGCACTGCTCGCTCATGCGGTCGGTACACATTTTGATGCGGAAGAAGATCTCGGGACGGTCGTCATTCTTGAACTCATAGATCTTGATCAGCATGATATCGGCGCAGATCCAGGCGCCGCCCTTCACCAGCTTGCAGGTCAGGTGCTTGCGGGATTCCGGCTCGTGGGCATTATAGATATTCTCCAACTGGCGCTTGGCACCGGGATATTCGAAGAAGAGGTACTCATACTCCACGCCCCGGGCCAGATTCTTGGCCACCAGGGGGAAGATCTTGCCGCCCTTCACATCGTCGGTGGTATGGGCCGCGATGAGGGTCAGCTTCTCCAGGTAGGGGGAGATCTTCTCTTCGTAAGTATGCAGTTCCTTCGGGGAGAAGAGGATGCTCTTGCCCCAGCCCAGGTCGGTCAGCAGTTCACGGAGCTTCTTGAGCTGCTTTTCTAGCGCTTGCATCTTTTGGAACATCTTGATTTATTGTTCCGTTCATTACGGGTTCAAAAGCCCCTGGTTGGTATATTACTCCTGCTAATGTGTTAGGGAAATCCGGGCTATCTACTCTGTTTAAAATAACTGCAGCAACGGCAACCTGGCCTATATAAGGCTCGCCTTTTGATTCTGCGTGAACAATTCTTGCAAGCAGTTCACTTTCGTTATTTCTGCTATTATTAGTTTGGGCAAAGCAAGATATAATAAATAAACTAAAAACTGTGATTAAAATAAGTAATTTTTTCATAATTCACCTCTTTTGTTAACTCCACATAGAAATAATAAAGTTACATATCTTTTAAAAGAAACGAATATTGGCAGGAAGTTATCAATAACGACTAAGGTGAGTACGCTTAATGCGAGACGCAGGAGTAATTTTGAAAACTTCCGTCGCAAATCCTGAGTGCCGTTAAAGATATGTAACTTTATTAGATTTATAGTAATTTCTAAATACTTTATCCCTATTTTTAACAAAAAAATATAAAATATACATGTAGAATATTGTCTTTAACTATATTTTTGTGATAATATTGTAAAGATGGGACAAAGTTAGTAGTACTTTGAATTTTTTTGGACCAAATTTAGTGTTAAAAGGAGAGATATGAATGGAGCCAATTGTTTTAACACATCCGTTGGTGAAACACAAACTTGCAATTTTAAGAGACAAAAATTCAGGAACAAAAGAGTTTAGAGAAATTGCAGCAGAGCTTGCGACTATGCTTTGCTATGAAGCTACGAAAGATGCACCTTTGTATGATACGGAAATTGAAACTCCGCTTACGAAGATGAAGGCTCAGAAGTTGGATGAAGATAATTACGCTTTTTTACCTATTTTAAGAGCGGGAATGAGCATGGTAGAGGGAATTCTTAATATTATTCCAAATGCTAAAGTTGGTCATATAGGCTTATTTAGAAATGAAGAGACTCTAGAGCCTACACAGTATTATTTTAAGGTTCCAAGTGGAATAGAGAACAGAACAGTTATAATCTTAGACCCGATGATTGCTACAGGTGGTAGTGCTTGTGACGCAATTTCTAGTTTAAAAAACATCGGTGTTACTAAGATTAAATTTTTAGCCTTAATTGGAGTACCAGAGGGGATAGAAAGAATTAATAAGGCTCATCCTGATGTACAGATTTA
>SVLA01000073.1 GCA_015068175.1 Oscillospiraceae bacterium
CATCCGCTTTGAGATGGGTTATGCATCGGCGATTGCGGTGATTTTGTTCCTGGTGACCTTCCTGTTCGGACGGATCGTGACCAGGGTACTCAAGAGCGACTGACAAAGGCGGGACATTATGCGGAACTTGAGAAGAAAACTGAAAAAAGTGACACCCGGTTGGGTGGCGGTCTATGTGCTCATGGGACTGCTGGTGGCGTTCATGGCGCTGCCGTTGGTGTATATCATCAACTCTGCCTTTAAGCCCCTGGACGAACTGTATATTTTCCCGCCCCGGTTTTTTGTGGAAAATCCCACGACCCAGAACTTTACGGATCTGTTTTCCACCCTGGGCAGCGCCACGGTCCCCTTTATCCGCAATGTGGTCAACTCTTTGATCCAGACCGGCGGTATCGTGCTTCTGACCTGCGTGGTGTGCGCCTTGGGCGCTTATGGCATGGTGATCTATCATCCCCCCGGTTCCCGGCTGCTGTATGAGATCGTGGTCTCGGCCCTGATGTTCTCGGCCCACGTTACCCAGATTTCCCGATATCTGGTGGTCAATGAACTGGGTTTGGTGAACTCTTATTGGGCCCTGATCCTGCCATCTGTGGCCAGCGCCTACAATTTCTTCCTGCTGCGTCAGTTCCTGGTGACCTATCCCCGGGAGCTGATCGAGGCCGGACGGGTGGCGGGCGCCAGCGAACTGCAGATCTTCTTCACCCTGGTGGTGCCGGCCATGAAGCCGGTGCTGTCCACCCTGGTGGTGTTGTCTTTCGTGGCCAACTGGAACGATTTCTTTTCGCCCCTGATCTACACCACCGATGAGTCCATGCGGACCCTGCCCCTGGCGCTGCAGACCATTGCCGGCGGCGCCGGCTCTGCGGCCATCGGCAATGCCGGCGCAACGGCGGCGGCCACCATGCTGATGACGGTGCCCACCGTGGTGCTGTTTGCCATTTCTCAAAAGAACGTCATGGAGACCATGACCTATTCCGGCATCAAAGGATAAAAGGAGGCTGTGGCGATATGAAACTGAAAACAAGGATCGCCGCGGTGCTGCTGTCCTTACTGATCCTTTTTCCGGTGCTGACGGTCCATGCGTCCGACGACTGTTATGTTCTTGACGGCATCGATCGGATCTCGACCCCGGCGCTGTATGAAAAAGAGGATGTATTTCAGAGTTTTACCGATGAAGAGGGGAATCCCATCTATTTGAGCAAGCCTCAGGATCTGTTCATCAGCAAGCAGGGAAACATCTTCATCGTGGACTCCGGCAATAACCGGGTGCTGAAAACGGATCCCCAGGGGCAGCTTCTGGCTATCTTCAAAGATGCCGGCGGACAGCCGTTCAACAATCCCCAGGGCATCTACGTGGATCAGCGGGAGAATATGTACATTGCCGATACGGACAACGGCCGGATCGTGCATCTGGATTACATGGGCAATTTTGTGGAGGCGCTGGGCAGACCGGAAGGATTGCCCGGTGCGGATACGACCTACAATCCCGCAAAGATCGCCATCAGCTCCACGGGCACTATTTATGTGGTGAAGGGCCAGAATATTCTGTCCATCGATTCCAACAATCGGTTTAAGGGGTACATCGGTCAGTCCGAGATCGGATTTGATCTGACGGAGGCCCTGATCCGTATTTTTGCTTCGGAGGAGCAGAAGGCCACCATTGCCCGGCGGACGGCGGCGACCTATAACAATATTTCCATCGACAGCACCGATAATTTGTACTGCGCGTCCAGAGACAATACCCTGGGTGAGATCAAGGTGCTCAACTCCGTGGGTACCAATACATATCGGCAGACCGGCGGTGTCAGCGCGTTTTCCATCAATCTGGCTTCGCTGTTCCTTTCCAGCAGTTACGTTTCCTCCAGTGGTACCGCCTTTTACGGCGACCGGGTGGACGACGACGGGGAGGCCATGGAACCCAATTTTGTGGATGTGGCTTTTGATTCCAACGGGTTGGTGTATGCCCTGGATGCGGTACTGTGCCGGGTGTATATCTACGATGCCGAAGGCGAATTGCTGGGCACCGTTGGCGGCAAGGGCAATCAGAAGGGCAAATTTGTGACGCCGACGGCCATCGGTGTGGCGGCGGATGGCACTATTTATGTGCTGGATGCGAATTTGAACAACGTCCAGACCTTTAAACCCACGGCATTCAAGCAGTCCATTGAGCAGGCGCTGACCCTGTACTACAACGGACATTACGAGGAAGCTCAGGACCATTGGGAAGCGGTCCTGCGGACCAATGAAAACTACAACCTGGCCCTGAAGGGCATGGGTCAGACCTGCTACAAGGAAGGGGACTACGCCCGGGCGATCCATTATTTCCGTCAGGCCGGCTATATCAAGGGCTATTCCAATGCCTACGGAAAGCAGCTGCACGACTGGATCCGGGCCAATTTCGGTGTTTTTCTGATCATTTTGGCTCTTGCGCTGGCGGCCTGCATCGGCTATGTGTACTTCCTGGTGCGTAATTCCAGGCGGATCTGCCATTGGCAGGATGTCCGGGACGCGAAACGGTATTCCTACGGAGGATTGGTGGGACTGCTCTTTGCGACTTTGTTCCATCCCATTGAGACTTTTGAAAATATCCGCTACATGCGGGGCAAGCTGAAGTGGTCGCCCATCCTCATTTTCCTGGGGTTGACGGTGGCGGTGCGGTTTGTGTACATGAATGTGGTCCATTATCCCATGGCGGATGTGGATCTGCGGGATGCCAGCTATGTTCTGGAGGCGCTGAAGTTCCTGCTTCCCTTCGTGACCTTTGCCGTGGCATCTTATGCGGTGACGGCCATTATGGACGGCGAAGTGGAATTCAAGGAACTGATCTTCGCTCAGGCATTGTGCTTTGCGCCCTATGTGTTCTTTACCCTGCCCATGGGCGCCATTTCCCATATTCTGACATCCAACGATGCCAACATCTATTCTGCGGTGCAGAGCATTACCTGGGTTTGGATCCTGATCCTGTTCTTCCAGACCATTCGGGTGATGAACCGTTACAGCGTGAAAAAGACCATCGGTGTGACGGTGATCAGTTTGCTGACGGTGCTGCTGATCTGGATCGTGGCATTCCTCATTATCGTACTTTGGAACCAGATCGGTCTGTTCGTGACGGACATTCTGGTGGAACTGGGGATCATTACAGGCTAGAAAGGAGCAGAGGATGAAAAGACTCAAAACAGTAATATTGTCCGTGCTGCTCCTGGGGCTGCTGCTCAGTTCCGTTGGTGCCGGCGCGGAGTGGTTCCAGACCCTGGCGCCCAAGGCCGGGGAGACCACCAGCGGCATCTTCGAGATCGAAAAGGACGGCATCAAGCTGTCTTACGACGCGGCGGAGAAGAATTTTACCGTGACGGATCCTTACGGCTATGTTTGGAACAGCGCGGTGTATGATGATCTTTACAGCAGCGATCTGCTGAATGATCTGTGGATGAAGAAGGTGCGGTCCATTCTGTATGTGTCCTATGCGGACATTACGGGAAAGAACCCCATGATCAAGACGGATTACAGCAGCGATGCCAAGATCCTGGTGAAGGAAGAAGCGGGCGGATTGCGGCTGGAGTTCAGCTTCAAGCAGTCTGACATCTTCCTGGTTTGTGAAATCCGGATCGAGGATGGGGAACTGGTCATTGACATCCCCGCTTCTGAAATTCGGGAGGACGACAAGTATAAGCTGATCTCTGTGGAGGTGCTGCCTTATTTCGGCGCTTGCGGAGAGGACGAAGAGGGGTATCTGATGTACCCCGACGGCAGCGGCGCCATTAAGTATCATCAAAGCACGGCGCCGGCCACCATGAGCAACACCTGGTATTCCTGGGACATTTACGGCAACGATCTGAAGACCCTGGATACCATGCTGGATAACGGGAAGAATGACCTGCAGACGGCGATGCTGCCGGTCTACGGCATCAAGAAGGGAGACCATGCCTTCATCGCTTTCTCCGAAAATGGGGAAGAGGAGGGTACCATCTATATGTATCCCGCCGGCTACGGTGTGAAGCTGAACCGGATGAGCATGGTGTTCCGTTATCGGACCAGCTATGATATTGCCATGTCCAACATCAATATCAACGGCAGCAACACGGCCCAGAATATTAACGGCCTGATGTACAATCCGGACATGATCGTGCAGGATCATGATCTGCATTTGAGCTTCCTGGCGGACGATGAAGCCGATTACAGCGGCATGGCCAACCGCTACCGTCAGATCCTGATGGAGAACGGGGATCTGGCGCGGTCGGAGCTGGTGGACAAGATCGGCGTGGCGGTGAACATCCTGATGGCGGCCAGCGAGCAGGGGTTCTGGAGCGATTCCATTGCGGTGACCACCACGCCGGCGGAAGCAAAGGCCATCATTGAGTACGTCCAAAGCCTGGGTTTTGGGGAGAACGGGCTGTTCAATCTGAAAGGCTGGGGCAAGGGCGGCTACGGGGTGTGGCCCCAATCCGCAAAGCCTGACGGCAAGGTGGGCAGCGTGAAGGATCTGACGGCGCTGCTGGACCTGGACGTGAAGGTATTTCTGGAGGCGGAGCTGCTGCTGGCCGGCGAAGCCAACGGCGGTTTTGACAAAGTCGATGACGCTGCGAAACTGGGCAGCCAGAACGTGATCACCGACAAAAACGAAGAACTGTTTCTGTACAATGCGGCCAATTTCCACCAGAGGCTGGAAAAGCTGCTGGATGCCTACAAGAATGCGGAGCAGGTAAACTTGTCCCTGAGCAGTATCGGCAAGGTGCTGTACCGGGATGAGAATAAGAAAGACGTGACCCACCGGGGAGCCGTGCGGGCCGAACTGGAAAAGCTGATGCAGAGCGCGGCGGAGGCCGGCACATTGGCGGTCTACGGCGCCAATCTGTATACCCTGGCTTATGCCGATGCGGTGCTGGAACTGCCGGCTGCCTCCAGCGAGTATTTCATTACGGATCAGGATATTCCGTTCTGCCAGATGGTACTCCACGGAAGTGTGGTCTACACCGGGGAGTACGGCAATCTGTCCTCGGATTATGATGAGCAGTTGCTGAAGTGGCTGGAATACGGCTACACGCCGGCTTTTGAGCTGACCCATTGCAGTTCCGAAGAACTGAAGAACACCAACTGCAGCAGTCTGTATACCTCCCAGTACGAGAGCAACCGGGAGCGGCTGGAGAAGGCCTACGGCCTTTACGAGCAGATGCTGTCCAAGGTGGCCGGTGCCTACATCACGGAGCATCGGGTCCTGGAGGACCGGTTGGTCATGGTGCGCTACAGCAACGGCTATACGGTGCTGATCAACTATTCCAATCAGGCGAAGGTCCATGAGGGGACTTCCGTGGCGGCTGGAAGCTATGTGGCGATAGGTGATTGATGTGAAGAAGAGAACGATTAAACCTTCGATCCGATTGGGAAAGACCGGCGAAGCCTATGTACTGCTGGCGCCGTTCCTCATCGGCGCAGGTATTTTCCTGCTATATCCGCTGTATATGACCATCAAGCTGAGCTTTGGTGAGCTGTCCGGCGGCAGCAATTTTGATTTGAACTGGCTGGAAGGGGAGCGCTTCCTGGAGCACTACGCCAACGCGCTGTTCAAAGATACCAATTTTGTGCCCATTTTGCTGGGAGAGATCAAGACCATGCTGGTCCGCACACCGCTGATTTTGGCGCTGTCGCTGATCATTGCCATCTGTCTGAGCCGGAATATCAAGTTCCGCGGCTTCTTCCGCTTTGCTTTCTTCCTGCCATTCCTGCTGGGTACCGGCAATGTGCTGAAGCAGATGCTGGATGTGGGCGTGGATGAGCAGCTCCTGTCCCTGGAATCTGTGACCGTGATCCCGCCCCATATCCTCAACTATCTGGGCGACAATGTGGTGGAGATGGTGAATCTGCTGTTCAACAACATCGTGCTGGTGCTGTGGAACAGCGGCGTACAGATCCTGCTGTTTATGTCCGGAGTGCTGTCCATTTCTCCGGCGCTGTATGAGTCGGCCAGCATCGACGGCGCTTCGGAATGGGAGAAGTTCTGGAAGATCACCCTGCCCATGCTGACACCCATTATTTTGCTGAATATGGTGTATACCATCACGGAATCCTTTACAAGCACCACCAACCGGATGCTGGTGTACATCAAGAACAAGTGCTTCAGCCATGTCAGTGAGTTTGAGTTTGCGGCGGCCACGTCCATGCTGTATATGCTGGTGGTGCTGCTGTTTATCGGCATTGCCTTCCTGATTTTGGGTCGAAAAGGCATGAAGGACGTAAGGGAGGCGAACTGATGGGACTGAAAGCCAGGATCGTTCGGATCTTCCTTTATGTGCTGTTGATCGCCATTACTTATGTGTGCTTTTTCCCGTTCCTGTATATGGTGGTGACGGCCTGCAAGACCAGCGCAGACCTCAGCGACATTACGGTGAACTGGATCCCCAACAGCATTAAAATCGAAAACTTTTTGATGGCGGCGAAAGCCATCGGTTATGAGACGGGCCTGAAAAATACGGCGGTCATGACCGTGCTGGCCACCGTTGGCCATCTGCTTTCCTGCGGTATGGCGGGCTATGCCCTGGCCAGGTACCGTTTTCGGGGTCAGAAGATCGTGTTTATGATCGTGATCATCAGCATTATCATTCCGATCCAGACCCTGATCATCCCCAGCTTTATCATGTATTCCAAGGCGGATGCCCTGAACAGCTTTATTCCCATCGTGCTGCCTGCTTTTTTTGGCATGGGCCTGAAGGGCGGCTTGTTCATCTTCATTTTCCGCCAGTTCTTTCTTGGTTTGCCCAGGGAGATCGAGGATGCGGCAAAGATCGACGGTTGTTCCTTCCTGGGGACCTATTTCCGTGTGATCATGCCCATGTCCCGGTCGATCCTGCTGGTGGTTTCGGTGCTGTCTGTGGTATGGCATTGGAACGCATCCTATGAGGCGGAGATCTACATTTCCCAGGAGGACCTGAAACCCCTGGCATCCAAGATCTCTGTGATCCTGCAGTATGTGACCAATCCGCCGGAGGATTTCTTCGAGCAGATGGCTTCTTCCTCCAGCGAGCAGGTGATCAATGTGGCGGTGCTGATGGCAGGTTGTCTGCTGACGCTGCTGCCCATTATGATCGGATTCGGTTTCGTGCAAAAGTACTTCATGCAGGGCATTGAACGCAGCGGCCTGGGTGGAGACTAAACTCGTTTCGCAACCACGCATAAATAAGAAAGGGGAAAGATTATGAAAATGTCCATGACAAAGCGCGTTTTGACTCTGGTTCTTGCAATGTGTCTGGTGCTGGGAATGCTGCCGGCCACCAGCCTGTTGAGAGAAGTCCAGGCGGCAACTGCCCAATGGCAGAAAATTGCCGGCAATGCCAACGGTGTGCTGGAAAGCGGGGAGGATCCTGCGGATGCGACCCTGACCAATTATGTGACGGCATACTACACGGAGCAGATCCCGGTGGAAAAGGGCACCAGGATCTCCTTCAAGATCCATTTCCCGAATACGGAGGCGGGCAAACTGCTTCAGTACGGCTTTGCGCTGGTGAACCGCGCCGGCTGTTTCTACACCAGTAATGCAACTGCGACCAACCTGATGCTGGAAGTGGTCAGCAACACGAAGACCATGACCTTTGGTGCGTCCAAGTATCTGGGCAGCAGAACGTTGCTGGAGAAGCATCAGGAGCTGGATGCGGCCCGGAGTACCGAGACGGTCTATACGGTGACTTACGAGAAGATCGATGTTACCGAGGGCGACGTGAATTATAGCTGGCTGTTGACCGCTACCAACGGAACCAAGACCTTTACTTATCGCTATAAGGCATCCGATGTGCCTCATGATGCCTTCAACGATGGCGCTTATGTGGCGGTGGGCAGCATGGCCGGCTCCACCACCCATACTCTGGCGGTGACGGACCTGACCGTGGTCCAGCCGGAGGCGGATGCCACGGAGCCTTCTCCCGATACGCCTACCGACAAATGGGAGGCCGTGACCGGCAGAGGCGACAACAGCCGTATCGAGGCGGACGCCAACAACCCGGCCAATGCCACCTTCAAAAACTACGTTAACGCATATTATACCCAGCACATTCCTGTTCAGGAGGGAACCAAGGTCTCCTTTAAGGTGACCCTGCCGGTGATCGACAGCACGACCACACTGCAGTACGGTTTCTCTCTGATCGATGTACCGAATACGTTCTACCAGAGCGGCAGCGCAAATGCGCTGTCCGTGGAGCTGGCCAGTTCAGTCAGCAACGGCGCCCAGGGCGCCCTGAAGGCCGTCGTCACCAAGAAGGTGGCCGGCGGAAGCAACAGAGCGTTCCTTTACAATGTGCCGACGGCTTTGTCTTCCAAGCCGCTGACCACGGGCATCTTCACCATTACTTTTGAAAAGCTCAACCAGACCGTGGACGGTGTGGAATATAGCTGGAAGATCACGGTGGATAACCGCTCTTCCGCCCAGGTCGTGCTGGTCAAGGCCGCCGATGTGGCCCAGGATCTTCTGAGCAACGGTGTTTACCTGGCCATGGGCAGTATGACCAGCGCCAGTAACCATCATGTCCGGATCACGGACCTGACCGTTACCCAGCCTGCACAGCCGGAAGTGACGGAGCCTGTGGCAACGGAACCTCCCGCAACCGAACCTCCTGCAACGGAACCTCCCGCGACGGAGCCTCCTGCAACGGAACCCCATCAGGGTTGGAATGCCATTGACGGTGCGGCCAGCCGGATCGAGGGCACCGAGGGTAGCGCCGATGCGTTGTTCAGCAACTACATCAAGGCCTATTATAATCAGTTGATCGAAGTTCGCAACGGCACTAAGATTTCCTTTAAGCTCCAGCTCCCCACCATTGCGGAGGGGGCGAACCTGCAGTACGGTGTGTCTTTGATGGATACCCCGGGCAGCTTCCACGATAAGGGCGCGAAGGGCAACGGCCTGACCCTGGAACTACAGAGCAATGCCAATGTGTCCTGGTCTCTGCGGGGCGTGGTCTCCGTTAAATCTCCTGCCGTCAACAGAACCTGGAAGTACAATGTGAAGGATCCCCTGGCTGCCAAGGCCAATACTTCCGATGTTTACACGGTCACCTTTGAGAAGATCAACAAGACTGTGGACGGCGTGGAATATAGCTGGAGCATCACCGTATCCAATGGCAGTGCTTCTCAGGTCACCCTGGTGAAGGCTTCCGACTTTGCCCATGCCAATTCCGCCAACGGCGTATACCTGGCTCTGGGCAGCATGACCAGCGTTTGCAACCATGCCCTGAAGCTGACGGGTCTGACCGTCACTCAGCCCGGTGAGGGCACGGATCCCACGGATCCCACCGATCCCACGGAGCCTGATGTGACCGAGCCGCCCGCAACGGAGCCGGATCCCACCGAGCCGCCCGCAACGGAGCCGGTGGTGGATGGCGATGGCTGGAACGCTATTGCCGGTGCCGGCGATCGCCTGGTCATCGATGGTACCAAACCCGGCAATGTGCAGTTTAACGACTACATTACCGCATACTACAATCAGCGCATTGACGTTGCAGAAGGCACCACCATTACCTTTAAGGTCAGCTTCCCGAAGCTGGCGAAGGACGTGAACCTCCATTTCGGCTTCTCCCTGGTGGATATGCCCAAGAGCTACTATCAGTCCGACACGCTCTCCAACGCGCTTTCCATCGAACTGCAGGGCAACACCCAGTCCGGTGACAAGTGGCCGCTGCGGGCTGTGACCTCCAGGAAGGTGGCCGGCGGCGCCCAGCGGGCCTGGCTGGCCAATGTGACCAACCCCCTGGCCGCAGACAGAAATACCACGGATGTTTACACCATTACCTTCCAGAAGGTGAACATCACCGTGGGGCAGATCGAATATAGCTGGGCCGTTACGGTGGATAACGGCGTTGAAAAGCAGACGGTCATGTACAAGGCCCAGGATATTCCCCACGATCTGTTTGAGAACGGTTTGTATCTGGCGGCCGGTTCCATGAACAATACCAGCGGTCACAGCGTGAAGCTGACCGATCTGTCTGTGAC
>SVLA01000074.1 GCA_015068175.1 Oscillospiraceae bacterium
CCCTTAAGGGGCGGCCCGAGAAAGAAATGCGGTCGGCAAACCTTTCGGGGCCCCTTTAGGGGCAAATGTCTGTAAAATGCCCTTCTAGGGCTTAATCAAGCCTCCGGCTTAGCCGGAGGTTTTGACTTTGATAGAATGGAATCGATCCTGCGCCTTATGATGATGACGCAGGGCGGGGTCTTGACCCTCCCCTGCGAAGGAATAGGACAAGAAGGACCGTCTGGGAGGCTGGTCCCTGCAAAGAGCGGCGACGCGTCCTGGTATAAAAGGGCGTGTTACAGGATCTTTTGCAGGAGCAGGATCTGCAAAAGCAGCAGGGCAGGCACGCCCAGAGTGAATTTCAGGTGCTTGGTCTTATGGCGGAAGGTGTACATTCCCAGCAGACAACCCAAACTGCCGCCCAGGGCGGCGATGCCCATGAGGGTGGCTTCCGGGATCCGCCATGCTTTTTTCTTGGCCTTGCGCTTGTCGGCCAGCATAATTCCGAATCCAGCGGCATTGATTACAATGAGATAAAGATACAGTAATGTCATGATATTTTCCTTTCAGGGGGCGTAAGAATGAAAAAATGTGTGTTTTTGATCCTGCTTTGTTCGCTGCTTTGGGGTTGCTCTGCGGCGGAGACCTTTGAGACCGTAGGCGATGACCAGGTCCAGCAGGTCACGGGGGCGCAGAAGGAACTGGTACTGACGGTGGGGGAGGATGCGGTGATCCTGCAAAGCGGTGCCGGGGTGGAATATTTGTGCGACGGGTATACCGTGGCCACGGAGATCCTGGAGTCGGGGGATCTCAGCGGCACATTCCGGGCCGTTACGGGGATGTCCTCCGATGCCCTGACGGTGATAGAGACCTCCGCCGGGGGCATCGCCCGCTATGAATCCGTTTGGACAGCCGCCGGTGAAGGGGGCGACACGGTCTGCCGGGTGCTGATCCTGGATGACGGCGCATGGCATTACTGTGTCAGCATCACGGCCCCTGCGGACCGGGCCGGGGAACTGCAGGAGACCTGGCAGGAGATCTTTGCGTCGGTAGGTATTGTATAACATTGGCCCTCCATGGTCTCCATGGGGGGCATTATTATATCACGGCGGCAGTTGTTTGAAAATAGTTCATTTGCTTTTTTGAGGATTTTGTGCTATGGTATGGGAACAAGGAGGGAATGCTATGTTGTATCTAGGTTGTCATTTATCTGCTTCGGCAGGAAATTTGGCCATGGTGCGGACGGCCCAGTCCATCGGCGCCAATACCTTTGCCTTTTTTACCCGCAATCCCCGGGGTTCCCGGGCAAAGCCGGAGGATCCGGCGGATAATGCGGCCGCGGTGGCGGCGCTGCGGACGGAGAATTTCGGTCCCCTGGTGGCCCATGGCAGTTATACCATGAATCTGTGTACCGCTGACGAAGAAGCACGGGCCTTTGCGGCAGAGGTGCTGAAGGACGATCTGCGGCGGATGGCCGGTCTGCCCGGGAATTTCTACAATTTTCATCCCGGCTCCCATGTGGGCCAGGGTACTGAAGCGGGCATCGGCTACATTGTGACGGCCCTGAAGGCGGCCCTGGAGCCGGGATATCCGGTGACGGTCCTGCTGGAAGCCATGGCCGGCAAGGGCAGTGAGATCGGCGGCCGTTTTGAGGAGCTGAAGGCCATCATCGACGGCGTGGGCAGCGATCAGGTGGGGGTCTGCCTGGATACCTGCCACATTTATGACGGCGGTTATGATATCGTGGGAGACCTGGATGGGGTTCTGGCGGAATTTGACCGGGTGGTGGGTCTGGACAAGCTGAAGGCCCTCCATTTGAACGATTCCAAGAATCCTTTTGCCAGCCACAAGGATCGCCATGAATGCATCGGAAGCGGTGCGCTGGGGTTGGAGACCTTCCGGAAGATCGTAAATCATCCCTTGCTGAAGGACAAGCCCATGATTCTGGAGACCCCCAATGAATTGTCGGGGTACAAAAGGGAGATCGAACTGCTCAGAAGTTTGGAAGAATAAACATAGGGAGGTGAAGGCGTGGAGGCCCTTCTTCAGATCTTTACACAAGCGGACGGTGCGTACCTCCGCGTCTATATCCAGATCCTGCGGTATTTGGCGCCGGTTTTGACGGCGCTGCTGTTGGTGCGGTGCGCTTTGCCGCTGCTGACTTTCCGGCGGGAGCCGGAAATTTGGGCCTGGCTGGAGCTGCCCACGGGGCGGAAAGCCATCACCCATTGGGAAAGCGTCATCGGCCGGTCCCGGTTCAGCGATGTGGTGCTGGATCTGGCCACGGTCTCAAAAAACCATGCGGTACTGACCCGGTATGACGACGGAAGCTGGAGCATTGCGGACAACGGCTCCAAGCACGGCGTAAAAGTCAACGGCAAGCCGGTGACCTTCCGGGCCCTGGATCCGTCGGATGTCATCGATATCGGCGGAATCGAAATGAAGCTGCAGCCCATTTCCCGGAAGCAGGAGATCAAACTCGCCCAACTGCGGACCCGGGCCAGCACGACCCTGAACACCCTGGCCAATGTGCTTCTGTTGACGGTATTGCAGGTGCTGATCTGTCTGGGGTATCTGCTGGGGGGCGACAGCGCCCACGGCCTTTCGGTGCTGACGGGATTCGGCGGCATCGTTCTTGCCCAATGGCTGCTGGCCATCTTTTATATCATGATCCGCAAGCCATCCTTTGAAGTGGAGACCATTGCCTTTTTCCTCTGCACCATGGGCATGGCGGCCATTGCGTCGGTCTGCCCCGATGAGACGGTGAAACAGCTTATTGCCATGTACCTGGGCCTGGCGGTGTTCCTGGCTGTGGGCTGGGCATTGCGGGACCTGGAGCGGGCGAAGAAGATCCGCTATCTGGCCGCGGCTGCGGGCGTTGGATTTTTGCTGATCACCATGGTTTTCGGCAAGGAGTACCACGGTGCCAAAAACTGGCTGATCATCGGCGGCATGTCTTTCCAGCCGTCGGAACTGAGCAAGGTATGTTTTGTGTTCGTGGGTGCATCCACCATGGACCGGATCATCCACAAGCGGAATCTGATCCTGCTGATCGTCTATTCCGTGGTGATCTGCGGCTGTTTGGCGGTGATGAACGATCTGGGTACGGCCCTGATCTTCTTCGTGGCTTTTTTGATCATTGCCTATATGCGCTCCGGCAGCGTGGGTACCCTGGCCCTGGCCTGCACGTCTTTGGGATTTGCCGGCGTTATTGCCCTGAAGATCGCGCCCCATGCCATGAATCGTTTTACGAACTGGCGGCATATTTGGGAGGATCCCTTCGGGGCCGGTTATCAGCAGACCCGGGCCCTGATCTGCCTGGCTTCCGGCGGTTTGTTCGGCCTGGGGGCAGGGCAGGGATGGCTGAAACGGGTCTTTGCGGCGGATTGCGACATCGTGTTCGCCACCTTGTCGGAGGAATGGGGATTGCTGATGGCCCTGATGATGGTGTGCTGCATTTTGGTGCTGGGGCTGTTCGTGCTGCGTTCCGCGGCCATCCAGCGCAGCAGTTTTTACGCCATCGGCAGCGGCGCGGCGGCGGCCATTTTGCTGGCCCAGACCATCCTCAATGTGCTGGGCACCCTGGATGTACTGCCTTTGACCGGCGTGACCTTCCCCTTTGTGTCCAACGGCGGTTCCAGTATGATCGGCGTTTGGGGATTGCTGGCCTTTATCAAGGCGGCGGATACACGGCAGAACGCCAGCTTCGCCGTGCGGCAATCCAAGGAAGGGAGGCTGGAAGATGAATAGAGTTGTTGGCCGGGCCGGCATTTCCATGATCCTCATGGTGGCGCTGGCGGCGGGTATGGTCTTCTTTTTGGGAGATTATCTGATCAATTCCGGTGATTGGGTGGTCAGCGAAGGCTCTCCCTTTGTATCTGTGGAATTCAGCGGCATCAGTGGAACCGTGACGGACCGGAACGGAGTGGTACTGATGGACACTTCCGACGGGAAAGTATACAGCGATGATGAGACTCTGCGAAGTTCGGTGATCCATTGGCTGGGGGACCGGAAGGGGGCAATTTATGCGCCGACGATCTCCTACTATGCATCGCTAATGACCAAGCATGATGTGGTCAACGGGCTGTATGCCTACGGCAACGACGGCGGTTCCATCCGCCTGACCGTTTCTGCGGCGGTCCAAAAGGCGGCCCTGGAGGCTATGGGGGATTACAAAGGGACCCTGGCGGTCTACAATTACAAGACCGGGCAGATCCTTTGCGCGGTGACCACCCCCACCTATGACCCGGACAATGTACCGGATATTGCGGGAGACACCACCGGCGCCTGGGAGGGGGCCTATGTGAACCGCTTCCTGCGTTCCACTTATACCCCCGGTTCCATTTTCAAGATCGTCACGTTGGCGGCGGCCCTGGAAAATATCCCGGACATCCGGGAGCAGACCTTCTGCTGTGAAGGGGAGACGGCTTACGGCATCGATAAGGTGACGTGCATGAAAAAGCATGGAGAGCAATCCCTGGAAAAAGCCTTCCTGAACTCCTGCAATTGCGCTTTCGCGGCCATTGCGGATCAATTGGGGGGCGAAACGCTGCAAGAATACGCGGAAAAGATGGGCCTGACATCGTCCGTTTGCTTTGACGGCGTTTCTTCGGCGGCGGGCAGCATTTCCGCGGCGGGAGAGCCGGCGGTGATGGTGGCCTGGAGCGCCATCGGCCAGCACAAGGACCTGGTGAATCCCTGCAGTTTTCTGACCATGCTGGGCGCCGTGGCCAACGGCGGCCAGGGAGCGATGCCCTATATTGTTGAGAAGATCGACGGCGGAAAATGGGGCACTTATCAGGCCCAAAGCCAGCAGACGGCGGCCATGATCGCCCCGGAGACCGCGGCAGCATTGCAGCAGATGATGCGCAACAACGTGGAAAATTACTATGGCGATGAAAATTTCCCGGGCCTGACGGTTTGCGCCAAGTCCGGTACCGCCGAGGTGGGCGGCGATGTGAACAACTCGCTGCTGGCCGGTTTTGTGACGGATGAAGAGTACCCCCTGGCCTTTTTGGTCATCGTGGAGGACGGCAGTTACGGACGGCAGACCTGCGTGCCCATGATGTCCAAGGTCCTGGCGGCCTGCAAGGCGGCCCTGGACGGGGAATAACCCAATAACCCCCTGCATAATTTCGTGCAGGGGGTGTTTTTATGTGCCGGAAAAATCAGCTCTGCGGATGCGCGCTGATCACCTTTGGCCTGGGCCTGCTGATCGGGACCTTTTTGGAGTCCGGATTCTTTTGCTTTGTCATCGGTTTGGGGATCGTGGGCCTGGGTTGTTGGTGCGCGGGCAAAAGATGATGGCATATCCTTGTCCACCGGTGAATATACTGTAGCAGTAACGTGGGATAAGGAGTGATCCGTATGGAAATCAAATTTGATCAAACATCCTGTCGGTGCCTGAAGAAACTGACCAATCAGGTCCAGCAGAAGGAATTGACCCAGGAAGTACGTTTGCCGGAAGCAATGCCGGACATTGGCCGGATCCTGGGATGCTGGGGGCAGGTGATCCTTCGGGGGAAGGAGTGGCGTGGCGGCGCCATGGGCGGTCATGGGGGCGTCATGGCCCGGGTGCTGTACGCCCCGGAGGACGGTTCCCGGCCCCGGTCCGTGGAAGCATGGGTGCCGTTCCAGATGAAATGGGATCTGCCCCAGACCCAGCATGATGGCTACATCTGCATGATGCCGCTGTTAAAGGGGATGGATTGCCGCGGTACCTCCGCCCGGAAGATCATGGTGCGGGCCACAGTGGGGGTCCGGGCCCAGGCTCTTGAAAACGGGGAGCAGGGGATCTGTATGCCGCCGGAACTGCCGGGGGACGTGCAAGTGCTGAAGAATACCTACCCCATGGATCTGCCCCGGGAATTCGGTGAAAAACTCTTCCCGGTGGAGGAAGAATGGACCAGCCCCGGGGATGGGCCGGCCATGGAGGAGATCCTGAACTTTACATGTCTGCCACGGATCACGGAGGAAAAGATCATGGCCTCCCGGTTGGTGTTCCGTGGGAAATTGCTGCTGTCGGCGCTGTACTGGGGCGACAGCGGACTGAACCGCTGGGAAACGGAAGTGCCCTTTTCTCAATATGCGGACCTGGACCGGGACTACGGGGCTGATGCCTCCGCACGGATCCTGCCGGTGTTGACCGATGGGGAATTGACACTTTCGGAGGGGAAGATCCTGCTGAAAGCCGGGATCTGTGCCCAATTTACCATTTTTGATCGGGAAATGGTCACCGTGGCGGAGGATGCTTACAGCCATCGCCGGGACTTGCAGATCCATAAACAGCAGCTTTGCCTGCCGGCACGGCTGGAGCAGCGGATGCAGCCGTTGACGGCAAGATGCGCCGTGGACGGAGAAGCGGCGCGGATCCTGGATGTGACCTGGGTGCCGGATCATCCCTGCAAGGAAGGGGACGGGATCCTGGTGGGCGGCGCCTTCCAGGTGCTGTATGAGGACCGTGCGGGGAGCATCCAAACCGCATCGGCCCGGTGGGAGGAGGAACTGTCACCGGACTGGGACGGCGCGGCGATCCCGGAAGGATATTGCTTACCGGTGAATTTCGCCGGGGGAGAAGTGACGGGCAACGGCATGGAATTGACCGCCGAAGCGGTTTTGGACAGCGCCGTGTTTGCCGGTCAGGGCCTGGAGATGATCAGCGCCATGGACCTGGGTGCGGAATCGGCGCCGGATCCCGCCCGGCCGTCCCTGATCCTGCGGCGATGCACGGATCAGGGACTGTGGACTCTGGCAAAGGAAAGCGGCTCCACGGTGGAGGCCATTTGCCTGGCCAACAGCCTGGACGGGGAGCCGGAGGATGGCCGGATGCTGCTGATCCCGGTGATCTGAATATAATCGACCGCCGTTTCGGAATCCCCGGAACGGCGGTTTCTTCCCTTGGCGCAGGTGAAAAAAGAACTTGCCAGAGTGTGGAAACGGTGGTATAATGGCTATAATCAAAAGAAAACGGAAGGTGTTATACCATGACTAAAATCGATATTTATTCCGGCTTTTTGGGCGCCGGCAAGACCACACTGATCAAGAAGATGATCAAGGAAGCCTATGCAGGGGAGAAGCTGGTGCTGATCGAAAATGAGTTCGGTGAGATCGGCATCGACGGCGGATTCCTCCAGGATGCAGGCATCAACATTACCGAGATGAACTCCGGCTGTATTTGCTGCAGCCTGGTGGGCGACTTCGGCAAGGCCCTGACCCAGGTCATCGACGAGTATCATCCTGACCGCATCGTCATCGAACCCTCCGGCGTGGGCAAGCTCTCCGACGTGATCGCCGCCGTGGAGAAGGTCACCGGTGAAGATGTGACCCTGGGCCATACCGTGGCTGTGGCAGATGCCGGCAAGGTGAAGGTGTATATGAAGAACTTCGGCGAGTTCTACAACAACCAGATCGAGACTGCTTCCACCATCATCTTGTCCCGGACCGATTCCGTTCCCCAGGCCAAGCTGGACCTGGCTGTGGCCTTGATCCGGGAACACAATGCCCATGCGGTGCTGGTCATTACGCCCTGGGATCAGCTTACCGGCCAGCAGTTGCTGGAGGCTATGGAGGGCGGTGATTCCCTGCAGAAGCACATGGAAGAACTGGAACACGAGCATCACCACCATCACCACGATGAGGAGCATCATTGCTGCTGCGGCGGCCACCATCACGACCATGAGCATCACCATGAGCACGGGGAGCATTGCGGCTGCGGCCACCATCATGACCACGGTCACCACCACGCAGATGAAGTGTTCACTTCCTGGGGCGTGGAAACGGCCAGGAAGTTTACTGTGGGCGAGATCGAGGAGGCGCTCCATTGCCTGGACACCGGCCGGTATGGCATGGTCCTCCGGGCCAAGGGCATCGTGGCCTGCGCTGACGGCGGCTGGATCCACTTTGACTATGTGCCCGAGGAACACAATGTGCGGATGGGCTCCGCTTCCGTCATGGGTAAGCTGTGCGTCATCGGCAGCAACCTGCAGGAGCAGGATGTGGCCAAGCTCTTTGGGGTGTAAACCATGCAGCAGATCCCGGTATATGCTTTTACCGGCTTTCTGGATGCCGGCAAGACGAAATTTATCCAGGAGACTTTGGAAGACGAGCGTTTCAACGCCGGCGAGCGGACGCTGCTGCTGGTGTGCGAAGAGGGCGAGGAGGAGTATGATTTCTCCACCTATCCCCATAAAAATGTGTACCTGGAAGTGATCGACCAGGAGAAGGTGACCACCAAGGAACTGACGGCTTTGGCCAAGAAGTGCAAAGCCCAGCGGGTGGTGCTGGAGCTGAACGGTATGCAGCTCGTGGGGGATTTCTATACCCGCCTGCCGGAGAATTGGGTGGTTGCCCAGGAAGTGATGTTTGCCGATTCCACCACTTTCCAGGCTTATAACGCCAATATGCGCAACCTGGTGATGGACAAACTGCTGGGCGCCCAGATGGTGGTGTTCAACCGCCTGACGCCGGGGCAGGATACCATGCCGTTTCACAAGATCGCCCGGGCGGCCAACCGCCGGATCGATATTCTGTACGATTACATGGACGGCACCACCGCTTTTGATGATGTGGAAGATCCCTTGCCCTTCGACATCAACGCCCCCATTATTGAGGTGGGGGACGAGGATTTTGCGCTGTGGTACCGGGATGTGACGGAGGAACCCCAGAAGTATCAGGGAAAGACCATCCGTTTCAAGGGCCAGGTGGCCATGCTGCGGCGGCAGAAGGAGAATATGTTTGCCCCGGGCCGATTTGTGATGACCTGCTGTGCCGACGATATTCAGTTCTGCGGCGTGCCCTGTCACTATGGCCAGGCAAGCACCCTGGAACCCCGGAGCTGGGTCATGGTGGAGGCCACCATTTCTGCGGAGAAGCATCCGCTGTATCACGGTGAACTGGGTCCCGTCCTTACCGCCAAGAGCGTCCGCCCGGCAGAAAAGGCCCAACAGGATGTGGTGACATTCTAAGACAAACACGGCACCCAACCGGGTGCCGTGTTGATTATTTGTCGAGTTTGGCCAATAATCTGCAGGAAATGTTTTTGCCATCTTTTCTTGCGGCGGAAAAGGACAAGAACAGTCCAAGAACAAACAGAAAGACGAGGATCCACCAACCTCTGCCACTGTTCAGGGACAGACTGGCGTTGATACGAGTGAATCTGGTCATGAAGTCCACCCCGGTCAAAGAGAAGATCTGGTAGCAATAGTAGCCCAAAGCGGTCAAAAAGGCGGCGATGGGATCAAGATACATCTTCCATAAACTGAAACGTGTGGCGATGATCATATAGATGGGGGTAGTAAGCGGAAGGACCCAGATTCTGACGAGCATGGATGAATCCCAGCCCAGGGTGTATGAAATGGCATCATAGGTCACATGCACGAAGAAAAGGCACCCAATGTACACAAGCAAGTAGAGAATGTAATAAGCCAGGTGAAACGGCCAGATTTTACGATTCATGTTCATACCTCCTGATCCATATGTTTCCTTATCGTGTACATCATACCACAAGGGGGGGATTTGTCAAGATTTGAAGAAGCTTGCGGATGTTCGCTGAGGTGCAGAGACGGTGGCCGTACCGGGATGAGGTTATAAAACAAAATTTCGAAAATAATAAAAATAATTGATGCAATTTTAGGGGAGTTGTGTTATAGTAATGTAAATTGTTGTTTAGCGCAGCGTGAAAACAAAAAAACGTTGTCATCCCGAGCGACCGAAGGGAGTCGAGGGATCTTCGCATTTCGTTCTTGATTGCAGTAAAATCGGTGCCAAGATCCCTCCACGCGGCTTCGCCTTGGTCGGGATGACAGCACTTT
>SVLA01000075.1 GCA_015068175.1 Oscillospiraceae bacterium
GTAGGCCAGGGGCGCCACTTCGATGGATCCCCGTTCCTGATACTTCTGGAAGGTTTCCGGCCCCAGCATCTCGTACAGGGCGTCATAAAGGGGCCGCAGGTAGGGATCCACCTTGTTCTGCAAATCTCCGGGCAGGAAACCCAGCCGCTCGCCGGCTTCCACCGCCGGCCGGGTCAGGATGATGCGGTTCACGGTCCGCTCCCGGAAGGCAGCCACCGCGGCGGCCACCGCCAGATAGGTCTTGCCGGTGCCGGCAGGCCCCACTCCGATGGTAATGGTGTTGGTCTGGATGGCCTTCATATACTCCTGCTGGCCAATGGTCTTGGCTTTGATGGGCTTGCCCTTGGCGGTAATGCAGACCACATCTTTCGCCATTTTCTGAACCAATTCGTCATTTCCCTCAGTCACCAGGGTGATCAGATACCGCACCCGCTGTTCATCGATGGTCTCTCCCCGGGCCGCAAGCTGCAGCAGGCCTTCCAGGGTCCGCACCGCCTTGTCCACAGCCTCGATGTCACCGGTGACCTTCAGTTCCGTGCCACGGTTGACGATGGTCACGGAAAGTGCCGATTCAATATGCTTGATATTCTCGTCAAAGGAACCGAACACGCTGATCAGGTCTTCCACCCGTTCTGCGCTGACGGTCCGTTCAGTCATCATTCCCATATGGCTTGATAATCTCCTCACTTCGCCTTCTGGCGATCATTTCTTCGCAGGCGTAATATCCCTGCATAGACAGAAAACCTTCCTCTTCGGCAACGGTTTCCACCCTGGAGAGGATCCTGCCGGCCACCATCTGTCCTGGCAGATAAGCATCGGCAAAGGCCTCAAGGCGCTGCCGCGCCGACGGATCTTCGGTTTTCGTCGGTTCAAGACAATAGGTGACCGTTTCCGTCACCAGCTTCACCGGCAGACGGAATCCGCCGGGCAGGGTCATATAATATTCCGAATATATCTTATCACAACCTATACCCGAAATTCCACTACCTTTATACAAATTTATTCGATTTTTTCCGATAATCAGGGCATATTTTTTCTCCGTGACCGTCTTCTCCCCCTCCAGGAGGTATTCCGACAAGGTCCGAATCGTCAATTCCCGGCCGGTTTCGGCAAAAATCTCACCGCCGGAATGCTCCGCCCGAATGCAGATCCCACAGTCGGTATAGCCGGAAACCAGCACTTCTCCCCTCTTTACTGCCTGACCCGACCGGATCTGACAGTTTCCGCCGGTGACGGTGAACCGGGTGATGATCCCATCCCGGTCCGCGACCAAACTGCAGACGCACCTCACTTCCTGCTCCTGGGGGGTAACGGACCGCTCCCGGACTTTGATCACCGCAACGCAGCCCCGGGTGTTGACCCCGGCCCATTGAAGCTTCGGAACGGCCTGAAGCAAGGCGTTTTTTACTTTCTCACTACGGATGTCCCGGCGGGCGATGCCAAAGGAGATCCCACAGTATTCAGCCTGCTCCAGGATCAGCTCAGAGGGCACATTTTGATTTCCTTCCACCCGGATAAAGAGGATCCGGGTAGGAAGCCAGCAGGACAAGAACAGCAAAAAAACGACACCGATCAACAGAACCGGCCGCCTTGCCATGGATTTTACCAGGGTAAAAACGGTCCCAAAACGGTCCAATTTGAACCCAAAACATCTCTTTTCGGCCCAAATACGGACCCTTTTCAGGTCCTTTTGTTGCATAGAAAAGGACAACAGTAGTTCCTCTTCCCGGATCCGCACTCCCTCTACGGGGATCCCCATCCGCCCCAATTCCGCCAGGGCGCCGGCAGGATCCGCCGCGGTCAGCGTGACCTCCACCAAGCCATTATGCACGGTCATCCCTGCCCCTCCTTTGCAGCGTTACGCCTTCGATCCGTCCGCTGATGATCAACTGTTCCCCACTCATCCGCCGTAATTCCAGGCCCCTTCCGCTAACGGTGACAACGCCGAATTTGACCTTGACGCAGATCCGATCGCAGCCGTATCCAATAACACCACAATGATGCTCAATGAGGACCCGGCGGTCATCGGCGATCTCGATCAGAGATCTGGCCAGGGCATGTTCATCCGGCAGGCCCAGCCGGTCCATCCATTTATCCTTCATGGTCTACCCCCTTTTTCATAACCATATGAATGGACCGGCCTCCGATTGCATAGTTTCTTCCGAGGTGGTATACTATGCATAGAAAACTGAGAACCGCGGTCCTGCCGGCCCTGGGCATGATGATACTGATCCTGGACGGACGGACCGCCATCCAGGGAGCATCAGAGGGGATCCGGCTTTGTCTGCAGACCGTGATCCCCTCGTTATTCCCGTTTTTCGTCCTCAGTTCCATTCTGACCGCGCACCTGACAGACAGCGGCGGTTTCCGGTTCCTGGGCAGGCTTTTTCATATCCCGGCCGGAGCAGAGTCCATTTTCGCGGTGGGTCTGCTGGGCGGCTATCCCGTTGGAGCGAGGCTCATTGCCGAAGCCTGCCGCCGGGGCGATCTGCACCGCCGGGATGGGGACCGGATGCTGATGTTCTGCAGCAATGCCGGTCCGGCCTTCATATTCGGCCTGGTGGGCCCGCAGTTTTCGGACCCCCTGGCTCCCTGGCTCCTTTGGGGGATCCATATCCTTTCGGCTGTTCTTGTGGCCGTCTTCGTTCCGGCCTCAACGATCTCACCGGCCCGCCGCGCCCCGGGCGGAACGATCACCCTGACAGCGGCCCTGAATGGCGCGGTGCGGACCATGGGGACCGTCTGCGGATGGATATTGCTGTTTCGCGTGATCATCGCCTTTCTGGAGCGCTGGTTCGGCTGGCTGCTCCCGGCGGAATACCTCATTCCCCTGGAAGGGATCCTGGAGCTGTCCAACGGCTGCTGCGGCCTTTCTGCCATTGCCAATGATCATGTCCGCTTTATGGCGGCCAGCGGCCTTCTGGCCTTCGGCGGCGTCTGTGTAGGAATGCAGACCTCTTCTGTAGCCGGCGAACTGAATATAACCAATTACTGGAAAGGCAAAGCGTTACAGACCCTCTTCAGCCTCTTATTGGCCTCTTTTCAACCGATTATCATGGTGATTCCCGTAGGAATTGCCTTGTTTTTGAAAATTAGGGGTAGAAATCCGGTGAAAACTGGTGTATAATCCAAGAAAAACTTAGGGAGGCCCGTCATGCTGTTCCGAAAGAAGATCGAAAAAAGCTGCAGCTACTGCATTTACGGCACTTGCCTGGAAGGCGGCGCCGTCCTTTGCTCCAAAAAGGGGTTTCTGCCCCTGCCGGACAAGTGTTCCCGTTTCAAATATGATGCCACCAAGCGGGTACCTCACAAGCCTAAAGCATTGGACCTGAGCAAATATAAAGGCGAAGATTTCGCTCTGTAAAAAAAGTCGGAAGGATCATCCCTTCCGACTTTCTTTATTTTAATTCCGATACAATGTCCTGAACAAATTCCGTCAGGCGGTTTTCCAAAGGCGGACATTGGGCCTCCATCCAATGCTGCCGGGACAGATAATAATCAAAGGCCGGGGAAAGCTCCGTGTGGTCCAGCCGCAGAGGCTTGAAGGAAATATGATCCGGCAAATATTTGAAGGCCAGGTCGATCTCATTCAGCACGTGCTGAGAGCGCATGGAATTCTCGCTGAGGATCACCACGAAGTGCGTGGCCGCACCGATGGCTTTGGCAATGGAGGACGCATAGTCTCCGCGGACATTCCGCGGTGCATACCAGACCCGGATGCCCGCGTTTTCCAGCTTGGCGCACAGATTGTCGGCCACATTGCGGTCCGGGCTGGAATAGCTGATGAATGCCAGGGTATCAGTGCGCTTTTTCCCCGTATTCCGCTCCTGATGGATCGCTGTTTCCGTATGGACCTGGTGGGATTCACTGAGACCCTTGGCAAAGCGGAAGGCCCGCTCAAAATTCCGGTCGATGAAAATGATCCGCTCGGTCTGGGGCGTGCGCTTCAAAAAATCGATGCATTCGTTCAGCAGCGGATAGAGGGTCAGCTCATCGGAGACCTGCTGACTGCCGGCACCCAGCATGGGCATGGCAATGGTCCCCATTTCCACATCCGCCAGGGCCGCCAGGTCCAGCATCTGGAAATAGGCCCGGATGGGGGTCAGGATCCCCTTCTGAACATCCCGCCGGGTATGGCTGCAGAACAGATCCCGGCCCATCTCCACACAGCCGATGCGCCGGATGGGACGGGCAGGATCGGGGATCTGCCGGGAGAGCCACACATCGCACTTCTCCCGCAGATCAAACAGCGGATCGTCCGCCAGTTCATGAACGCAGATCCCCGCCGAAGCCAGAGCCGCAAACATGGTGCCGGGGGTGGGATGATAGGAACCCATGAATGCAGAGGTGGTCAAAATGTCAATGGGTTCGTCAAAGTCCAGAATATCACCGGCCACCACGTGGATGCTTTTGGGACCGCCGCGGGTGCTGATCTGCAGGCTGTAAAGCACATTCTTCATATCTGTCTCCCTCTTTATCTTCTTAATCGGCGATCATGGCCAGGAAATCATCCTCCGAAAGGATGGGGATGCCCAATTCCCGGGCCTTCCGTTCCTTGGAACCGGCATTTTCGCCCACCACCACATAGGTGGTCTTTTTGGAAACGGAACCGGAAGCCTTGCCGCCGAACAGTTCGATCTTTTCCGTGGCTTCATCCCGGGTGAACTTGGTCAGCGCGCCGGTGAGGACGAAGGTCATGCCGGCGAAGCGGGCGTCGGTCACGGCCCGTTTGCTCTCAAAATTCACACCGGCTTCCCGGAGTCGGCGGATCATCTCCCGCGCCTGGGGTTGGGCAAACCAATCGGCAATGCTTTGGGCGGTAACAGCACCGATGTCCTCAACGTCAGTCAGTTCCTCCACCGTAGCCTCCAACAGCATGTCCATGCTGCCGAAGCGGGCGGCCAGGACCTTGCCAGTTTTTGCGCCCACCTGGCGGATGCCCAGGGCATAGATCAGGCGGCTGAGGTCCTGCTGTTTACTCTGTTCGATGGCATCCAGCAGTTTTTGGGCGGCCTTGGCGCCACTTTGCCAGAGGCTTTTGAGCTGGTCCAGGGTCAGATAATAGATGTCAGCCGGAGATGTGACGAACCCCTTTTCGATAAGGGTATCCACAATGGCGCCGCCCAGACCTTCGATATCCATGGCATCTCGGCTGACGAAGTGGGCAATATTCCGGCTGAGCTGGGCCGGGCATTGGGCGCCGGTGCAGCGGACAAGGCTCCTTCCGGATCTTTTTGGGTAGGGGCGCCGCAGACGGGGCAACGGTCGGGCAGCAAATAGGTAGCCGCACCCCGGGGACGTTTGGAAAGATCCACTTCCAGGATCTCCGGGATAATCTCACCGGCCTTGCGGATCAGGACCGTATCACCGATACGAATATCCCGCTCCGTGATGAAGTCCTGATTGTGGAGGGTGGCGTTGGTCACGGTTGTGCCGGCCAGGCGGACCGGGCGGACCACCGCCTTGGGCGTCAGGACACCGGTGCGGCCCACCTGGACCACAATATCCTCCACCACGGTGGGTTTGATCTCCGGGGGGTATTTATAGGCCACGGCCCACTTGGGGAATTTGGCGGTCATGCCCATTTCTTCCCGCTGGGTCAGATCATCCACTTTAATGACGGCGCCGTCAATGTCGCAGGTCAGCAATTCCCGGTGTTCGTTGATGGCGGCCACCTCCGCAACGATCTGCTGGGCGGAGCGGAGGATCTTATGGGGCGCTACCTTGAAACGAAGTTCCTGCAGGAATTTCAGGGACTGGCCGTGGGTAGTAAACGTGACACCTTCGGCCAACTGGACGTTGAAAATATAGATATCCAAACCGCGGCTGGCGGCGATCTTGGGATCGAGCTGCCGTAAAGAGCCGGCGGCGGCGTTCCGGGGATTGGCGAACAGGGTCTTCCCTTCCGCTTCCTGGCGCTGATTCAGGGCATGGAAGCTGGCCTTGGGCATAAAGACCTCGCCCCGGACGATGAGCCGCGCAGGGGCGCCCTCCAGGATCATGGGAATGGAGCGGATAGTCTTTAGGTTTTCGGTCACGTCCTCGCCGGTGACGCCGTCACCGCGGGTGGCGCCCCGGACGAAAACGCCGTTTTCGTATTCCAATGCCACGGAAAGGCCGTCGATCTTCGGTTCCACGGAGAAAGCGGCATCGGGATAGGCCGTCAGAGTCTTTTCCAGGAACTCCGTCAGTTCTTCTGTGGAAAAAACGTCCTGCAGGCTCATCAGCGCCACGGGGTGGGTATATTTTTCGAATTTGCTCAGGGCCATGCCGCCCACCCGCTGGGTGGGAGAATCGGGACGGATCCACTGGGGATTGGCGGCTTCCAGGGTCTCCAATTCCCGCAGGAGGCGGTCATATTCAAAGTCCGGCATGGTGGGATCGTCCAAAACGTAATAGCGGTAGTTGGCCTCCGTCAGCAGGGCCGTCAGTTCGTCGATTCTCTGTTTTGCTTCCATCAGGATCCTCCGGTCTGTAGTAAAGTATCGGGCACACGGCCCACAATGATGGTTTCAGCCACCACCACCTGGCTGGCAACGGTAAAACTCAGGGTCTTTCCCAGGACCAGGATGGCCACATCCACGCTGACTTCCATGGTCAGCTTGTGAAGGGTCTGGTTGATGCCCGCCTCGGAAAAGGCACTGGTAAAGGCGCCGTCCGAATTGCGGATGGAGAGGATGTGTACGGGGATCTCCGGGCCCCGGTCCGACAGAAATTCCGGCAGGATCAGATTCCCAAGGGGGATCCCCAGGGCGCTTGTATCCATGGCCAGGATCTCGTCGTTGATGATGTTCAAAATGGCGGTTTTCAGGCGGTTGACCTCGCTCATGTTGGTTTTCAGCGCGGTAATGCGGCCATCCAGGTCCTTTTCAAAGTAGACGATGCGGTCATACTGGATCTGACCCGATGCGATCTGCTTGTCGATGGCATCATTGATCAGATCCGATGTGGCATTTTGCACCTGGGTCTGGGCCAGGGTACAGATGGTGTCGGTATACCGGCTCCGGAACAGACCCAACAGCACCAGCGACACGGTCAGGATCAGGCACAGCCAGCGGATCAGCGCTCTGCGGAAATTTCGCATAGGATCACCTCCGGAAATCCTATGCGCCGCAGACGGGGATCAGACCTTTTTCATGTGGGCGGAAGCCGTTTTCGCCATGAGTTTTTTGGTGCCCAGGCGGTCAAAGGCGATCTCCAGCAGGGCATCGCCGCCCATGGGCAGAACGGAAAGGACCATGCCCCGTCCGAAGGCCGTATGCTCCACCATATCCCCTTTCCGCAGGTCCAGCTTGGGTGTCTGGGGGTCGGGCGCAGCGCGGCGTGAAAGTTCGGAGGGCGATGTCTGTGGACGGTAAGACGGGATTTCCCAGGTGGAAGTCCGCCGGGGCTCCGATGTGGACTTGCGCAGGATGTCGTTCTGGGGCAGCTCCTTGACGAACCGGGAGACCATGGCCGCATTGGTACGGCCGTAGAGCATCCGCTGACGGGCGTAGGTGATGGTCAGGGTCTTTTTCGCCCGGGTGATGGCCACATAGCACAGCCGCCGCTCCTCTTCCATTTCTTCGTGGTCGCCGATACAGCGCATTCCGGGGAACAGACCGTCCTCGAAACCCACCAGGAACACATGGGGGAATTCCAGGCCCTTACTGGCATGCATGGTCATCATGACCACCGCATCGTCGGAAGCATCGTATTGCTCGATGTCCGTATACAGCGCGATCTCTTCCAGGAACCCGGCCAGGGTGGGTTCGTCGGTGTTTTCCATATAGGCCAGGATGCTGGATTTCAATTCCCGTACGTTCTCCAGACGGGTCTTGTTTTCTTCCGTATCCTTCTTCTGCAGCATATCCACATAACCGCTGCGGATCAGCAGTTCTTCGTAAAAATCCGGCAGGGCCATGCCTGCCGCCAGCATTTGGTCCAGGCTCTCGATGATGTTGGTGAACCGGCGGAACTTTTCCGCATTTTTCTGCAGAGGGCCGTATTCATCGGGATGGGAGATGACCTCATACACCGGCTTCTGCTCCGCGGCGGCAAGGCGATATGCCTCAAGAAGCGACTTTTCGCCCAGGCCCCGGGGCGGGTTGTTGATGATGCGGCTCAGCCGCAGATCGTCGGCCCGGTTATTGATGACACACAGATAAGCCAGCATATCCTTCACTTCCGCCCGGTCAAAGAACCGGGTGCCGCCGATGATGCGGTACGGGATGCCGTTTCGTTTGAAGGCATATTCGATGGCGTTGGACTGGGCATTGGTGCGGTAAAGAATGGCGTAGTCCCGGAAATTCTTGCCCCGGGTACCCCGGATGATCTGACCGGCGATGTAGTTGGCTTCCCCGGATTCATCGGCGGCTTCGTAGACAACGATGGGGTCTCCCCCTCCGTTGGCGGTCCACAGCCGCTTGCCCTTGCGGCCCACATTATGGGCGATGACCGCGTTGGCGGCGTTGAGGATGGACTGGGTGGAGCGGTAATTTTGTTCCAGCCGGATCACCCGGGCGCCCCGGTACTGTTTCTCAAAATCCAGAATATTGGCAATGGTGGCGCCGCGGAAGCGGTAAATGGACTGGTCATCATCGCCCACCACGCAGATATTTTCATAGCCGCCGGCCAAAAGGCTGGTGAGCAGATATTGCAGATGGTTGGTGTCCTGATACTCGTCCACCAGGACGTAGCGGAATTTTCGCTGGTAAAAAGTTCGCAGATCCTCATGCTGCTGCAGAAGCTTCACGGTGAGCAGAATAATGTCATCAAAGTCCACCGCGTTGTTTTCCTTCAGCTTCTCCTGGTAACGGCGGTAGGCCTTGGCCATGGTGACCATACGGATATCATTTCGGTCATAGGCAAAGTCCAGCAGTTGCTCCGGGGATACCATTTTATCCTTTTCCTTGCTGATGACGTTCAGGATGGACCGATAAGGAAATACCTTGTCATCCAGGTTCATGTCCTTGCAGATCTCCCGCATGAGGCGCTCGGAATCGGCGGTATCGTAGATGGTGAAATGCTTGTCATAACCCAGACGCTCAATATCCCGGCGGAGGATGCGGCAGCAGGCGGAATGGAAGGTCATAGCCCAGATATCCCGGCCCATATCCCCCAGCATATGCTCCAGACGTTCCTTCAGTTCTCCGGCGGCTTTGTTGGTAAAGGTGATGGCGATGATATTCCAGGGATTGGGCACCTCCACACCGCAGAGGAATTCTGCCCGGCGGCAGTCGTGATCCGTCATGGGATCCGGCAGGTTTTCCAGGAACTGAAGATCCTCTTCCGTCATGTCCTCCGGAACATAGGTGCTGTCGCTTCCGCTGCCGAAGCGGAGAATATTGGCGATCCGGTGGATCAGCACCGTGGTTTTGCCGCTGCCGGCACCGGCCAGAAGCAGCAGGGGGCCTTCGGTGGTCAGTACCGCTTCCTGCTGCATATTATTCAGATTCGAAAACTGGGCCGCGATGTAGGCCCGGCGGGCCGCCATAAAGCGGCTTTCAAAATTCTCTGTCATATTGGCTCCTAATGTATTGATCATCAGGACTATTGTAGCGCATTTGTGCGAAAAGGTAAAGAACAAATTTTGCATTGACGGAAAAATAGGGAGGGTCACGACCCCAATGTCACTAAGTTAAGAAAGGCTGGGACTCGCAGAAATGCGGGCCCCAGTTTTTTGCAACAATTTTCAAAATTATACTTGACAAACAGGATAAAATGTGCGGCCTTTTTGCTAACTGCGGTTAG
>SVLA01000076.1 GCA_015068175.1 Oscillospiraceae bacterium
TTCAGGGCCTCGCCGGCGTTGGCGGACATATAAAATGCCACGGCATCGGCACCGATGGGGGTCAATTCCAATTCCGTGAAATTGCACACGAACCGGACCCGGGGCATGTCCAACTGAGCCAGTTCCGTCAGGATCCGGGCAGAGAGCTTCTCCGCAGCGGCCATACGGTCATCCCGGAGGACATAAGCCGCATCCCATGCCGCCTTCTCGGCCTTATGCAGCTTCCCTTTCAGCCGTTCCAGGTGGTCATCGGCAAATTCGATCTCATCCAGTTCCTGCTTTGCCCGATCCAGGTAGGCCAGGATATCCTGGCAGGTAGCGCCGTATTTCCGGCGAAGTTTGTGGATCACGTCCAGCCGGGACTCGATCTCATCCAATTCCCGCTCGGAATAGCTCATGTCATCCAGGGCATCCCGGGCCAATTCCGCCGCATCCTGGACCTGATACATCAGGTCGGCCACCTTCTCGTGGAGGGAGGCGATGGAATCATCAAATTTGGCGATCCGGGCCAATGCCCGTTCCGCGGCAGAGAGCATGGCGGCGGCGCCGTCGGAATCGTCACCGCCGTAGAGATTTTCCACGGCGTCGGCCATGGCGCCGGCGATCTTTTCCGCATTCTGCAGGACCTTCCGTCTGTTTTCCAGGGTCTCATCCTCCCCCGGCTGGAGGTCGGCTTTTTCGATCTCCGCGATCTGGTATTTGAGTGTCTCCATGCGGCGCAGTTTCTCACTCTCGTCCATGGTCAGGTCCTGGATCTGGCAGCGCAACTGGGCAACTTTCTCATAGCGCTGGGCATATTCCGTCCGCAAAGCCTGATTCTCCGCAAATTCATCCAGGTATTTCAGGTGATTTGCCTCGTCAAACAGGGCGGCAGAGTCGTGCTGACCGTGGATATTGATGAGCTGGATGCCCAATTCCCGCAGGACAGCCACGGTGACCAAAGTCCCGTTCACCCGGCAGACATTTTTTCCGTCCAGGTGGATGTCCCGCTGGACGATGACTTCGGGATCGTAAGGGACCCCGTAATTTTCAAACCAGGCGTACTGTGGCACATCAGTAAATACCGCCCGGACAGAAGCCTTTGCGGACCCGGTACGGATCATATCCCGGTAGGCCCGTTCGCCCAGAATGGCAGAAATGGCATCGATAACGATGGATTTACCGGCGCCGGTCTCACCGGTCAGAACATTGAAGCCGCGGTCAAAGGAGATGTCGGAGCGCTCAATGACCGCAATATTCTCAATGTGCAGAAGACTCAGCATAGGCGCTCTCCCCCTTTCAGTTCAGCAGATTGCGGATCTCTCCGACAAAGGCGGAGGCGGAGTTGTCGTCCCGCATAACAATAAACACCGTGTCATCACCGGCAATGGTACCCAGGACCACGCTCATATTCATGGCGTCGATGGCCGAGGCGGCCGCAGAGGCCAGGCCCGGCAGGGTATGGATGACGATGATATTGCGGGCATAGTCGAACCGGGTGATGCACTCCCGGAAGATGGTGTTCAGCTTACTGGAGAAGGTACCGCCCAGTTCGTCCGTTACGGCTGTATAGCGGTATGTACCGAAGCTGGTCAGTTCCTTGACGATCCGCAGTTCCTTGATGTCACGGGAAATGGTGGCCTGGGTACTGTTGAAACCGGCGCTCTGCAGTTCCTGCAGAAGCTGTTCCTGGGTCTCTACGTTTTTATTGGTAATGATCTCCATGATCTTTGCTTGGCGTTGACTTTTCATAGGGCACCTCAATACGTATTCCGAAATTTGGTATTCACAACATCAAAGAAGCTCCGGTCCTTCAGCCGGACCAGCTTGGTATCCAGATGGGAGCGCTTGATGATCGCCACATCTCCCATATTCATGCGGACCGCTTTGCCGCCGTCCACGCTGAGGAAGGCATTCCGCTTTGCGTTTTTGCTCAGGCCCACGGTAATGACCCGCTTGTCCGAGGTAACGATACAGCGGCTGACGATATCATGGGCGCAGATGGGGTTTACCAGAATACTGCGGGCATCCGGCTCCACAATGGGGCCGCCGGCAGAAAGGCTGTATGCGGTGGAGCCGGTGGGGGTGGCAACGATGACACCGTCGCCGCCGCATTCCAGGGCCTGGACACCGTCACACTCCACACTCAGGTGGACAATCCGGGCGATGGCGCCCTTGGTGACCACCACATCGTTAAGGCAGATGTCGTGGAAAATGATGTCCCGTTCCCGCCGGACGGTCACATCCAGCATCATTCGCTTGTCGATGGAATAATCATCGGCGGCCAGACGCCGCAGTTGCTCCAGCTCAGTATTTTCCAGCTCCGCAATGAAGCCCATGGTGCCGATATTGACGCCCAGGATGGGCAATCCGGCCCGGGTGGCAGTCTTGGCCATATGGAGGATGGTGCCGTCACCGCCGAAGCAGATGATCATATCGGCACTGCGCAGTTCCCGGTCCAAATTGGAAAACCGCAGGTCCTTGGGCAGTTCATATGTCCGGTCCACCTCAAAGGGCAGGCAAATACGGGTCTCGATGCCCACTTCGCTGAGGATCTTTTGGGTAGTGCGGACGGTTTGGAAATTCTTATCCCGATAGGGATTGGGTGTCAGAATCACTCTTTTCATGGTCTCACCCCTTCAATGTATCATGAGCAGCCTTCACCACGGCAGCGGTGTCCGGCTCCACGCCGGGCACATCCGCCAGAGTCAGGTGGCCGAGGAATTCGATATTGCCCTCCGGGCCCTTCACGGGCGAGAAGGTCAGACCCAGGATGGTAAAGCCCAGGGTATTGGTCAGGGCAACAAAGTTGTCCAGGACCATTTTATGGACGGCAGGATCCCGGACCACGCCCTTTTTGCCCACATTTTCCTTGCCGGCTTCAAACTGTGGCTTGATCAGGCAGAGGACTTGACCGCAGTCCGGCTTCAGCAGGGCCTTAATAGCCGGCAGAACGATCTCCAGGCCGATGAAGCTGACGTCGATGACGGACAAGTCCAGGGGTTCCCCCAGGTCCGTCGGGGTCACATAGCGGATATTGGTCCGCTCCATGACCACCACCCGTTCATCGGAACGGATCTTCCAGTCCAGTTGGCCGTAGCCCACGTCAATGGCGAATACCTTTTTGGCCCCCTGCTGGAGCAGGCAATCGGTAAAGCCGCCGGTGGAAGCGCCGGAATCGCTGCAGACATAGCCTTCCGGGTTGACACCGAAATCACGGAGGGCCTTTTCCAGCTTCAGGCCGCCCCGGCTGACATAGGGACAGACGGCGCCACGGACCTCGATCTGGACGGTCTCTTCATAGGAAGTACCGGGTTTGTCCGCCTTCTGGCCGTTGACATAGACCTGGCCGGCCATGATGATGGCCTGGGCCTTACTGCGGGTATCGGCATAGAGCTGCTCCACCAGCAGCACATCCAAACGCTTTTTAATCTTCACGATGAAGGACCTCCTTCATTTTTTCAGCCAGGGCGCGGCTGTTCAGGCCATGGGCGGCCTGCAGTTCATTTACGGAGCCATGGGTCACATAGCCGGGGCCCAGGTTTACGGATACAAAGTTCTTTTCCGGCAGGAGCCATGCAATATCATGGGCCATAGCGGTCTGGGACATGGCCTCTTCCGGGATCAGCACGGTCTCCGCGCTGCTGAGGGCAGCGGAAAGTTCGGCGGGATCAAGGTCCGTCAACCTTGTCAGGCGGATCACCGCGATCTGCAGCCCCTCCTGGGCAAGAAGTTCAGCCGCTTCCAGGGCATTATTGACCAGGGTACCGTAGGTGAGGATGGCGCCGTCGCTGCCCTTGCGGTGTGCGGTCACACAGGAATGCGGATCCCAGGCATTCTCCGTGTATGGGCCGTTGCCACCACGGGGGTAACGGAGGGCCACGGGGCCATCGCATTTCAACACCGCCCAGCGGAGCATCTGTTCCAATTCCGGACCGCTGGCAGGCGCCAGGAGGGTCAGGCCGGGAATATGGCGGAGGAAGCCGGTGTCGAATACGCCGTGATGGGTCTCTCCGTCATCACCCACCAGGCCGGCCCGATCCACCGCCAGGACCACATGGAGCCGGAGCAAGCCAATATCCTGGAGGATCTGATCATAAGACCGCTGAAGGAAGGTGGAATAGAGCGCCACCACCGGGACCATCCCCGCTTTCGCCAGGCCGCCGGCCATGGACACAGCATGCTCTTCCGCGATGCCCACATCAAAGAGGCGATCCGGGTACTGTTCCTTAAAAGGCAGCAGGCCGGTGCCGCCGGGCATGGCCGCGGTAATGGCGCAGAGATCCTTGCATTCGCCCCCCAATTCCACCATTGTACGGCCGAAGACATCAGAGAAACTCTCCCCTGCGGAGCGGACGGATCTGCCCGTGTCCGGGTCGAATTTGCCGATGCCGTGGAACTTGGAAGGGTCATCTTCTGCAAAGGAATAGCCGCGGCCCTTCTGGGTCAGTACATGGATCAGCACCGGCTCGCGCATCTCTTTACAAACGGTCAAAAGGCTGATCAGCTCATTGACGTCGTGGCCGTCCACGGGTCCGAAATAGGTAAAGCCCATATTTTCAAAGATGGTGCCAGGGATCAGGAACCTCTTGATCCGGTTTTTCAGCCGGCTGGTGAGCTTGTGGATGGTCTTACCGCCGGGAACCCGGGCAAGGAACCGCCGATATTGGTCCTTGGCATCCAGGTATTTGACGCCGCTGCGGAGCCGGGACAGATGGCTGGCCATGCCGCCGACATTGCGGTCAATGGACATTTCATTGTCATTCAGGATCACGATCATGGGTTCCCGGCTGTCGCCGGCATCGTTGAGGCCCTCATAGACCATGCCGCCGGTGGCCGCGCCGTCCCCCACCAGAGCAATGATCTGATGGTCCTTGCCCTGCAATGTTCTGGCCCGGGCCATACCCAGCGCAATGGACACGGCGCTGGAGGCATGGCCGGCTACAAAGGCGTCGGTATTACTTTCCGAGGGTTTGGGGAATCCGGCGATGCCGCCGAATTGCCGCAGACGGGCAAAATCCGCCTGGCGTCCGGTCAGCAGCTTATGGACATAAGACTGATGACCCACATCAAATACCAGGCGGTCGGTGGCTGTATCAAATACGGTTTCAATGGCAACGGTCAGCTCCACCACACCCAGGTTGGAGGCCAGGTGGCCGCCGGTACGGGAAATATTATCCACCAGGGTCTGACGGATCTCCCGGCAGAGGGTCCGCCGCTGCGCATCATTCAATTGGACCAGGTCGTCATGACCGTTGATCTTATCTAGAATTTCCACCATTACATATCCAATCTTCCATGGAATCAGGGCTGCAGCCCTCAATTTCGTGCTGGTATCATAGCATAAAAATTATGAATATACAAGTATAAAATGAATTTTTTGCATATGGCGGTGAAATATTCATCTTCAGGGGTATTTATTCAGAAATTGTTCCTCCACAATATCGGAATGAGTGACGGGGATATGGAGGCGGCGGACTTCCTCTTTCGTAAAGAACCGGAGGTCCTTGGATTCTGCGCTGATGCGCAGATGGGGTTCTTCGGTCAGTTCCAGACCGTACACCACAATGACCATTTGCCAGACACTGCCGTCCCGATAGGCGGCAATGCGGCCGGGCTCGCCATAGACGGCCAGCTTGCTGAAACGGTCTTTGTGGATCCGCAGGCCCAGTTCTTCATATATTTCCCGGGCAATGGTCTCCCGTGCGGTCTCCGTCTTTTTGGTCCCGCCCCCGGGCAGGCCCCAGGAGTCGGAATCCCGGCGTTTTTCCAGAAGGAGTTTGCCGTCGTAGGTGATGATAGCATTGGCGCCCAACCGGGTGGGCATATTGGGTTTGGGGGCGTTGGGATCCCCCCGGTAAAATGTAACGTAGGACATAAGGACTTCTCCCTTGGTGAGATAAATTGTTGTTTAGCACAGCGTGAAAACAAAAAACGCTGTCATCCCGAGCGACCGAAGGGCGTCGAGGGATCTTCGCATTTCGTTCCTGATTGCAGTAAAGCGGTGCCAAGATCCCTCCACGCGGCTTCGCCTTGGTCGGGATGACAGCACTTTGTGTAATTGCTACTGCTACAGTAAACAACAATTTACATTACTATACTACACATCCTCCGGGATTTCTACCTGAAATTCATCGGGGATAGGTTTGGTGATGCCGGTGCGGCGGGCCTTGTCCAGGCCGCCGGCCATATGCTGGCCCGGTTTGTCTGCAAATTTGCCCCGGCGGAGGATATCCTCCCCAAATTTGTCCCGGAGGGCATCCACGGTCTCATCCAGCTTCAGTTTCCGTTCGTATTGGGCCGGAGTCATGCCGGAAAACAGATCATACTGCTGATAGGGCTGGCCGCTGAGACGGGTCATCTGGACACCGAGCTGCCGCAGCGCCGTAACCCCATCCCAGGCTTCGTCAAAGACACGGCAGGCCGCCTCGAAGATCTCGGAGGTGATATTGGTGGCGCCGGGCAGCATGGCCTGGTGGGAAAAGTGGGCAAAGGCATCGGTCCGCAGATGGACGCTGATGCAGCTGCCGCATTTGCCGTCTTTCCGCATCCGGCTGGCCACGGTCTCACAAAGGCTCAGCAACACCTGGTGGGCCTGCTCATGGGTCACCACATCCCGGGGCGTGGTGACCGAATTGCCGTAACCTTTGGCTTCCGCCGGTTCCGGGGTCACCGCTTCGGCATTGCGGCCGTTGGCGAAGTGCCAAATGGTCTCCCCATGCTTGCCCAACCGCCGCTTCAGCAGGGCCGGTTCCGCCTTGGCCAGATCGCCGATGGTACAGATGCCCAGCAGTTTCAGTTTTTGCTCCGTGGCGCCCCCCACCAGGAACAGGTCCCGAACCGGCAGGGGCCAAAATTTTTCCGCCATCTCCCAGGGGAAGAGGGTGTGGATCTTGTTGGGTTTTTCGAAATCCCCGGCCATTTTTGCCAGCAGTTTATTGGAGGAAATGCCGATGTTCACGGTGAATCCCAGTTCCTCGTTGATCCGCTGACGCATTTTTTCCGCCGCCAGACGGGGCGGTCCCCAAAGACGTTCCGTGCCGGTCATATCCACCCAGGCTTCGTCGATGGAATACTGCTGCACGCAGGGGCTGAATTCCTTCAAAATGGCCACAAAATGGCGGCTGCACTCCACATACAGCGGATAATCCGGCTGGAGGATCCGCAGGTCCGGGCATTTTTCCAGGGCCATAAACAAGGGTTCGCCGGTTTGGATGCCGTATTTCTTGGCCGGGCCGGATTTGGCCAGGATGATGCTGTGGCGGGATTCCTTGTCCCCGGCCACCACCGAAGGCACATCCCGCAGGTCCTCCGTCTCCCCCAAAACCTTGACCCGATAGGCAGCCGACCAGCTCAGAAAAGCGGAGTTGGCATCGACATGAAAAACGATCCGTTCAGCCATCAGTAGATCCTCCTGTACAGACACCAGCTATGGGTGCGGATGGTATATTTCAACTCAAACAGCCACTCTTTCCCCTCTACAGTGGCCCGGCACAGAAAGATCTGCGCCTCAATACCCACAAATTGCACCGGCTTCATGCTGATAATCTCTTCAATATCCACCCGCAGAAGCTGATGCTGTTCGTCTTCCATCCGCAAACGCAGGGGGCGGATGTCCCCGCAGGCGCTGCACACGGAGATCACATCCACCGGCTGATTGCGCACCATGAAGGACACCCCCTTTTGTTTTTGTTCGCATTTATTATAGCACATTCGTTCGCAATTAGCAAGAGGAATTTATGGTTGCCAGGGACGGGAAAATTTGCTATAATCGGTCAAAAGGATGGGCCGCACCACTTCCCTGCCGGCCCTCACCAAAGGAGCAATGCATATGTTACGGTTTCCCTGCCTGGTCCTGGACCATGACGATACCGTGGTCCAAAGTGAAGCCACCGTCAATTACCCCTGCTTCTGCCGTTTTCTGGAGCAATACCGGCCCGGCATGACCATCACCCTGGAGGAATATGTGGCCGGATGCAGCAAGAAACCCTTTGTGGAAATGTGCCGGGAGCGGTTTGGATTTACCGACGGAGAACTCCATGAAGAATACCTGTTCTGGAAGGAATATGCCAGGAATCACATTCCCGAAGCATTCGATGGCATCCGGCAGTTGCTGGCGCGGTATCGGGCCGCCGGCGGTCTGATCTGCGTGTCGTCCATGTCCGCCAGCGAAAACATCCTGCGGGATTACCGCACACGTCTGGGGTTGGAACCGGACCGGATCTTCGGCTGGGATCTGCCGGAGGAACTGCGGAAACCCGACCCCTACGCTATTCATGAGATCTGCCGGCTCTATGACCTGGAACCCCAGCAACTGCTGATGGTGGACGATATGAAATTCGCCGTATCCATGGCCCGGGCGGGCGGGTGCCCCATTGCCTTTGCCGGCTGGGGCAGAATAGATTTCCCGGAGATCTGCCGGGAAATGGAAGCATTGTGCGACTATCGCTTTGATACCCCGGCGGAATTGGAAGAATTTTTGCTGACTGAGGTATAATTCCTGCGAAAAATCGACGGGATGTGCGTTTTAGTTACTTGACAGACGTGTTATAATGACATGGAAGCATTTTTAAGGACAAGGAGGTGCGCCATTGGATAAAGCATCGATCAAAGTGATCGCCACCAACCGGGAGGCCCGGCATGAATATTTCATCGAAGAAGAATACGAAGCCGGTATCGAGCTGGTGGGCACGGAAGTCAAATCCGTCCGGGCGGGCAACCTGAACCTGAAGGATGCCTGGTGCGGCATCAAAAATGGCGAACTCATCGTCAATCAGATGCACATCTCTCCCTATGACCACGGAAACCGCTTCAATGTGGATCCCCGCAGACCCCGCCGGCTGCTGATGCATCGCCGGGAGATCATGCGGCTGTACGGCAAGGTCAAGCAGGACGGCTATTCCCTGATCCCTCTGTCCGTGTATCTCAAAGGCAGCCGGGTAAAGGTGAAGATCGGCCTGTGTAAGGGCAAAAAACTTTATGACAAACGAGAAGCCGCGGCTGTGGCCGACGCCAAGCGTCAGATCCAGCGGGCGATGAAAGAGAGGTACTGATTATGGCAAATCCTACGTTTAAGATCACCATGGCCAACGGCGGCGTCATCGAAGGCGAGCTGTATCCCGACAAGGCCCCCCAGAGCGTGTATAACTTCATTGATCTGGCCAATCATAACTACTATGACGGTCTGATCTTCCACCGGGTCATCTCCGGTTTCATGATCCAGGGCGGCTGCCCCGACGGCACCGGCATGGGCGGTCCCGGCTACTGCATCAAGGGCGAGTTTATCTTCAACGGCGTGAAGAACGACCTGAAGCACAAGCGCGGCGTGCTGAGCATGGCCCGCTCCTCTTCCCCCAATTCCGCCGGTTCCCAGTTCTTCATCATGCACCAGGATGCGCGGCACCTGGATGGCCAGTATGCCGCCTTCGGCAAGGTCACTTCCGGCATGGAAGTGGTGGACGCCATCGCGGCCACCAAGACCGGTCCCCAGGATCGGCCCATCAGCGAGCAGAAGATCGCTTCCATTACCGTGGACACCCACGGCCAGACCTATCCGGAACCCAAAAAACTGCCGGATCCTTACGGGAGATTCTAATAACAAGGTGGGATGCCAGCCATCCCACCGCCTCATACGGGGCCGTACTGGTTTCGACGGGGGTAGTGAGGCTGGAATAGCGGGCCGTGGCGCCTGACCACGATAAAACG
>SVLA01000077.1 GCA_015068175.1 Oscillospiraceae bacterium
TGCCGAAGTCCTTGTTCGGGCAGTCGAGGTGACCGCCGAGCAATAAAAACCATCCCTCATCGCCCGCACGGATGGTGTTCTCGTGGATGATAAACTCCACCCACTCCGCCGCCGCACATTCGGCTGCCGGAAGGACTGCACACATAACGCCGCCGTTTGTTTCGATCACCGCGTCGACACAGCGGATGCCGTCGGCGGTTTTGATTTTGAAGCTGTACATGTTGATTCTCCGTTAATTCCAATCGTGTTTTGTGAATTCGTACATTGCGATTCCCGCCGCCATCGGCAGATTCAGGCTGTCGATACCGGTGGTATCCACGGAGCCATCAGCATTCAGGCCGCCGAAAACAACGGCTGCGGTGTTGTAGTAGTTGACGGAGGCGTCGCGGACGGTAACATCCAACTGGTAGGTCATTCTGTAAGTAGCGCCGTTATCGGTGACCAGGCAGGACAGGTCGGTCACGACCCAGGTATTGGCAGAGGTATGGACAAAGAAGGGGGTGGAAGCGCTGGGCCAGTAGTGATTCAAGGCGCCATCCCACATGTAGCCGCCATATTCAGCGCTCATCCAGGTGGGCCAAGCGCCTGCGGAAGCATCAGCGGTATTGGAATTGCCATGGTTGGCCACAGGCAGCTCGAAGGTGTAAACATTGCTGGCATTTCTGCTGTAGCGGTACACGCCACCGGTGGTGGGGGCGGTGCCTTCATAGATAACGAAGCCCTGCTCGCCGGTGCCCTTCAGGATCTCGACGTAGGAGTTGGCCGCATCCACTGCGCCGATGGCGGCGTAGCCGGTCTCCAGGATCATGGCATCGGTGTTGACATTCGCATGGAGGGAAGTGGTGAAAGCAGCCAGGGAGTTGGTAGCCGTCAGATTTTTGAAAGTGACATCGTAGTTGGAGGTATCGATGGTGCCGTTGTTGTAGCCGCCGACGACGATGGCCGCAGCATTCCAGTAGTTGGCGTTGGCATCTCTGACAGTAACATCCAGCAGATAGGCATAAACCCACACAGCACCGTTATTCTGCACAAAGTCAAAGATGGTAGTTAGTGCCCAGCCGTCATTGCCAAAACGAACAAAGATGGGATTGCCGTCGGGGAAGAATATTTCACCGTTGCCGGGCCAAAGCCAGCCATCGGGGGTATAGTAAAGATTCCAGCCGATATCGCCCAACTGGTTGTTGTAGCCGTGGTTGGCAGAGGGGGTGGTAAAGGTGTACAGATTGTTGGCATCGCGGGTGTAGCTGTAAACAGCGCCGGATGCAGGGGCCGCGCCGTTGAAATACACGGTGCCCTGTTCGCCGGTGCCCAGCAGAACTTCTGCCTTATGGGCCTCGGCATCCACGATGCCAATGGCAGCATAGCCGCTGGCGGGGATGGTGGTTTCATCAGCAGTGGCGCTGACAGCAATGACGGAGACCAGCATTGCCAGGATCAGCATCACGGTGATGAACTTGCTTACGTTGTTCTTTTTCATTTTTGTTCCTCCTTAAATTAATTGTTGTATTTTGCTGCGATTTCGGATGTATCATAATCCGCAAACGCAGGGGTATACCCTTTCACGCCCAGCTTCATCAGGATCTGGTCGGCCAGAATGGTGGCAGCCAGCGCCGTGGGATGGATGGCGTCGGAAGCCAGCTCGATGTACGCGGTGCCCTTCTCATGCTGCTGCTCCAGGATCTCACCCAGGTAGATGATATCCAGCTTGTACTCAGCAGCCATGGTGCAGACCACATCGGCGATCTCATCGGCATAGGTCTTATAGTTATTGACGCTGGGGATCACACAGTTGGCCTGCATGGCATCGTCCGCCGGCAGCAGGTAGGGCTGGATCAGGATGATCTGGGCATCGGTATTGGCCGTCATGGCATCCAGCAGGAAGCGGTAGGACTTGGTAAATGCTTCCTTGCCCTTGTAACCGCTCCAGCAATCGTTGATGCCCAGCAGCATGATGATGTAGTCCGGCTTCAGATCGAAGCAGTCTTCCTGCAGGCGGAAGTACTGGTCCAGGACCGTATCACCGGAAACGCCGGTGCTGTAGAAGATGAATTCTTCATTTTTGAACTGCTGACGGAGCTTCTGTGCCACGATCTTGGGATGGTTGGCGCCCAGGAAGGTCTTGTCTTTATAATTGGTACGGCCACCATCGGTGATGGAGTCGCCCATGAACAGAATTACAGGCTTATCTTTCAGACCGGTCACTTCATTGATCTCCTTTTCTCCGGTTGCGCCGGGATCGTTGCCATTGGTAGGCTGCTGTTGGGCGACGGGCTGGCAGCCGAACATGGTCAGCATCAACGCCACCGCCAGGCACAGAGACAGAATTTTGAGCATTTTCTTCATTCCGCATCCGCTCCTTTCCTGTCAGGACAGGTCAATATCGCCACTGTCCCAGCCCACACCGTTGGGATCCAGGAAGGCGGTATTTTCCTTGTTGGCTGCGGGCCATTGGCCCTTGGCATCGTAGTTGCCTACCACCATGCCGTAGCGGACCACCTTGGCCAGGCCATCCAGTTCCGTCTCAGCGTAGAGATAGATCTTGGTGTAGGCATCGAAGGCCATGGCCTCTCTGCCCTTGAACACACGCCACTCCGTATCGCTGTAACGGACGAAGATGATGGATTCTTCATTCATAAAGTACATCTCGGAGTACCAGAAGCGCTTCTGGCGGCCGGAAGCATACACGGGATCCCGGGTGGAGAAGCTCTCGCTGAACACGGGGTAAGTCTTGATCCGCTGGGCAGTGTAGACATCGCCGTTTTTGACAAAGGGATTAACGGCGCCCACCACGGGAGCATCGCCATCCCACTGGATGGTCTTTGCTTCGCCGTTGCCGAAGAGGACCTTGGCGGTTTTCGCGGTCTCGTCCACAGAACCGACCGCGCAGTAATAAACGGTTTTTTCAGGCATAGGTTCTCCTCCTCGAGTGGGTTCCGTTGCATTGCCGGGATTTGTTGCCGCCGGGGGCTGGGTGGCCGGTTCCGTGGGGCCTGCCGGCGCTACACAGCCTGCCAGACACAGCGCCAGCAGGATCAGCGCAACGGTTCGCATAAATTGTTTGCGCATACACATCTCTCCTTACTTGCGTTTTCTCTGAACTTCTGCGATGACGGAATCCACAAAGTCAGGTTCGTAGGAATAGAGACCTTCCACGCCGGTGGAGGGCTGATCCATCTTTGCCTGCTTCTGTACTTCGGGATCAGACATCATTTCCTGGATCTTCGCGTTGAAGAATTCCATTTCCTTCTGCTGGGTCTCGGTCACGACGCCGTCGCAGCCCAGGTCCTGCCACAGAATGCCGGGCACGCCGCCGGCCTCATAAGTGGCCTGCCACCAGGGGAACACGGCCACCAGGGACTTGATCAGGGCCGCCTTCTGGGGCTGAGCCAGATTGTACTCCGCCTGGAAGTCTTCGCCGTACTTTTCGTTGATGACGTAGTCGCGCATGTTGTTGAACTGAGGCAGCAGCATGGGGATCAGGCCGTTGTCCACAGACAGCTTGGTGATCTCGCTGACTTCCGAGGGGGTCAGGGGCAGCACCACATAGTCGGTGTAGGAGCGGATAGCATCGGACATGGCGATCAGTTCGGGGATGGTGCCGTTGCGCAGGTTATTATAAATAATGTTACGGTAGTGAGCATTGGTAGTGGCGGGATCCAGACCGGGAACCACCATGTTGCTGCCTTCCGTCCGCAGGTTCATCATCGCATTGGGATCCTGCTGCCGTACAAGGGCCATGGTGTCCTCGTAATTCTTGATCCGCAGTTCGGTGCGGAAAATATCCAGATCGATGACCGCGGTGGACCAATCCTTGAAGCCGGTAACCTCGCTGTCGTAATCATAGATGGCCATGAAGCCGATGACGTTCTGATTCACCAGGCCAGCCTCGGGATCGATCTTGTCAAAGTCCCGGTATTTGGTACCCCAGGCGGCGTTCAGGGCATCGATGGTGCCGTACTTCTCCTTCAGCCACTCCTGGAACATCTTCTTTTCTTCCTTGCCCATAGCCATGCGGCCCACCATTTCCAGGCGGGTGTAGCCCCGGGTGTCTTCGGTGTAGTATTGGGTCAGACCCGCGCCGTCCACCCAGTAATTGTCACCCCAGCGGCTGCGCTGATACAGCAGGGCCGCCGCCATAGCCAGAGGCACTTCCTCGTCGCCTTTATCCGACTCTGCGGAGTAGGCCATGGAGTAGCGGTAATTTTCACCGTTGATCCAGCGGACAATGTTGGGCAGCTGGGCAGAACCGAAATAGAAGGTACCCACACCGTCCAGCTTCATACCCAGGCGGCGGGCCACATCAAAGGTAAACTTGATGGCATCACCCTTGTGGTTGGACCGGCGCTGAACGGTGCCCTCCACCAGATTGGGCGTCTGGGAAGAAACGGCCACATCATACATATAATACCAACCCTGGTTGGTTACCACATTGACACCGGCCGCCTGCATATCCAGCAGGTCTTCCACGATGCTTTCCGCAATGTAGGGATTTGTGGAGAAATTCGCCCGCATGGCGGTCATGGCCTGGGCATAGATGGCGGGATAAGCAATGCCCTCGTCGTTGACCACCACATTGATATTGTTGGGATTGTAGTTAATGCTGATGGCATCCGTATCCATGGTCACCGGGAAGGAGCCCCGGATAATCCGGGTCTCACCTTTGCCGCTGATGACCTTGATGACCACCTGCTCCGTAAAGGAGGCGGGCTGCAGCCAGATACGGCCTTCGATCACGTCCGTGCCGGGATCCGTTGCGAACTGTTCATAAGTGGTCATGAACTCTTCAAAGTAATGGAGCCAGGAACGGGTGTTCTTGGACTGGGCCGCCGGCGCGGAAGTGATGCTCACTTCCGGCAGATCGGTCTGGACCGCTTCTTCCTTTACGGAGAATTCATAATTGGCGCTCTGCATCAGACGGCCGGCCCACATGGTGGTATAGGGCTCGTAACCGTACTCTGTACGGTAATATGTATTGAATACGATGCGGTAATCGCCAACGGGCATACCCAAACCTTCCGGGGTCTGTTCGGAGAACATGCCGGAGTCAAAGCAGATCCAAAACTCCCGGGTCTCACCGGGGTAAACATAGGTCAGTTCCCGGATGTACTGATTGGTCAGGCCGCCCAACTGGCTGTAAGACCCATCCAGATTCTTGCGGTAGAGGATCGGCTCAATAACGAAACCGCCGGTGCCTTCCGCATCCAGAATGGTGTTGCCGGTGTTGGTATACTTGAACTTCAGCCAGTTGGCATCGCCGCTCTGAACGGTGCCGGAAGCAACCAGGTCCGTCAGATCATAGTTGGGATAGGCTTCTGCGGGATCATCGGTGTTATCCGGCGTCATGATGTGCCGCTGATCTTCCTTGACGGTACCCTTCACATAACCCATGTATTCGATCTTGATGGCCACCTCGCCGGGCACCGCCAGATCATACATTTGATCAATGTTGTTGCCTCTGTCCTTCTCCTCAAAGGCGGTGGCTACGATGGACAGCGGGAAATCAATATCACCGGTCTTGGTGATCTTATAATCAATAGGTACTGCGGAATAAGGCACCAGGGTGGTGGGCATATTGAATTCCGCCGTGAAGCCGTTACCGCTCATCTTCATCCTGCGGGTAGGCGCGCCGTCGTACTGATTCAGCGTGCCGACCTTCTCCGCCTCCCGGGAAATGGGATTATAGATCAGGCCGTCATCATAGGCCAGTTCATACCCCTCCGCGATGGCGGTGGTGTACTCCGGCACCGTCAGATCCGTCGGTTTTTTCAACGTCATTTTGTTCCCCTCCGTGTTACATCCGCCCAGCAAAACCGCGGAACCCACTATTTCCAGGCACAAAGCCGCGGCAACGATGGCCTTCGCTGTCTTCGATCTGCGCATTGTTCATCCTCCTCGTTTTAGGATAGTATTCCACCATATTTTGTGTATAGTTTACATACAAAATATAACATGCAACGTTGCACATTGTCAATATCAATTGAGTTCAGAATAATTTTTTTGTTATTTTGTGGACTATGGCCCTCTGATTTTGGTAAGACTTGACAAAAGTTCGTCAAAAATGTACAATACGGTAAAGAAATCGTTTGGTTTATATCGATACATTCCGTGGATACAGGAGGAACGCCTATGGTAACCATCAAAGATGTGGCCAAACACGCCGGTGTTTCAGCATCCTGCGTGTCTAAATACCTGAAAGACGAGAACAGTGTGCGCCCCCAGAACCGCAGGCAGATCAAGGAAGCCATCGCCTGCCTGAATTACGTCCCCTCCCGGGCCGCCCGGTCTCTGCGTTATGGCAAGACCATGGCTGTCAAGGCCATTATGCCCCCCATTTCCCTGCCCTTCTTTGCGGAATTTTTCGAATTCCTGCGTATCCATTTTGCCATTTCCGGCTATTCCCTGGCCCTGCATACCCTCTCCTCTTCCGATCCCCCCATGACTGCCGAGGATTTTGCCGATTACGACGGCGTCGTCGTGGTCTTCCCGGACGACAGCACCATAGTAACGCATCTGCACGAAATTCTCTCCGCTCTGGGCCGTCCCCTTGTGGTGGTATCCGGTACCCACTACGGCGACGGGATCCATACCATCCATGTGAACATGGAGCAAGGCATCACCGATGTCTGCCGGTTCCTCATGGACAACGGCCGGCAGCGGATCTCCTTTGTCGGCGGCACCGACAAATCCGCCAGTTCCGATATCCGTTTCGCCGGTTATGCCAATACGGTGCCGCCGGAAATGCAATGCGGTGTGTACCGGGGCGGATTTTCCATGAACTGGGGCTACCGGGCCGCGCAGTTGATGGTCAAGCGCTCCCCCCTGCCCGATGCCGTCATCTGCGAAAACGACAGCCTGGCTGCCGCCATTATCAAGTATATGGTCACCCATGGCATTTCCGTACCGGAAGACATGTGGGTCATCGGTTTCGACAACATTTCCATGGCGGAAATGTACAATCCTTCCATCAGCTCCGTGGGCATGCCTTCCCGGGACATTGCCATCACCGTGGCCATTGCGCTGATCGCGGAAATGAACGGAGAGACCCCGGAGTACAAACAATTCGACTGCAATTTCGTGCTGCGTGAATCCACCGGCCACGACAGTTGACCGTGCAACAAAATCAGGGCATCCCAAAATCGGGATGCCCTGTTCATTTTAGTATTCCAGGATCATGACGGCGGTGGGTTCCAGGGTACAGGTTTCACCGGCGGCCACGGTGCGGCCGCTGAGCAGGTCGGTGCCTGCCCGGTCCACGGTCACGGTCCGGGTCTGTCCGCTGTGGTTCAGCAGGAACAGATAACGGTGTTCGCTGTTTTCGCGGATGGTAGCTTCCACCCCCTCCGGGGTCTCCATCACCGGCCGTACCCCCTGCTCCCGGCACAAATGACCCACCAGGGCAGCATAGCCGGCGGCGGCGGGCCGGGTGGCCATGTAATAAGCCCGGCCTGCCCCGAATTCGTTCCGGGTCAGCGCCGGCATTCCGGCATAAAAATCCTCTTCATAAGTGGCCAGCACCCGGGCCCCCTCGCTGTGGAGCAGATCGCACAGCAGGTGCGCTTCGTGGCTTTGGCCGTTCCAGGTAAAGCGGTTTACATAACCTTCCGGGAGAGCATCCGTTTCTTCCACCCAAATGCCCAGGATGTCCCGGAGCTTCCCGGGATATCCCCCCAGGGTCACAATGTCCGATTCGTCCACATAACCGGAGAAGAAGGTGGTCAGCAGCGTGCCGCCGTTTTTCACAAACTGCCGCAGTTTTTCATCCACCCCCGGCTTGATCATATACAGCACCGGGGCGATAAGGACCTTATACTCGGAAAAATCCGCCTCTACAGAGCAAAGATCCGCCGGGATATTCTGCCCGTACAGCGCGGAATAATAGTTGTACACCTCATCCAGGTATTTGAGCCGGTCGGTGGGGCCGGAAGAATACTCCACCGCCCACCAGTTGTCCCAATCGAAGAGAATGCCCACCTGGGCCGGGGTCCGGGTGCCCAGCAGCCGGTCCCCCAACCGCTGAAGCTCACCGCCCAGGGCCGCCGCCTCCCGGAAGACCCGGGTATGCTCGCTGCCCACATGCTCAATGATGGCGCCGTGGTACTTTTCGCAGGCGCCCACGGACCGCCGCATCTGGAAAAACATCACCGAGTCGGCGCCGTGAGCCACCGCCTCGTAGCTCCACAGCCGCATGACGCCGGGGCGCTTGACCCGATTCACGGGCCGCCAGTTGGTGACGCCGGGGCTCTGCTCCATCAGCACAAAGGGCCGGCCGTGCTGCAAACCCCGGATCAGTTCGTGATTCATGGCGATCCGGGCGGGGGTATAGTACCAATCGGGGTAGCAGTCCCAGGACACCAGGTCCATATGCTTGGCCCAGCGGTGATAATCCAGGCCCTTGAAGGTCTCCATGAAATTGGTGGTAACAGGGATCCGGGGGGTGTGCTTCTTCACCGCGTTGGATTCCAGGAGGTAGCACTCCAAAATGCTGTCGGAATTGAAGCGGGTATAGTCCAGCGTAATGCCCTGGAAGCAGGTGTGTCGCCCGTCGAATTGCTCCGTCAGGAAGCTGGAAGGCTCGATCTCGTCCCAATCGTAGAAGGTATGGGACCAAAAGGCGGAATTCCAGGCTTTATTCACCGCTTCGATGGTGCCGTAGCGGTTCTGCAGCCACTTGCGGAAGGCGGCGGCGCAGTTGTCGCAATGACAGCTTCCGCCGTATTCGTTGGAAATATGCCAGGCGATGATGTTGTCGTAATGCCTGTATCGCTCCGCCAGTTTTTCCGCCAGGGCAGCGGAATATTTCCGGAACACCGGACTGTTGGGGCAGGAATTGTGGCGGGCGCCGTACTTGCGCTTCATGCCGTTGATCTCCACCCGGGTGACCTCGGGGTATTTCTTGGCCATCCAGGCCGGATGGGCGGCGGTGGAGGTAGCCAGCACCACCTTCATGCCATGGTCCCGGCAAAGGGCCATGATCTTATCAAGCTGAGAAAAATCGTACACATCCTCCGCCGGCTGCAGTTTGGCCCAGGAGAAAATGTTCACCGTCAGGGTGTCGATGCCCGCCAGCTTAAAAAGGCGCATATCTTCCTTCCAGGTGGCTTCGTCCCATTGCTCCGGATTGTAGTCGCCGCCGTAGGCGATCTTGTGGTGATCCCAAATCTTTTCGTACATCGTCCATGCTCCTTGTGATCGAAATGTTCTGATATCATAATAAAGGAAGGCACCGGAAATTGCAAGAGTATTCGACTTTCTAATCCCCTATCAGAAGCCGAAGGTGTTAAGAGAATTCACGATAAACATCGGCTGCCAAAGAAGATGGTATATGCGCCGATCGCAGCAAAAAGATCCCGGCCCATTCTTCTGATATGCTACCCCCATAAGAGACAGTGAAAAAGAAAACTGTTTCTTATGGGGGTATTTTATGTCAAAGAGAAGGAAAATCAAAACAGAAGAAAAGATACGAATA
>SVLA01000078.1 GCA_015068175.1 Oscillospiraceae bacterium
CCATCAACGGCACCATCCTGGTCAACGAAATGATGGGTTCCGAGCTGCACCTGCACGTGAAGGCCGGCGAAGGCGACAAGCTGATCGCCCGGATCCCCACCGTAGGCCTGACCCACGAGGAGCGCGCCCAGATGAAGAACGGCAAGCCGATCCATCTGACCTTCCCCGGCAAGGTCATGTATTTCTTCGACCCCCAGACCGAGCTGAACCTGATCTATTGATCAACGATGCCCGGCAGAGGAACATTCCTCTGCCGGGCGCTTTTAACATATAAAATTACCGGGTGCATCCTCCGATGCACCCGGTTGTTCTGTATATTTACCGCAGGACCACGCTGGTCTGCCCCTCGATGGTCAGGGTGGTGCCTTCCAGGGTGGCGCCGCCCAGACCCACCACAGCGGCCAGGGTCTCCAGGGAAACGTCGGTCAGGGCGGCCAGATCCAGGGCCACCGCCTCGGTGGTGGTGTTGTGGAACACCGCAACGGAGCTGCCCTCGTAAGTGGACAGGAACCCGCCGACTTTATTGCCGGTCCGGATGGGTTCAAATTCACCGTAAGCGATCTCCGGATTGGCCTTGCGGATCATGATCAGCTTCTTGTAGTGGTTATACAGACTGTCCCCGTCGGGCAGCTGATCCGCCACGGTGCCGTTGATCTGCTCTGCCTTGTAGGTGGAACCTTCGGGATTGCGGATGCGGTCGCCGTCGCCCCACAGCATGGCCAGACGCCGGTTGGCGTCGGTGTTGGCGCCGCCCCGGGAACCCAGCATGCCGATCTCTTCACCGTAGTAGATGAAGGTGGAACCGGGAAGAAGGATGGACAGATTGGCAGCCACATAGGCATGGCCGGTGGCGGTGGTCAGGTAACCGGCGGCCCGGTCCGTATCGTGGTTGGCAATAAACGTTACCATGGAAGCGTTAGGGTTCTGCATTTTGATGGAGTCGATATAGGTCTTCACATAGCCGGTGAAGGTGTTGACGTTGCCGCCCTTCGCCGCAGAGGCGATCCGGCCGGAGACCTGGGACATGGAGAAGTTAAAGCAGTTGGTAGCGGAAAAATAGGGGATCGTGGCGCCGTCGCCGTCCCAAACCTCCGCGACGGTGTAGATGTCGGGCTTCAGCAGCCGAAGCTGTTCCATATACCAGTTCCAGAATTTTACATTTTCAGGCTCGTTGCCGTAGTAGATATACTTGGCGGCATCGAAACGGAAGCCGTCCACGCCCATGTCCAGATAAAACGCGGATACGTCCAGAATTTCCTGCCGCACCCGGATGTTGTCGAAATTCAGTTCCGGCATATCGGAGGAGAAATTACCTTCGTAGAACTGTTTGGTACCGCTGATGGGGTAGGTGGTCACACCGGCGGCCTGGCTGTCATACCAGGTGTAATAATTGTAATAGGGGTCCGAAGGATCGCCGGCCTGATGGGCCTCCACAAATTTCCGGAACCACTCATGACGGGGGGAGGTGTGATTGATCACCAGGTCCAGAATGATTTTTACGCCCCGTTCGTGGCACAGGTCGATCAACTGCTGCAGGTCTTTCATGGTGCCGAATTTGGGATCGATGGTGTAGTAGTCGTTGGTGTCGTACTTGTGGTAGGACGGGGAAACGAAGATGGGACTCAGCCAGATGCCTTCCACGCCCAGACTCTTGCCGGAATTGGGGTCGCCGTCGTTGATGTAGTCCATCCGGTTGATGATGCCCTGCAGGTCGCCGATGCCGTCACCGTTGGAATCGGAGAAGGAACCGACAAAAATATGGTAGAATACATTGCTGCTGCCGGTAACGACGGTGCTGGCGGTGCCCACATCGGTCACCACGTATTCCTCCCTGGGGGTGGTGGGGGCCGGCTCGGTGGGGGACGAAGGGACCGTGGGATCCGTGGGGGTGGTGCCGGGGTCCTGTACGCAGCCGGTCATGGCCAGCAAAATGGCCAATGTCATAACGATCGCAAAAAAACGTCTCATAGAACATCCTCCTTGTATAACTTTTTATAGTATACCATAGAAGCGGCGGAATGCAAGAATTTTCCGTATTTATGACCCCAAAACAGAAATGGAAATATATACGCCGCGGAGACTGCCCCCAAAAAATCACAAATTGAAATTCTTCCACAGACGAAAAAGGAATAAATATTTTGATATTTCGCTGCTTTTTGTTGATTTTGCGGCAATATATCTGTTATAGTATAAAAAAGATTGCAATAACTGAGAAAAAGGAGGATCTTTATGAGAAAGAGAGGCATATCCTTGATCTTGTGTCTCTGCCTGGCCCTGAGCCTGCTGCCCGTGACCGCTTCTGCGGCGGAAATCACGGAGGCCGGCGGTTGGAACGAGACACTTTGGGCGAAATTGGAGGGCGTCCGTGAGGACCAGATCACCGCCGTCCGCTACACCGGCCCCGTCTCCGGCGCCCTGGATGACCGGGATCTGACCTACCTGGTCCGGACAGAGGACGGCCATGTCCGCATGGATATCCCCGGCCTGCCGGCAGGCGCCTATACCCTGACTGTCACCACCACGGCGGGGACCCTGACCGAAAGCGGCATCCGGGTGGAGGCTCAGGACCGCAGCGGCTTTGCCCATTTCGGCTATACGGCCGGCGTGGGCGCCTACCGGGATGACGGCAGCCTGAAACCCGGCGCCATGGTGCTGTATGTCACCGAAGAAAATAAAAATACGGTCTCCGTCACCTCCAAAGACGGCACCACCGTTACGGGCATTGGCAATATCCTCAATTCCGTGGGCATGGATGTGGGCGGCGGCCGCAATTCCAAGGGCGGCAAGGCCAATACCAACCAGGACATCCTGCGGAAGCTGGCCGCTGACGGCACGCCCCTGGTGATCCGCATCGTCGGCCGTGTCACCGCCCCGGAGGGCCTGACCGCCTACGATTCGACGGATTACGGCGGCAGTGCGGGCGATAACGGCGCTATGGCCCGGATGTCCGGCGGTAAGGATATTACCATTGAAGGCATCGGTACGGGGGCCATTATGGACGGTTGGGGTCTTCATTTCATTTGCCAGACCGCCGATTACGCCAAAGGCTGGGGCAAGAGCTTTGAGGTTCGGAACCTGACATTCCGGAACGTGCCGGAGGATTGCGTCGGCATGGAAGGCCAGCAGGAGAACAGTCTCAATGCCCCGGTGGAGCGCTGCTGGGTCCACCATTGTGCATTTTACGGCCCCACCATCTCCAATCCGGCAGAATCCGACAAGGATGGAGGCGACGGCGCCTGCGATTTCAAGCGGGGACAGTATTTCACCAATTCCTATTGCTACTACGAAGGATATCACAAGACCAACCTGGTGGGTTCCTCCGATACCTCCCTGCAGTACCACATTACATATCACCACAACTATTGGAAAAACTGCGATTCCCGGGGACCTTTGGCCAGGCAGGCGGATATCCACATGTACAACAACATCTTTGAGGGCCAGACTTCCTACTGTATGAATCCCCGGGCCAATGCCTACATTTTCTCGGAGTTCAATCTGTTTATCAACAGCAAGGATCCGGTGACGGTCCGGTCCGGCGGCGTGAAAAGCTATGGGGATTCCTTCACCGCCTGCTCCGGCGACAACCATGCCACCGTGGTGACGGATAAAAGCACCAAGGTCTCCACCTCCTGCAAATTTGCCAATTTCGACACCGACCCTGCCGTCAGCTATATCCCCGCCGGGAAGTATCTGCTCCAGGAATCCATTCCGGAAATGAAGGCCGTGGTGCTGTCCCAGACCGGCCCCCAGAAGGCCAAATTGCTGCGGCCGGAGGACGTGAATGTGTCCAATATTCCCACCGGCCGCTATCCCACGGCGGCGGTAAAGCTGGACTATTCCAAGAACCTGAACAGCAGTACCGTCACCGCAAAATCCGGTGTTTTCGACAATATCGTGTTCAATGTGAGCAAAATTGCATCGGATTGTATCACGTTGGGGGGTTCCACCAGCGGCTGTGACGTGGTGTTCTATGTGAATACAGTGGTCCATATCACGGTGGATCAGCACAGCGGCAGCGCCAATCCGGTCCTGCTTTGCAATGCCGCCGGCGAGGCCGTTCAGGTGGGTTCCGGTACGGCGAAAGACCTGCCTGCGGGCTATTACTACCTCCAATCCAACACCTACGATCCCGGCACCGGCAAATATAAGGAAGCCAAGCTGGCGGGGCTGACCATCCGGGCGGCGGATCCCGATGCGGCCACCGATCCCATTCCCACGGTGCCGCCTACGGAACCGACCCAGCCTTCCACGGGGGGCGAAAACGGCGGCACGGACCAGGGCAACCCTGATTCCGGCGGCGTGGAGATCCCTGCGGGCGGCTATGTCCATAACTTCACCGAACAGGACAAAACCAGTACCTTTTTTGCCATTTCGGGCAATTTATCCACCTCAAAAGGTACCGTTGCATTCCAGGGAATGCACCTGACCAAATGCCTGAAAATGGAGAGTGCAACGGAAATTTCCTTCACCGCCCCCACGGAAGGAACCCTGATCCTGGTCTTTGGCGGATCCACTTCCGCCGCCGGCAAGAGCGTCAGGATCGACGGCCAGGCCATGACCATCGGCGCCGATCACATTCTGACGGTGACGGTCCGGGCCGGAAGCCATACGGTCAAAAAGGGCGACAGCATTAATCTGTTCTACATGGCCTATACATCCACCGGGGACGTCCACCGGCACAGCTACAGCTCTTCGGTGACCCTGGAGGCTGGGTGCATGACCAAGGGCCTGCGGACCTATACCTGCAGTTGCGGCCACAGCTACACGGAAGATATTCCTGCCAAGGGCCACAGCTATGGCGGCTGGGTGGTGGTAAAGGAAGCCACCACCAAGGAAAACGGCCTGCGGCAGCGGACCTGCGGCGGCTGCGGCGATGTGCTCTCCGAGACCGTCCCCATGCTGCCGGATGGCAGCGGTCACGTCCACAACTATATCTGCGAAGTGACCAGGGAAAGCACTTGCACGGAAGCGGGGGAGGAGACCTATCTGTGCGATTGCGGCGCCTCCTATACCCAGTCCATCCGGGCGGAGGGCCATGACTACGACACCACGGTGGTGGATGCCACCTGCGCCGAAAACGGCAGTATGACGTATACCTGCAATATTTGCGGCGACAGCTATACGGCGGTATTGCCCGCCACGGGGAACCATCAGTTTGACGGCGGCGTGGCGGATGGCGGCGGTGCTGTGACCTACACCTGTACGGTGTGCGGCCACACCCGGACGGAGGAACCGGAATCCACGGAACCTGCGGTGCCCACGGTTCCCGCGCCGCCGGCCACGGAAGGGCCCACGGTGGGAGCCACGGAGCCCATGGCTGGGGTGACGGAGCCTGCAGAGCAGGATGACGAGCCGGTTCCGGTCTGGACGGTGATCCCCATGGGCCTTTTGGCGGTGGCGGTGGTGCTGATCTTGGTCCGGCGCAGGAAGAAAGAGGAATAAAAAGGCGATACCCAGTTGCGCGCAAGCGCGGCTGGGTATTGTTTTTGTTTATGGCTGTGTTATGTAAACTAACGCAGGGGAGGGTCATGATCCTCCCACATGGGTACACTTTTAGTCCTCTCATCCGTCAAAAATCAAAGATTTTTGCCACCTTCCCCCGGGGGAAGGTATTGGTACGGAACGCCATCGGCCCGCGCGGTTGGATGACCGCCATTGCGACGCCCCTGCGGGGCTACACCACATCCGCCCCCTGCGGGGGCACCTTCTCCTCCAGGAGAAGGCTTGGGTGCGGCGCTATTGCAGGGTGCTGGCTGTCTCTCGCCGCGCGGTTGGATGACCGCCATTGCAACGCCCCTGCGGGGCTACACCACATCCGCCCCCTGCGGGGGCACCTTCTCCTCCAGGAGAAGGCTTTGGGGCGGTGCTATTGTAGGGCGCTGGCTGTCTCTCGTCGCGCGGCTCCTTTCCCCTTGGGGGGATGGGGGACGGGGGTGCGAAATGGGAAGTTTTTACATTTCGTGCTGTTTTATTGCATTTCATGATGCTTGATAAATACTTGCAAAAAAAGATGATATACTGCAACCATCAAGAAACTGTGAGGAGGCGCGGATATGAGACCCTATATGAAGGTGCTTCTGTTTGGATCCCCCGGGGAATGCGAAAACGTAGCCAAGCTCCTGGCGGATCAGCGAAACGGGCAGGGAGAGGTGGCTTATGAACATACGGCAGACCTGGAGCGGTTTGAACAGTTCATGGTCACATGGATGCCCAGCCTGATCATCGTCCTGGCGGACGGGGCGTCCGGATTGGAAAGCGTTTACCGATCGCGCTCACGGCGGCCAAACCTGCCCGTATTCTGGTTTTCCGATGACCGGGAATTCGGGATGCAATCCTACCGGCTGGACTGCGCGTATTTTTCCACAAAACCGGCTACCCGGGAGAAGATCAACAGCGCATTGAAGCGCTGCAACCATATCGGGATCTCCTGCACGGTTCCCGTTTAACACTGTATTTTGGAGGATAATGAAATGAAGAGAAATCTGTTTCAGCGAGTGTTGAGCATGATCATTTGCGCGGCCATGATCATGGCATATCTGCCCGGCGGCGTGATGCGCGCCCGGGCGGCGGACGGGGATGTGACCACCGTTGCCGACCCGGAGACCCTGACCCGCCCCGGTACCATCTACGGCGACAGCACCCTCAACGCCGGTAAGATCACCGTGGGCAAGTCCGTCAGCAACGGGGCCATTACTGTCAACGGCCAGGAGATCGGTTTGACCGGAGAGAATAATTTCCTGGTCACCATTTCCCAGTCTGCCCAGGTCATGGGCCTGGCTTCCCAGACCAGTGTGCCGGTGGACGTGGTGTTTATTCTGGATACCTCCGGCTCCATGGAGGACAATGACCGCGCCGGGACGATGGTCACGTCCGCCAATTCTGCCATTGCCACGCTGATGGCGGCCAATGACCAGAACCGTGTGGCTGTGGTGGCCTTCTCCAGCGAAGGGTACGGCGCAGGTACCAGCGACGGTGCGGCCGCCAGCGTGCTTTCGTCCCTGGCGCACTATGACGGTACGGCCGCGACCAATCACCTGCAATGGGTCAACAGCCAGGGCGGCACCACCGGCATGGGCCGGGTCTACATCGCCGGCCGTGACACGGACACCATCGTGGTGAACAGACAGGAGCGTACGGTCAATGCGTTCCGCCACGGCTTGAACGGCGGCACCAACATTCAGGCGGGTATCGCCCTGGGCGCATCCCTTCTGACGGCGGTGACCGATACCACCTACACCAATCCGGAAAGTGGGGAGACCCTGAACCGGATCCCCTTCCTGATCATCATTTCCGACGGCCAGCCCACCTATGTGTCCTCCGATTCGGATTGGTATGATCCTCAGGGCGACGGACAGATGGGTTCCGGCAACAGTTCCTACGAGGGCAACGGCTTTGTGGCCGCTCTGACCGCCGCTTATTACAAGGGCAAGATCACGGAGCATTACTACGGCGACAAGGCCAACGGGGAAAATCATTGCTTTGTGTACACCATGGGTGTGGAGATCGGCGAGCTGTCCGGCGACGATGAGGCTCTGGCCCAGATCACCCTGGATCCTTCTACCTACACCGTGGGGGACTATGCCGCGGAGAATGCAACCAGCTATTACCGCTATGGCAACAGTTGGGACAACAACAGAAATCTCAGCACCACCCACAGCTTCAAGACCTATTGGGATAACTTCCTGAAGGGTAGCGATTTCACCGTGCGGGTGAGCAGTAACGAATACTATGAAGTGACGGCCGACAGCATCGCGGCGGCCCAGAAGTATGTCAGCGGCATCGGTTACACCGGTGGCCTGCAGTATAACGATGCGTACTATGCGGCGGACAATGTCAGCCAGATGAACACGGTGTTTGCCTCCTTGGTGGAAGCCATCAGCAAGAAGGCCATCACCTCGCCCACCAAGGTCTCCACCGGCGACAACAATTTCGACGGCTATGTGAACTTCTATGATCCCATCGGCGAATACATGGAAGTGAAGGACATGAAGGGCGTTCTGGCCGGCGGTTATTTCTATCAGGGTCAGACCTTTGCTCAGAAAATGGCCAACTACGGCACCGACCGGGCCGATGCGGAATTTGACGCGCTGCTGCACTCCGTGCTGAAGACCCGCATGGGTCTGACCAGCGCCGATGACCGCTTTGCGTCCGAGGCGGCGCTGGATGCCTTCATCCATGAGCTGCTGATCGCGGCCCGGGACTCCGGCAACCAGGCTTCCTACACCGACGGGGAAAATTATGACAATTCCCTGGTATGGTGGGGCAATGCTTACGATGCCGGCGAAGAGGATGAGCATGTGCAGCTCATCGGTTTTGCGGACAATGACACCGTGGATTACATCACCGATGCCAACACGGTGATCCCGGAGGGGGCGGACTATGTTTGCCGTTCCTACTTCTTCTACGGTGCCGCCGGCGGCACCAATCCCAACCCGGACAATGAATATATGTACTTCGTGGTCCGCGTCCAGCGGGAACTGGCGGCTCCCTACCGCCAGACCGTGGTCATCAGCGCCCCGGCCAGCCTGCTGTCTGTGGAGAAGGTGATGATCACCGAAACTATGGACGACAACGGCCAGACCGTTTATACCGCCAGCGTGGAGCATCAGGAGCCTGCCCGGGTGGTGTACGAAGTGGGTCTGTGGGACACCATCACCCCCGAAAATGTTTCCCTGATCGTGTCCGCGGACTATGCCGGCGAGCAGGTCAACGGCGAAGGTTCCGTGAACTATGATCCGGTCAGCGGCGTATACAGCTTCTTCACCAATGACTGGGACCGCAGCGCCTCCGTGGAGAGCCATCACCGCGGCATGGCCAAGGCCACCTTTGACGCGGCGGCGGACAATGCTTTCTATACTTATCAGAATGATACCCTGCTGGTGGATGCCCAGGGCAGTCCGGTCACCGGCGATCCCCGCGGTACCACGGCGTACTATGTGCGGGAATACTACACCTGGAGCGACGGCGGCGAGGACGGCAGCTACACGGCCACCAAGACTTCCGCCCTGATCCGTGTGGACATTCCGGCGGATGCGGTCCTGATCCAGAAGGACGGCCGGTGGTTCATCCCCAAGGGAGCCTACACCGCGGCCACCCTGGTGGTCAACGGCGACGACACCCTGAAGGACGATCCTGCCACGGAAACGGCGGTGGACGGCAATAAGACCGGCACCTCCTCCATCGTGGCCCATCCCCACCGCACCGGCGATGCTTCCAACTCTCACTACACGGTGCTGCTGGGCAACAACGGCAAGCTGAGCATGGTCAGCCGGCCCTATGCGCCTGAAAAGAACGTATCTCTGACCGGCGCAGACGGCACCGTGGTGACCGATGCCAACGGCCATGAGGTGCAGGTGGGCGATGTGCTGACCTACACCATCGAGGCCAAGAATGTACTGACCACTCCTGCGGACATCGTTATCACCGACTATGTGCCCAACGGCACCGCC
>SVLA01000079.1 GCA_015068175.1 Oscillospiraceae bacterium
ACAATTCCTTGATTTCTTTCATTATTTCCTTTATTTTTCCCCAATACGTACCGAACCCCTGTCTTGCCTAACGCAAAACAGGGGTTTTTCTACGGTCTGTGGGGCGCTGCAATGGCAGCGCCCCAAATTATATTGAAATTAGCCGTTGAAGTTCAGGGTGTTGACGATCTTTGTACCGTCGGCAAGGGTGATGGCCAGGATGCAGGCCTTGTAGCCCTTGCAGTTCCAGTCGCAGGCCGCAACCTCGATGGTTACTTCCTGACCTGCATATTCCTTCAGGAAGTTGTACTGTTTGCCACTGCTGGTGTACAGAATCCAGTCCGTGGTACCGTCGGTGATATAGGCGGTGCTGTAGTTCTGGGCTTCAACGAACTTGATGGAACCAGTTACGATATAGACATTCGTGGAATGGTCAGTATTGGTGGGAAGGTCGGACAATTCAGCGATAGTCTTATCGGTGATGAAAGAATCTGTGGAGTAGCTGTGCTTACCATAGTTGTTTGCTATAACATTCACAAGCTGCAGATGACTCTGACCAAAGTAGTCGGAGCCTTCCTTCTGTCTGTGGATACGAGTGCATTCCAGGACCACCTCATCGCCCAGCTTCAGGGTCGCCAGGACCTCTTTGGTGGTCAGAACGGCAATGGTGCCGGTCTTGTCGATGAGGTAGAAGCCGGTCTGGTTGACCAGGGAGGCAGCAACGACACCCTTTACGATAACGGTGGAATCAGGTGCGGCAGCAATGGCATCGGCGACGGTGGGGTAGGTCTTTTCCTGCTCGGTAATGGTGACGGAGATGGTCACATCCTGAGAGTAGGTCTTGCCGTTGTAGGAGCCGGTAACGGTGATGGTGGCCGTGCCGGTCTTGAGGCAGTTCATCACGTTTCCGTCGATGGAAATGACGGAAGGATCGCTGGAAGTGTAGCTGAGCTTGATGCCCTTGAAGCCCAACAGTTCGGCATCCACAGAGGTCAGCAGCTCCAGAGCGGGGTTGCCGGTGTAGGAGGAGAGGAACTGGCCCACGCCGTAATACTTGACGCCATGCTCAGCGCCGTTGACGGTGGAAGGATCAAAACCCTCATCCACGATCTTGATGGGCAGGAAGCGGTAAACGCAACCGGCGTTGCTGGACTTGGCATTCAGAATAGTCACATAGACGGTGCAGATCTTGCCGTCGTAGGCATCCATCCACTCGAAGTCGCCGCCGTTGCACTGAGTGTAAACATAGGTGCCGGTGGTGCCGTCCAGGTCGTTGATATAGTAGTTCACGAAGCCGTTGCCGGGAGCCTTATTCACCAGAGCGGTGACCCTGAAGATCTGGGTGGTGATGTCTTCGGTAACGGGAGTATCCAGCAGATCCTTGACGGTGGTGGTCTTGATCCAGGAAGTGTTGAAATCGGACTTGCTTTCGTCAATGTCGATGAGCGTCACGGATTCCAACTGGTTACAACCTTTGTAACCAAAGGTGGCTGCATGGCTCATTTCGGAATCCAGGATCCAGTAGGTCTTGGAAGCGCAGATGGTAACGGTATTGCCAACGCTGACGCGGGCGGCCAACTGATTGTCATAAACATAGATGGAGCCGGTCTTGTCCACCAGGATGACGCCGCTGGGCTTTCTGCCGTTGGCGTAGGTGATCTGCGCCACCACGCCGGAGACCATGACCTTGGTACCGGTCTTGACATCACGGGCCTTGGCAATGGTCATTTCCTTGTAATCCTTGGTGTCGATCTCCACTTCGTTATGAGTGAAGGAGATGATGTAAGCCTGGTTGATCTCGTAAGTACCGTTGTAGTTCTTGACGTTGCACCGGATGACCACGGTGTCGCCCTTGTAGGGCTTGTCGGCCATATTCTCATAGTAGGTGCCATCGTCGTTCTTGGTGTTGTAAACGCTGATGGTGCCGGTGGCATCGGAGATGATCATTGCGCCGTAGGTGGGGTTGGTGATGGACTCCACGGTAGCGGTGACCAGATAATCAATGCCGGTAACCTGATCGTGTGCCACATCCAGGGCCAGCAGGTCGGCGATGGTCATGGTCTTGAGCTGCGGCTCCGTTGCGCCGGGTTCAGTGCCCTGGGTAGGATCGGTGGCATCATTGCCCTGGGTAGGCTCAGTGCCCTCGGTGGGATCGCTGCCTTCGGTGGGATTGTTGCCGTTGGTGGGATCGGTGGGGTTGTTGCCGTTGGTGGGATCGGTGGGCTGGGTTGCGGCATTGCTGGGATCGGTGGGGTTCTGTTCCTGGGGCGCGCAGCCGGCAAACACAGAAACCGTCATGATCAGGCACAGCAGCAGGGCGGTGATTTTCTTCATGTCAGCATCCTTCTTTATATAGTATTGGGGGGAGCTTTACACACTCAAATTAATTATATCAGTAAATAATTCGCATAGCAACGCATAATTTTGACGAATATTGTCTGAAGGAGGCCCGAAAGTTATAGAAAATCCACAATTTGGAATTATAGTTGACAAGAAGGGATTTGGGTGTTATATTGATGTTATAAACAACGAAAGTTAACACTTGGAGAACGCATATGAACAGTATCCGACAACAGTTGATCCAGGATTTTATTGAAAAGAACCACGTTGCCACCATCCGGCAGCTTCAGCAGCTCTGCCCGGATGTGTCCCTGATGACCATTCACCGTGATCTGGATGTTTTGGCCCTGCGGGGCGTCATCGTCAAGGTTCGGGGCGGGGCCCGGAGCGTCCGCCATACGGGAGACCTGGGATATGACATCCGCCTGCAGGAAAATGTGGGCGGCAAACTCATCATGGCCCAAAAGGCCCTGGACCTGATCCAGCCCCACGCCACGGTTTTCCTGGATGCCGGCACCACCAATCTGATCCTTACACGGAAACTGCCGGACCTGCCGCTGAATATTTTCACCACCGGCCCCAATATCGCCATGGAGCTCTGCCGTCTGCAGAATCCCAACGTTACCCTCTGCTGCGGCACGCTGAACCGGAAGAATATGGCTCTGTCCGGCCAGAATACACAGGAGATGCTGGAAAACATCAACCTGGATATTGCCTTTGTCGGTGTTTCCGGATGCTATGCCGATGCCGGTTTTACCTGCGGCACCGAGGCGGACATGGCCGTAAAGCGCACCGTGATCCGCAAGGCCCGGACCACGGTGGTCATGTGCGACAGCGGAAAATTCAGCCGCCTGATGCCTTATACCTTTGCCCATTTCCAGGATGTGGACTATCTCATCTGCGACAAGCCGGTGCCGGAGCACATCGCCCGCGCAGCATCCGAGGCCGGCGTGAAGGTGCTGTAAGGGCAGGGGAGAGATGGATAAAGTATAAAATTTCCGTTTCGATGGTTTTAGCTATTGACGGGAATGTTATAAAATGTTATAAATAACATATTGAACAAAATAAAGGAGGAACTATATCTATGGCAACCGCAGTAATTATGCCCAAGGCGGGCATTACCGTGGAAAGCTGCATTATCGGCCAGTGGCTGAAGCAGGTGGGCGACCATGTTAACGTGGGCGATGTCCTGTTCACCTATGAGACCGATAAGGCTGCTTTCGAGTGTGAATCCACCGCTGAGGGCGAACTGCTCGAAATTTTCTTTGAAGAGGGTGACGAGGTTCCCTGCCTGGTCAACGTCTGCGCGATCGGCACCAAGGGCGAGGATTGCTCCGCTCTGAAGGGCGGCAGCGCCGCTGATGCCGCCCCCGCGCCCGCAGCCGCCGCCGCTGCACCTGCAGCCGCCGCCGCGCCCGCAGCCGTGGCTTGCAACACCAAGGCCCAGGCGGTCATCATGCCCAAGGCCGGTATCACCGTGGAATCCTGCATCATCGGCGAATGGCTGAAGCAGGTGGGCGATCATGTCAACATCGGTGATGTCCTCTTTACTTACGAGACCGACAAGGCTTCCTTCGAGTGCGAGTCTACCGCCGAAGGTGAGCTGCTGGCCATCTTCGCCGAGGAAGGCGATGAGGTGCCCTGTCTGCAGAATGTCTGCGCTGTTGGCCCCCATGGTGAGCCTACCGATTGCCTGAAGCCCGGCGCCGTTGTGGAAGTGGCTGTGGAAGCTGCCCCCGCTGCCGCCGCTGTTGCTGAGGAAGCTGCCCCCGCAGCCACCGCCGTGGAAGGCGCGCCCGTATCTCCCAGAGCTGCCAAGCTGGCCAAGGCCCACGGCGTGGATGCCTCTCTGGCCGTCGGCACCGGCCCCAATGGCCGCATCATCGAGCGGGACGTCCAGAAGCTCATCGCTTCCGGTGTCAAGTCCGCCCCCGTGGCTGCGCCCGCCGCTGCTGCTGAGGAAGAGTACAAGGATGTGAAGTTCAGCGGTATCCGCCGGGCCATCTCCAAGTCCATGTCCACCTCTCTGCACACCATGGCTCAGCTCACCCACAACACTTCCTTCGATGCCACCTGCATCCTCAACTACCGCAAGCAGCTCAAGGCGCTGGGCGGCGAGTATGCCGGCATCACCCTGGGCGACATCATTCTGTATGCCGTTTCCCGGACCGTGAAGAACTATCCCGACCTGAACGCCAACATGCTGGATGACAACTCCATCCGTCAGTTCAATCATGTCAACCTGGGCTTCGCCTGCGATACCCCCCGCGGCCTGATGGTTCCCACCATCTTCCATGCCGACGAGATGAGTCTGCTGGAGATCTCCAAGGCGGTCAAGGAGCTGGCTGCTCAGTGCCGTGACGGCGCCATCAGCCCCGACAAGCTGTCCGGCGGCAGCTTCACCGTGTCCAACCTGGGCAACATGGGCGTGGAGAGCTTCACTCCCGTCATCAACCCTCCCCAGACCGGTATTTTGGGCGTCTGCGGCACCATCGACCGGGTCCGCAAGGCTGCTGACGGTTCCATCGAGCTGTATCCGGCCATGGGCCTGAGCCTGACCTACGACCATCGCGCCGTGGACGGCACCCCCGCTGCCAAGTTCCAGAAGGAACTGGGTACCAATCTGGAAAACTTTACCGCACTGCTGGCCAAGTAAGGAGGAATTAGAATATGCCTAAGAGTTTATTTGTCGATCCTAACGTGGTCCGCGAGCCCCGTAAGGTTACCTTTAATGAGATCCCCGTTAACCAGTACAACAAGACCATCGAGGAAGAACTGGCCTCCGGCAAGTTCACCAAGGAAGATCTGGTCCGCATTTTCCGGGACATGACCGTCCTGCGTGAGTTCGAGACCATGCTGAACCTGATCAAGACCCAGGGCGGCTACAACGGCATCGACCACACCTATCCTGGTCCTGCCCACCTGTCCACCGGTCAGGAAGCCGCTTGTGTCGGCCAGGCCTACCTGCTGGACGAGAACGACTTCGCTTTCGGTTCTCACCGTTCCCACTCCGAGATCCTGGCCAAGGCGCTGTCCACCATCAACAAGATGAGCGACGAGCAGCTTATGGGCGTCATGGAAGGCTTCCTGGAAGGTAAGTGCCTGCGCTCCACCCAGCGCCTGGGCGAGACCAAGGATGTGAAGGAACTGGCCATCCGCTTCATTCTGTACGGCACGCTGGCGGAGATCTTCGCCCGTGAGACCGGTTTCCACATGGGCATGGGCGGCTCCATGCACGCCTTCTTCCTGCCCTTTGGTATTTACCCCAACAACGCCATCGTCGGCGGCTCCGCAACCATCTCCACCGGCGCGGCGCTGTTCAAGAAGGTCAACGAGAAGAAGGGCATCTGCGTGTGCAACATCGGCGATGCTTCCATGTCCCGGGGCCCCGTCTGGGAAGCGCTGAACTTCGCTTCCATGGACCAGTACCACACGCTGTGGGAGTCTCACAACGGCGGTATGCCCATTCTGTTCAATACCTTCAATAACTCCTACGGCATGGGCGACCAGACCCGCGGCGAGACCATGGGCCAGGGCGACATGAGCCGGATCGGTTCCGGCGTCTGCCCCAACCAGATGCATGCTGTCACCGTCGACGGTTACAACCCCCTGGCAGTCATTGACGCCATGGAGCGCAACCTGGAGATCCTCCGCGCCGGCAACGGCCCCGTCATGATGGAGACCATCACTTACCGTTACTCCGGCCACTCCGTCTCTGACCAGAATGCTTACCGCACCAAGGAAGAGATCGACGCCTGGAAGGAAGTGGATCCCCTGGTGGTTTATCCCGCCAAGCTGATCGCCGCCGGCGTCTGCACCCAGGAAGACATCGATGCCATCCTGAAGGAGACCTCCGAGCGCATGACCATGATCTGCCGCGCTGCGGCCGATCCTGAGATCAGCCCCTACTGCGACTTCGTCCGTGATCCCGCCGTGGTGGAGCGCCTGATGTTCTCCAACCAGAAGGTGGACAAGCTGGATGACCGTGAACCCGAGTTCACCGTCCCCAAGGAAGAGGCCGAGGGCTACAAGAAGATCAAGGCCAAGGAGCGCGCGCCCTTCGATAAGAACGGCAAGCCCGTCTCCAAGATGAAGCTGTACAACCTCCGCGACGGTCTGTCCGAGGTCATTTGGGACCGCTTCTACGAGGATCCCACCATGATCGCTTACGGCGAAGACTGCCGTGACTGGGGCGGCGCATTCGCCGTCTACCGCGGTATGATGGACGCTTTGCCCCATTGTCGTCTGTTCAACTCCAACCTGGCGGAAGCTGCCATCGTGGGCACCGCTGTAGGTTACGCCCTGTCCGGCGGCCGCGCTTTGGTGGAGCTGATGTATGCTGACTTCATCGGCTGCGCCGGTGACGAGATCTTCAACCAGATGTCCAAGTGGCAGGCCATGTCCGCCGGCATCCTGAAGATGCCCCTGGTCCTGCGTGTTTCTGTGGGCTCCAAGTACGGCGCCCAGCACTCTCAGGACTGGACCGCTTTGTGCGCTCACATCCCCGGCCTGAAGGTTTGCTTCCCCGCTACCCCCTGGGAGGCCAAGGGCCTGATGGAGACCGCCCTGCGCGGCACCGATCCCGTGGTCTTCTTCGAGAGCCAGCGGATCTACGACGTGGGCGAGCAGTTCCACGAGGGCGGCGTTCCCGAGGAGCGCTACGAGATCGAGATTGGCGACACCAACAAGGTCCGCGACGGTAAGGATATCACCATCCTGACCATTGGCGCTGCGCTGTACCGCGCCATGGATGCCGCCAAGGAGCTGTCCGAGAAGCACGGTCTGGAAGCAGATGTCATCAACATCCACTCCCTGGTGCCCCTGGACTACACCAAGATCCTGGAGTCCGTCCGTAAGACCGGCAAGGTCATCCTGGTGTCCGATGCCTGCGCCCGCGGCAGCTATCTGAACGACGTGGCCCGGAACATCACCGAACTGTGCTTCGACGATCTGGATGCGCCTCCCGTGGTGGTCGGTGCCAAGAACTGGATCACGCCTCCCTTCGAGTTTGACGAATTCTTCTTCCCCCAGGCAAGCTGGATCCTGGATGCCATCCACGAGAAGCTGGTGCCCCTGGCCGGCCACACCGCCGAGAAGAACTCCTGCGACGAAGCCGAGACCATCCGCCGCTCCAAGCTGGGTGTGTAATTATTAATAAACAGCATTTGCCGCCCACCGGAAAACCGGTGGGCGGCTCCTTTGACAGTAGGGATCGGCCTCCATGACGGGCCCACCGCGAAGCGTTATCCACGCCAAAAAGGTCCGTCGAGGACGTCGGTCCCTACATTGATATTTTGCTCACTATACAGATGCGCTGAAGTTCGCAAAATTGCGGGAAAATATTGAAAAAAGTACTTGATTTTTGGAAAATCCTATGCTATACTCTATCAGGTCTGAAATCAAGGTGAGTCCGCTGCGGGCAAATGCGCCGTAAGAACGCCTAATATCTAAGGAGGACAATATTATGGATCTGGTAAAAGCACTGAACAGCCAGTACATGAAGGAAGAGACCCCCGAAGTTCGCGTGGGTGACACCGTTCGTGTGCATGTTCGCATCAAGGAAGGCGCCCGTGAGCGTATTCAGGTGTTCGAGGGCACCGTCATTGCCAAGAAGCATGGCGGCATCAACGAGAGCATCACTGTCCGCCGTATTTCCTACGGCGTGGGCTGCGAGAAGGTTTTCCCCCTGCACGCTCCCAACGTGGCTATGATCGAGACCGTCCGTCAGGGTAAGGTCCGTCGCGCCAAGCTGTACTATCTGCGTGACCGTATGGGCAAGGCCGCCAAGATCAAGGAAAAGGTTTAATTCCGAAAAAAAGAAAAAAAGAGGGCTTTGCCCTCTTTTTTTTTATGCGCTTTTGGTTTATAATGGTCTAAAATATGATCATGTGGGCCTGGGCCCGCAGTTATCTATAGGAGTGACCCATTTTGGAAAATATGAACGAAGACCTGAATATGGAAGATCTTGAAGGTCTTGAAGAATTACTGGCGGAGCGGGAACCGGACGCCGCGGCGGCTGACCGGGAAGGGAAGACCCGTTCCTCCCGGAAAAAGGAGCAGACCCCCTGGCAAAAAACCGCGCTGCTGTACCTGCATGATATTATTTATCTCCTGGCGGCCATGATCCTTATCACTTTGCTGTTTTTCCGCGTTGTGGTGGTCTCCGGTACCTCCATGTGCCGCACATTGCTGGATGGCGATTATCTGCTGGTGCTGAGCAACGCCTTTTACGGCGAGCCGGAATACGGCGACATCGTGGTCATCAGCAAGGAATCGTTCGATAACGGCGAACCCATAGTTAAGCGAATTATCGCTACCGAGGGTCAGATGGTAGATATAGACTTCAAAGCTGGCATAGTGTATGTTGACAATATACCCCTGGATGAACCATATACCTTTACTGCAACAACGACTCAGGAGGGAATGCACTTCCCATTAATTGTAGATGAAGGTTGCGTATTTGTTTTAGGTGACAATCGTGGCGTCTCTAGAGATAGCCGTAGTCCTGAGATCGGTCTGATTGACGAGCAGGAGATCATCGGCAAGGTGGTTTTCCTCTTTATGCCCGGCACCAACGGTGAAGATATCTACGGCAACCCTAAAGAGCCACGGGACTGGACCCGGATCGGAGTGGTGGAGTAATGGATGAACAAATGAATATTCAATGGTATCCCGGGCACATGACCAAGACCCGCCGACAGATCGAAGCAGATCTGAAACAGGTGGATGCTGTCTGTGAAATAGTGGATGCCAGAATTCCAATGTCAAGCCGAAACCCGGACATTGATGCCATCTGCGGAGCGAAGCCCAGGATCATTGTGCTGAACCGGATGGATCTGGCAGACCCCAATGCAACCAAGAAGTGGTCTGCATTTTTTAAAAAAAAAGGGATGGCCGTTCTGGCCACAGACTGCAAGTCACGGAAAGGTATTGCGGAGTTTACTCCTGCGGCCCGGGCAGCATGTGCGGAAAAATTGGAGCGGGATGCCAAACGGGGCATGAACCGTCCTCTTCGTGTTATGGTTGTCGGCATTCCCAATGTGGGCAAATCTAC
>SVLA01000080.1 GCA_015068175.1 Oscillospiraceae bacterium
CCCTGGCCCGGCGCCACGGTCTGCTGAAGCCGGCGGCATCGCCCAAACTGCCGGCGATCCGGCCTTTGTACCGGGCGCCGTGGGCCTGGGCCGCGTCCTCAATGAGCAGCAGACCGTGGCGCCGGGCCAGGGTCTCCAGTTCCTCGAAGCGGCCGATCTGGCCGTAAAGATGGACGGCGATGATGGCCTTGGTCCGGGGGGTAATGGCTTCGGCCACCTTTTCCGGGTCCAAAGAGTTGTACACCGGCTCAATATCGGCCAGCACCGGCTTGGCACCGGCGTAGGTCACCGCCAGAGCTGTGGCGATAAAGGTCTGGGCGGGGACGATGACCTCATCCCCTTCGCCGATGCCGGCGGCCTTCAGGATCAGGTGCAGGGCATCCAGGCCGTTGCCACAGCCGACGCAATGGGGCACCTGGCAGTAACGGGCAAAATGTTCCTCAAATTCGGCGCAATGACGGCCGCCGATAAACCAGTTGCGGTCATAAACATCCGCAAAAGCGGCCAGCATCTCCTGCCGGATCTCCGCATGCATGGGCGCAAAATCAGCAAAGGGTACGTTCATGGTGTTCATCCTTTCACATATGCGAGAAAATCGTCGTAATTGCGGATGTAATCCGCTTCATCGTAATGTTCCGAAGCCAACACCGCCAGGACGGCGCCGGGGGAAAAATCGTACATCTCCCGCCAGATCACGCCCTCCAGCAGAATGCCTTCGGCGGGATCGGACAAGGTCACGGTCTGCCGCTGACAGCCGTCGTCCAGCAGCACCTTGCAGGAACCGTGGATGCAGAAAAGGACCTGGCGCAGGGCTTTGTGGGCATGGAAACCCCGGCGGGCGCCGTCGGTCACATTATAAATATAGTAGATTCGCCGGATGGGGAAGGGGACATGGTCCTCCGCCTCCAAAAAGGACAGCGATCCGGTGGGATCGGCGTGGGTGGGGAAGGTGATCTTTTGAATATTCATTTACAATGACCTCCTTTGGTCAGCAGACGGACCAGTTTCCGCAGGGCCCGGATGGGATGGGCCAGGGCGAAGCAACATGTCACGAACATCACCGCCGGAGATTTCGGGCCATAACGTTCCGACAGACGGGCCCGTTTCTGCAGGAGCTTTTGATCCGCCTTCCAACGGGCGTAATGCCGCTTCATGGCGCCGGGGTGACGGGTGTAGGGCAGAACGTCCCTGGTCAGCACCCGGTCCACGTCCCGGCCGTAGACCGGATCGTAGCGCAGAGGGTCGCTGGCGCCGCCACTGCGATAGCGCACCACCACCCGGTCAAAAAAGACGATGGGTTCCCCCTGCCGCAGGAGCCGCAGATTCATGGGATGATCTTCCAGAAGGCGGTAGCCTTCGTCGTAGGGGCCGTACCGGCGGACGCTTTCCGCCGTCCGGGCGGTGCAGCAGCCGAAAATATAGTTGGTCCGGGCCAGATCTTCAAACAGTTCCCGGGGCGGCAGAGCGCGGATCCTGCGGATCTGCTCTTCCGTGGGGGCCGTGCCGGCGCATTGGGTCAGATCGCTGTTGTACAGCGCCCGGCGGCCGGTCATGACCTGGGCCCCGGTGGCCTGAAAGGCCGCCACCCAATCCGACAGCACCCGGCTGTCGAAAAACCGGTCATCGCCCGCCAGGGTGAAGATGTATTCCCCCTCACACCGGGCCATGGCCCGGTTCAATGTCCGGACGGTGCCCTGGTTGGTCCCGTTGACCAGCACTTCAAAGCGGGTCAGGCCCGGTCTGCGGTGCTGTTGGATGAATCTTTCCGTTTCGTCTTTGGAAAAGGCGGCGGAGCCGTCATCGATGAGGATCAGTTCCACCCGGGGATAGTCCTGCTCCAACACGGACATCAGGGCCCCCGGCAGATCGGGGCTGTTATAGGAGGGGACAATGACACTGGCCAACGGCATTTGCAGCATGATGAACGCCCCTCCCCTCCCAATAATCTGCGCAGACCAAAATCCCTGCATTATATTCCAATATAATTATACCCCTTTTTCCACCAAAAAGCAACAAACGAATTGTAAAGAAAAAATGAAAGAAAATCCGCAAAAAAGGCTGGCAATCCGGACGGAATTCTGTTAGAATGATAATATGAAGAATGTGGGCCATTTCCCGCACCATTATTTACTTAAGGAGAAACGATTATGGATATTCGCTATTCCTGCAACCAGCGCGACTTCAAGCGCTATACCACCGAAGAGACCCGGGACGAGTTTTTGATCACCGGCCTGTATAAGGCGGACGAAGTGGTGTCCGTCTACAGCCATGTGGACCGCATGGTGACCCTGGGCTGCATGCCCGTCCATGAGACCGTGTCCATCGACAAGGGCCTGGACGTGTGGGCCAATTTCGGCACCTCTTACTTCCTGGAGCGCCGGGAGATCGGCATCTTCAACCTGGGCGAAGGCGCCGGCACCATCGTGGCCGACGGCGTAAGCTATCACCTGGGTTACAAGGACTGCCTGTACATCACCCAGGGCACCAGGGAAGTCACCTTCGCCAGCGACGATGCCAATGCGCCTGCCAAGTTCTACATGGTCAGCGCCCCGGCCCATTGCCGCTACGAGACCAAGCTGATCACCATTGCCGACGCCGCCAAGCGCCCCCTGGGCAGCCTGGAAGGCTGCAACAAGCGGGTCATCAACCAGTTCATCCACCCCAGCGTCCTGAAGACCTGCCAGTTGACCATGGGCCTGACCGCCCTGGAACCCGGCAGCAACTGGAACACCATGCCCAGCCACACCCACGAGCGCCGCATGGAGGTCTATACCTATTTTGAGATCCCCGAGGGCCAGGTGGTGTTCCACATGATGGGCGAGCCCACCCAGACCCGCCATGTGGTCATGCAGAATTTTGATGCCGTCATCAGCCCCTCCTGGTCCATCCATTCCGGCGTTGGCACCAGCAACTACACCTTCATCTGGGCCATGGGCGGCGAGAACCAGGCCTTCGACGATATGGACAATATCGCCACCACCGACCTGCGCTGATTTTCCAAAAACACCGAACCCCTGCGGACACTGAACAGGGGTTCTTTGACAGACTGAACAGCGCAGTAGAAAATCTACTGCGCTGTTGATTTTGTATCTTACCACAACAAGGCAACTCTAAAAATGGGTAGTCCAGTTGCTTCTATCGCCTTGACTGCTGTAACCACCTGTGTGGCTGAGCAGTTTCCAAAATCAATATGGACATAAATTCCTCTGGGGTGTCTGCCTTCAGGTAGATGGTCAATGTCCGAAATATAATGAATCGGCCTTAAAAAGTGCCATTTGTTATAGTTTTCAACAAACTTTTCCAAAGCGGTAACCACAATGCGTTTCTGCTCGTCCGTTGGAGGTGCATCAAGAATGATTTCAAATATCATATCAGGATAACTACCAAACCAGTCATAGTCGTCAGCATCTACACGAAAAGAATGAATGCTTTGCAATTCTTCAAGAATTCTGTTTACCATAAGTTACCTCCGTAGTTGTTTTTGTTTATATTATCATATGCTCTGAAAAAAGTAAATCCTGCGGTATAATCTCTTTTCTTTTACAGATACTAACAGCGTAATTTGTAAAATTATTGTAGGGGACGGGTTTCCCGTCCCGGGGTTTCCCGTCCCGATTTACGGGAGGCGAAACGCCTCCCCTGCGAATAGGAAAAGGAGATAGAAATATGAAAGCAACCGGCATTGTCAGAAGAGTGGACGATTTGGGGAGAATCGTAATTCCGAAAGAAATCAGAAGAACCCTCCGCATTCGTGAGGGCGATCCTCTTGAGATCTACACTGAGAAGGACGGCGGAGTCATCTTCCGTAAATACTCCCCCATGGGGGATCTGCAGGAATTCGCCGCCCAGATGTGCGAAGCCATCGGCGCCGGCACCGGCTGCATCGCCGCCGTATCCGACCGGGACGGCATCATCGCCCTCTCCGGCGCCCCCAAGCGGGAATTGCTGGACAAACCCAATTCCGAGGCTCTGGGCAAGCTGATGGAACAGCGGAAATTCTACCGCTACGAGCAGGGCGGCCCCACCATTCTGCCCGCCGAAGGGGTGGACAAATACCGCCTGGGGGTGGCGGCCCCCATTTTGTGCCAGGGCGATCTGATGGGCTGCGTCATGCTCCTGCTGGGAGAGGGGGATGCGCCCCTGGCGGAATCGGATCAGAAACTGGCCCGCACCGTGGCGGATTTCCTGGGCCGTCAGATGGAAAACTGAAGAAAAGGCCGGCCCCGCGCCGGCTTTTTTCAATTTTTTGCGGAAAAATACTTGAAATCGGGCGAAAATCCGATATAATAAAAATGTCTAAATTTGAAATAAGGAGCAATTTATCATGGATTTTCTGAAGAAGTTCTTCCCCTATTCCTTCGGCGCCGCTGACGTCAAGGCCCTGGTCATCAAGATCGTGGTCTATGTTGTGGTTGGCTACCTGGCCGGTTTCGTTGCCGGTCTGATCCCCCTGGTTGGCGGCCTGCTGGGCGGCCTGATCGGTCTGTACACCACCGCCGGCTGGATCCTGGCCATCCTGGATTACCTGAAGGTCCTGAAGTAATCGTACCCCTACATAAGAGGACGCCCATCGGGGCGTCCTCTTTGCCTTTGCAGATTCTCCTTGCGAATGGCGGCGAACTGTGGTATACTGGCCTCAGAATTAAGATAAAGGAGGGTCCTTTATGAAAAGAAAGATCCTGCGCGTGCTGGCCATGCTGCTGATCCTGGTCCTGCTCCTCACCGGCTGTGAGATGCAGGCATTCAGCGATCTGTTTGAAGATCTGTACAGCGCCATCCAGGTGGGCCTGGCCACGCACTTTAAGGATATGACCTATGTGCGCCCGGATCCGGACGGTTTCCGGGAAAAGCTGGACCATTGCATGGCCGAGGCCGAAACAGCCACCGATGCCGATGCTTTGATGGAGCTGGTATTCGAGCTGTACGAGCTGTACTACGATTTCATCACCAATTACCAACTGGCCAATATCCATTATTACGGCGATATGACCGACATCTACTGGGACGAGGAATACAGCTTCTGTCTGGAAGCCTCCACGGACATTTCCGCCGGCATGGATAATCTGCTCTACGCCCTGGCCGATTCCCCCCTGCGGGAGGAACTGGAAGCGGAGCAGTATTTCGGTGCGGATTTCTTCGACGCTTACGAGGGCGATAGCTTGTGGGATGAGACCTTCACCGCATTGATGGCGGAGGAGAACGCTCTGCTGGATCAGTATTATTCCCTCAATGCCCGGCAGGTTACCGACAGCTATTACTCCGAAGGCTATTTCAAAAATTACTGCTATCCCATGGAAGAAGTGTTCGTGGAGCTGATAAGGGTCCGCCAGCAGATCGCGGAATATGCCGGCTATGACAGCTATCCCGCCTTCGCTTACGAATTTTACTATTACCGGGATTATACCCCGGAGCAGACGGCCCAGTACATCGAGGACATCCGCAGAGAGCTGGTGAATCTGTACCTGGACCTGGATTCCTCCGTGTGGAACGCCATGTACGAGACCTGCACCGAAGAGCAGATGCTGGACTATCTGACCAAAAATGTGGAGGCCCTGGGCGGCACGGCCAAATACGCCTATGAGCTCATGACCACCGCCGGCGTTTACGACATTACCTACAGTGAGAATAAATACGATGCCTCCTTCGAGGTCTATCTGCCCACCTACAGCACCCCCTTCCTTTTCGTCAATCCCACCAAGACCGCCCGGGATAAGCTGACTCTGGTCCACGAGTTCGGTCATTTCTGCAGCGATTATGCCTCCCCCGGCGGCAGCCAGGTGGGCATCGACGTGGCGGAAGTCTTCTCCCAGAGCCTGGAGTACCTGAGCCTGACCAACGAGAAGCCTTATTCCAAACTGCGGATGCTGAAGCTGGCCGACAGCCTCAGCGTCTATGTGGAGCAGGCGGCCTACGCCCGGTTTGAGCTGGATGTCTACGAGCTGGAAGGAGACGATCTGACGGTGGAAAAGGTCCGCCAGGTCTATCGCCAGGTGCTGGCCGACTTCGGTCTGCTGGCCTACGGCCGGGACCAGCGGGACTATGTGCTGATCCCCCATTTCTTCATCAGCGCGGAATATGTCATCAGCTATGTGGTCAGTAACGACGTTTCCATGCAGATCTACCGCAAGGAGCTGGAGACCCCCGGCGCCGGTGTGCAGATCTGGCAGGATACCCTGGCCACCACCCAGCAGGGCATTTTGGGCTATGTGGAAGAAGCGGGCCTGGAAAGCCCCTTTGCGGAGGGGCAGATCGAGAAGATCGCTGAGTTCTTCACCCTTCAGCTCCCCTGATCCCTTTTGCGCGCAATATGGCCGCCGCCCGGTTGGGCGGCGGCGTTTTTCTGCTGTTGCAGTAGGGACACCCGTCCCCGGGTGTCCCTGCGGGGAACCCCGGGCGGATCAAGGGGCGCGTTGCTGATCATCCGCCGGGCCGGCGGGATCTTTCAGGCCGCCGGGTCCCACAAAGATGCATATAGTTATTGAAAAAACGTTCAAAAAGTGGTATACTAACTTATTATAGCCTCAAATCGGCCCCGTCCGTGGGCAATCAGGAGCTTTTATGAACAACAAAAAGTATGCTCTCTCCCGAACTTTGGGCGAGTTTTGGAAATACCGGGACCTGCTGAAATTGCTGGTGAGCCGGAACATCAAACTGAAATACCGGCGCAGTATCCTGGGTTATCTGTGGAGTGTCCTGAACCCCCTGATGATCATGACGGTCATGGCGGTGGTGTTTTCCACCATGTTCAAGCGCAGCATCGACCATTTCCCGGTCTATCTGTTCTGCGGCCAACTGCTGTTCAATTTCATGAACACCTCCACCAATCAGGCCATCTCTTCCATTACCGGCAGCGCCGCCCTGCTGAAAAAGGCCTATGTGCCCAAATATATCTTTACCCTCTCCCGGATCACCAGCGGCCTGGTGGACCTGGTGTTTTCTCTGGCGGCCCTGGTCATCGTCATCATCGTCACCGGCGCCGGATTTACCTGGCACAGCCTGCTGTTTCCCTTGGTCATTGCCCAGCTTTATGTATTCTGCGTGGGTTTGGGTTTGTTTTTGGCCCAGGCCAATGTGTTTTTCCGGGACATCCAGTATATTTACAGCGCCGTGATCACAGCCTGGATGTACCTGACCCCCATTTTCTACCCCGTGGATGCCCTGCCGGAGCGTATTGGCTGGATCATCCGGAACCTGAATCCTATGTATTTCTACGTCACCCAGTTCCGGGATCTGGTGTGGGCCGGGCAGTTGCCTGCCCTTTCCCTGGTTTTGGCCGGCTGCATCACCGCCCTGGCCATGCTGGCGGTGGGCATCTGGAGCTTCCGCCGGTCCCAGGACCGTTTCATTCTGTATATCTGACCGAGGAGAACGACTATGAGTGAGCAACCCATCATGATCGACGTGGATCATGTTACGGTCCGTTTCAATCTGGCCAACCAAAAAGTGGACAACCTGAAAGAATATGTGATCAAACTGCTGAAGCGGGAATTGCTGTTTCAGGAATTTCTGGCATTGAAGGATGTTTCCGTCCGGATCCGGGCCGGCGAAGCCTGGGCCCTCATCGGCACCAACGGTTCGGGCAAATCCACCTTGCTGAAGGCCATCAGCGGCATCCTCCAGCCTTATAAGGGCAGTATCACCGTCAACGGCACCGTGGCGCCCCTGATCGAGCTGGGGGCCGGCTTCGATATGGAAATGACCGCCCGGGAAAACATTTATCTCAACGGCTGTGTTCTGGGCCATTCGGAAAAATTCATGGAGGAACATTTCAACGAGATCGTGGATTTTGCGGAACTCCATGAGTTCCTGGACTCTCCCCTGAAAAACTATTCCTCCGGCATGCGGGCCCGGCTGGGTTTTGCCATTGCCACCATGGTGAAGCCGGACATTTTGATCGTGGATGAGGTCCTGTCCGTGGGCGACTACAAATTCCGGCAGAAATGCGAAGCCCGGATGAAGGAACTGCTCAGCGGCGGCACCACCTTGCTGTATGTGTCCCACAATATCGCCGAAGTCCAGCGGCTGTGCGACCATGTTCTGTGGATCCACAACGGCGTCACCCGAATGATCGGCGATACCGACACCGTCTGCAGCGCCTACATGGCCGAGATGAAGAAATAATGATCCCGCAAAAGGCCCTCCCGTCACGGGAGGGCCTTGGCTGTTATATCATGGTTTTCAGATCATCCAGAGCGGCCCGGATCACCTTGTCCATATCGTAATACCGATACTGGCCCAGGCGGCCGCCGAAGCGGACCTTCTCCTCCCCTTGGGCCAGGGCCTGATACCGGCCGTAGAGGGCGGAATTTTCTTCGTCATTGACGGGATAATAGGGTTCCATGCCCGGGGTCCATTCCGCCGGATACTCCCGGCTGATGACGGTGGTGGGCTGTTGGCCGAAAGCAAAATGCTTATGCTCAATGATCCGGGTATAGGGCACCGCCCGCTCCGTGTAATTGACCACGGCGTTGCCCTGGAAATCATCCATGTCCAGCTCCTCCGTTTCAAAACGGACGGTACGGTAGTGCAGCCGGCCCAGCTTGTAGCCGAAATATTCGTCGATGCACCCGGTGTAGATGATCTTTTCCGCCAGGTCCGGCGTTTCCTCCATCAGTTGCGCGAAATCGGTGTTCAGCCGCACTTCCACCCCGGCCAGCATTTTCTCCACCAGGGCGGTATATCCCGCCACGGGGATGCCCTGGTAGCGGTCGTTGAAATAGTTGTTGTCGTAGGTGAAGCGGCAGGGCAGCCGCTTGATGATGAAAGCCGGCAGGTCCCTGCAATCCCGGCCCCACTGCTTTTCGGTGTAGCCTTTCACCAGCTTGGTGTATACGTCGGTGCCCACCAGGCGCAGGGCCTGTTCCTCCAGGTTTTTCGGCTCCGTGATGTTCAGCTCCGCCACCTGCTCCGCGATCTTCGCCCTGGCCTCCGCCGGGGTGCGGATGCCCCACATTTTGGAAAAGGTGTTCATGTTGAAGGGCAGATTGTACAGTTCCTCCCCATAAACCGCCAGGGGACTGTTGACGAAGTTGTTGAACTCCCCGAATTGGTTTACATAATTCCAAACTTCCCGATCGGAGGTGTGGAAAATATGGGCGCCGTATTTGTGGACCTGGATGCCGTGGACATCCTCGGTGTAGATATTGCCGGCAATGTGGTCCCGGCGGTCAATGACCAGGCACTTTTTGCCCGCCTTGGTCAGCTCATGGGCGCAGACCGCGCCGTAAAGACCGGCTCCCACGATCAAGTAGTCGTACACGGCTTCCCCTCCGTTACACTTCATATTCCCGAACCACTTCCGTGGGGCCTTCCAGC
>SVLA01000081.1 GCA_015068175.1 Oscillospiraceae bacterium
CCTCAGATTAAGTGCGCTGTTTTTTCGAATTTTGAGATGCTTTTTCCACAACTTCGTTGCTGCAAAGAAAAAGAAAGAGGTGCTGCCTCTTATGATCCTGTAAAATCATTTTGAGACAGCACCATTTGTTAGCTTTTCTCCACATCCAGAACGGTGAGGACCTCGTCCCGGACCCGGAAACGGATGTTGTACCCGGCAAAATCCAGGCCGTAGATCCGCTCCGGATCCCGCTGATAGCTGGGCCGGGGGTCATGGCTCAGGACGCCTATAGCCGCAGGCCGTTTGTCCTCCGGCAGTTTTTCCAGCAGGGCAGGGGGGAATTCCACCTGCAGCAGGAATTGGCCGGCCTTGTCCGTGAAACCGCCGGTGGCCTCCGGGTGGCAATCGCCATAGGGAATGTAGGGTTTGATGTCGAAAATGGGGGTGCCGTCCATCAGGTCTGCGCCGCCCACATGAAGCACGGTGCCATATTCTGCCGTATGCTCCACCCCCAGCAGCTTTACGCTGGAAAGGCCCAGATTGTTGGGCCGGAAGGGGGAACGGGTGGCAAAGACCCCCATCCGGGTGTTGCCCCCCAGCCGGGGCGGCCGCACCGTGGGGGACCAGCCGGTCCGCACCGCTTCGGAAAATTGCCAGATGATCCACAGATGGGAAAAATCCTCAATGCCCCGCAGAGCATCGGGATTTCGGAATTCCGGCTCAAAGACAATGGTGGACCGCAGTTCTTCCACCAGGCCCGATTGCCGGGGAATGCCGAATTTGGTGGAAAAATCGGAATGCATCCGGGCAATGATCTGAATATTGACGTTTTCCATCTCAACCACGACCTTTCCGCAGACAGAAGGACACGGCAAAGATCAGCGCCAGAGCCAGGCTGATGGCCGCGCCGGCGGAATTGCCCAGATAATAGGATACACTCAGGCCGCCGATGCCGGCAGCCAGGGCAAACAGAATGGAAAAACCGTGGTACTGTTGCAGATTCCGGGCCACGTTCCGGGCGGAAGCCGCCGGCAGGATCAGCAGGGAATTGAGGATCAGCAGGCCCACGCTGGAAATGGTCAGGGTCACCACCACGGCGATAGCCACGGTGAACAGGGTCTGGCTGAGGCCCACGGGGATGCCCCGGGAGGAAGCGAGCTGAGGATGGATGGCCGTCAGGGTCAGCCGGTTGCTGCAAAAGATCCAAAATACCGCCACCGCCGCCAGCACCAGGGCCAGCAGGCCGATCTCCCCGGGGGTGATGGAGAGAATATCGCCGATGAGGTATTTATTGTACTTGGTGAAACTGCCGCCGCCCAGGGTGGCTGCAAAAATGCCCAGGGCCACCGCGGCGCTGGAAAAGACGCCGATGAGGGTATCCGCCGCCTGGTTGGACCGGCTGCGGACCCAGGAAAACAGCAGGGCAAATACCACGCTGAAGATCACCGCCGCCCCAATGGGCATACTCATGCCGCAAAGGCAGCCGATGGCGATGCCCGTGAAGGCCGAATGGCCCAGGGCATCGGAAAAGAAGCTCATGCGGCCGGTGACGATCATGGTGGAAAGAAGGCCGAACAGCGGGGCCATCAGCACCACCGCCAGGAAGGCGTTCCGCATGAAATCCCATTGCAGCATTTCCAGGGGGAGGATCTCACAAAGCGCGTACCAGATACTCATTTTGCCCCACCTCCTCCGTAATGGAATACCTGCCGGAATTCTTCCGAAGCCAGCACTTCCGCCGGAGTGCCCAGTTTCAGCACCCGGTGGTCAATGAGGGCCACCTGGTCGGCGTACTTTTCCAGCATGGAAAAATCGTGAGTGGTCATCAGCACCGAAAGATCGTAGGTGTTGCGGATCTCGTCCAGCATGTCCATCAGACCGGTCTGACCTTCCACGTCCACGCCGGACAGCGGCTCGTCCAGGATCAGAAGGTTGGGTATGGGTTCCAGGGCCAACGCCAGCAGTACCCGCTGCAGCTCACCGCCGGAGAGGGTGCCCACACGCTTGTGCATCAGTTCCCGGCCGTGGACCCGGTCCAGACATTCCAGGACCTTGGCCTCCATGGCTTTGGAATGGCCGAAAAAGGCCGGCCGCCGGCTCATACAGCAGGCGAACAGATCCGCCACCGACACCGGATCGCCGGGATCGAAGGCCGGACTCTGGGGTACATAGCCGATCTTCGGCTTCTGTCCCCGCTGGCCGGGGGTGGAAAAGACGATGGTGCCTTCGTGATCCTGCTGGCCCAAAATGGCCTTGATAAAGGTGCTTTTTCCTGCGCCGTTGGGACCGATGAGGGCCATCAGTTCGCCGCAATGGATGTGCAGATTCACGTCCTCCAGGATCCGGTCCTGGCCGATCTGCACCCGCAGATTTTTGACTTGCAGGCAGCAGGAGTCGCCGCAATTCATGCCGTGAAGGGATGTTCTCATTTCAGCGCCTCCTTTAAGGTGTCGATGTTGTGATACATGGCCTCCAACCAGCTTTCGCCGGCCATGGCCATATCCAGGGTGTAGACCGCAGCGCCGGTCTCGGCGGCGATGATGCCGGCGGCGGAACCGCTGCCGTTTGTTTCTGTAAAAAAGGCGTTCATACCGTGATCACGGACAATGCCGATGATCTCCTTCAGCTCGGCGGCGCTGGCCTCCGCGCCGGCCTCTTCCTCGATAGCCTTGACAATGGTCAGGTTGTAAGCCTCTGCCAAATAGCCGAATCCGTCATGAAATGTTACCAGTTCCCGGGTGGAGAGGGTTTCCAACTGCGTCTGGCCGTAGGCTTCCAATTCGTCGATGTCCCGGTGCAGCTTTGCCAGATTTTCTTCAAAAACAGCCCGGTGCGCCGGGTATTGGGCCGCCAGTCCGGCGCAGATATTGGCAGCCATGATCCGGGCGTTGGCCGGAGAGAGCCAGATGTGGGCGTCAGCCTCATGGTGATGGTGGTCTTCGTGCCCGTGTTCGTGACAGCTTTCCAGCAGTTCAATGCCCTGGGATGCATCCAGGACGGTTTTGCCCTCCAGCACTTCTGCCATGAAATCCTCCAGGCCGGCGCCGGAAATGACGATACATTGGGCCGCTTCCGCCGCCCGGACCTGACCTACATTCAGGGAATAATCGTGGAGGCAGGATACGCTTTCGGTCACCAACCGGGCAACGGTGAGGCCGGTGCCTTCGCACAGCCGGAGGGTGAATTCGTAGACCGGCAATGTGGTGGCGGCAATGTCCGCCGGCGGCTGGGCGGCGGTGCAACTGCAGAGCAATATGACTATAAGCCCCAAAAGGGCAAGGAATTTTTTCATACGGTCCATCCTTTGCGGTAAGATAAATTGTTGTTTAGGAGAACAAGCCCGCGTAGAGGCGACCCTTGCGGTCGCCCTAAATGCGAGATCTTTTGCGCCTTCGGCGAAGGGCGACCGCAAGGGTCGCCCCTACGCGATGACTGCATAAACAACAATTTACATTATCATCATACCACATCTGTCAAGAAAAAAGAAGCGGCTGCAAAATTCGCAGCCGCATGCAGATGTACGATCAATGGTTCTCAATCCACTCGTTGACCTTGGTCTTGGCCAGGCGGATGATGTCCTCGGTGGGATAGGGAGAGGCTTCGCCGCCGCCGACATGCAGGAAATACAGGCCGCCGGGGGTCTGGTACAGATCCTCTTCGTAACCGGCAGGATCACCATAAGCGCCAACAATGTGCTTCTTGATCAGAGTAGCGGTCTCGGTGTCATACTCTTTCTTGCAAATGATCTTCTTCATCAGATGGACCTCCTTTCGCGCAGACAATGGCTGTATTATACATCTTTCTGTTTAAAAATCAAGTAAAATTTCGGGAAAAGACCAACTATTTCAGTAAAATAGTACGGTTTGTAAAGTTCATCGCAGGATAACAGCCGTGTTCCTTGTAAAAGATGCACAAAGAATAATTCTTCTTGTCAATGGACGGGGGATATGTTATCCTTGAAACAGGAGTTGATCACATGAAAGATATCCCAGTTTTCGACACAGAACATGGCGTGGCCAGTTTATTTTTGCGCGAGATCCCCTATCGGGGCCGGGCCCACATTAAAATACAGTCCTCTCAGGACCCGGAAAAACTGCTGGAAGAATGCGTCGCTTTTTGCCGGATGTGCGGTGCGGAGTGGATCGATGCCGCCGGCCATCCCTTCCTGGAAAAATATCCCCGCCTGGCCACCCTCTGTGCCATGCAGCGCCCTCTGGAGGGCCTGGCTCAAACCGACGCCTGCCTTTTCCCGGTGACGGAGGACAATGTGCAGACCTGGCTGGAGATCTGCAACCAGCGCATGGCCGAAGTGCCCAACGCCGCCTATATGGACAGCGCCGCCGGCCGGGACTTGCTGAAATCCGGCGACGGTTATTTTGTCCACCGGGACGGAAAGCTCCTGGGCATCGGCAAGGCCGCCGGAGATTTTATCGACACCGTCATCGCCGTGGAGAAAGGCATGGGGGAAACGGTAGTCCTGGCGCTGTGCAGTATGCTGACGGAGGATACGGCGCGCCTCATGGTGGCGGAGGAAAACACCCGGGCCGTCCGGCTCTATGAGCGGATGGGGTTCATCAAAGTGAAAGAACTTTCCCGATGGTATCGGGTATTATAAGGAGGCGGGTATATGGAAGATCTCTATCTTTACCTGGCCATGCTGGCGTTGCTGGTGACCCAGGCGGGGTGCTTGTTTGCGAAAAAAGTCTGGATCCGGCTGATCCCCACCTTGATCAATGTGGCGCTGATGGTCTTTTGCGTCGTGATGTATGCTCTCAGCGGCTGGACCAACTGGGGGTATCTGATATTGCTGCTTCTGCTGTTTTGGCTGCTGGTGGCTATGGGTATTCTGTGGCTCATCTACGGCATCGTCCGCAAGGTACGAAAACAAGGAAGGTAAATTGTTGTTTAGCTTTGTAGCAATGGCGGCGGCCTATGGCCGCCGAGCGCCGCCCTGCGGCGCAATCTTGGCCCCCGCTTTTAAGAGGGGGCAGTCACGGAATGGCCCACGGCCATTCCGTGACTGGGGGAGTTCGGTATGTTGTCCGGTTTTTGCTCCCCCCCCCGCCCCAGTGTGCCCACTGGGGCACCCCCTCATAAATGCGGGGGGGGGGGGGGATGTTCCTATACTTGTAAACAACAATTCATCCTTTGTCAATAAAAAACACTTGACAAGCCTGGATGCCTGTGCTATACTACCGCAGGTATCAAGCAAAAAGGCTTGACAGGAGGTTATCCATGGACGCCATCGAGATCGTTCTGCTGTATGATTATTATGGTGATCTGCTCACCGACCGGCAGAAGGAATGTTTCGAGCTGCGTTATTATCAGGACCTGTCCCTGGGGGAGATCGCCGCGGAATTGGGCATCAGCCGCCAGGGTGTGCATGAAAACCTGAGCCGGGCAGAATCGCTGCTGCGGAATATGGAAGCCAAAACCGGCTGTGTCAGCCGTGACCGTGCCTGCCGGAGAGCCGCAGGCACCATTCTGGAAGCGGCCAACCTGCTGCGGCAGAATGACGACCCCGCTGTGTCTGCTCTAGCAGAGAAGATCCTCTCCGCTGCCTTGAGCATGGAGGAGTAATATGGCATTTGAAGGCTTAACTGAAAAGATCTCTGCCACCTTCAAAAAGCTCCGTGGCAAGGGCCGCCTGAAAGAGGCCGATGTCAAGGAGGCCATGCGGGAGATCCGTATGGCATTGCTGGAGGCAGACGTCAGCTATAAGGTCTGCAAGGATTTCACCAAGGCCGTTACCGAGCGCTGCATCGGCGCCGATGTGCTGGAATCCCTGACCCCGGCCCAGATGATCGTCAAGATCGTCAACGAAGAGCTGTGCAAGCTCATGGGCTCCGACCGGAAACATCTCAATATCAATCCCAACGGCCCCACGGTGGTGATGCTGGTTGGCCTTCAGGGCGCCGGTAAGACCACCAACGGCTCCAAACTGGCGGGTCTGATGAAACGCCAGGGCCGGAACCCCCTGCTGGTGGCCTGCGATATCTACCGCCCCGCCGCCATCACCCAGTTGAAGGTCTGCGGTGAAAAGCTGGGCATCCCCGTCTTTGACCGGGGCACCCAAAACCCGGTGGAAACCGCCAGAGAAGCGGTGCTTTACGCCCGTCAGCACGGCCATGATATGGTATTTCTGGATACCGCCGGCCGCCTGCATATCGACGAGACCCTGATGGACGAGCTGAAGAACATCAAAGCCGCCGTCAAACCCGACGAGATCATGCTGGTGGTGGACGCCATGACCGGTCAGGACGCGGTCAACGCCGCGCAGAGCTTCAACGAATGGCTGGACATCGACTCCGTCATGCTTTCCAAGCTGGATGGCGATGCCCGCGGTGGCGCGGCGCTGTCCGTCCGGGCCATTACCGGCAAGCCCATCAAGTTTGTGGGTATGGGCGAAAAGCTGGAGGACATCGAACCCTTCCATCCCGACCGGATGGCGTCCCGGATCCTGGGCATGGGCGATGTGCTGAGCCTCATCGAAAAGGCTGAAAAGGCATTTGATGCCAAGCAGACCGCAGAGATGGAGGAAAAGCTGAGGTCCAACCGCTTTACCCTGCAGGATTACTACGATCAGCTTGTCCAGCTCAAGAACATGGGCTCTATGGAGGACCTGCTGGCCCAAATGCCCGGCGGCGCCAACCTCAAAGGCGTTAAGCTGGATCCCAAGGCCATGGCCCATACCGAGGCCATCATCCTGTCCATGACCCCCGAAGAACGGGAAAAACCCCACATCATCGCCGCCTCCCGGAAACGGCGTATCGCCGCCGGCGCGGGCCTGAAGGTGGAGGATGTGAACAAGCTGCTGAAATCATTTGAGCAAATGCAGAAGATGATCAAGCAGCTCTCCGGTCCCGGTGCCGGTAAAAAGATGAAGCGCATGGGCCGCATGGGCGGCTTTGGCGGAGGATTCCCCGGCTTCTGAAATCGTTCGTTAAAAGCAATTCGCTTTGCGATATAAAAATTTTTCAAATACTTTTGGAGGTGAAACTCATGGTTAAGATCAGACTGAGAAGAATGGGTGCAAAGAAGGCTCCTTACTACCGCATCGTTGTGGCTGATGCCCGCTCCCCCCGCGACGGCCGCTGCATCGAGGAGATCGGCACTTACAACCCCATGGTCGAGTCCAACAACATCACTGTGGATGTGGAGAAGGCTCAGACCTGGATCAAGAACGGTGCTCAGCCCACTGACACTGTCCGTGCTCTGCTGAAGAAGGCTGGCGTGCTGTAATCCCCTTTAAGGAGTTTTAGCGCAATGAAAGAACTTTTGCTGTATATGGCAAAGAATCTGGTGGATGATCCCGAATCCGTCACCGTTACCGAAATCGATTCCGAGGACGGCAAGGTGCTGGAGCTGCGTGTGGCCGAAGGCGACATGGGCAAGGTGATCGGCCGCCAGGGTCGGATCGCCAAGGAGATCCGCACCATTGTTAAGACTGTGGCTATGCGCACCGGCGAGAAAGTCACCGTCGAAATCGTGGACTGATGGATTTTGCGTGGCGTATGCCACGCATTTTCCATTTCCCACCGTTTTCCATCTTTTGAAGTATAAATTGTTGTTTACGGTAGCAGTAGCAATTACACAAAGTGCTGTCATCCCGACCAAGGCGAAGCCGCGTGGAGGGATCTTGGCACCGATTTTTCTGCAATCAAGAACGAAATACGAAGATCCCTCGACTCCCTTCGGTCGATCGGGATGACAACGTTTTTTGTTTTCACGCTGCGCTAAACAACAATTTACAGGAGGTTACCTATGAAACTTCAATTTATCGAAGCCGGTGAGATCGTCACCACCCACGGTGTCCGTGGGGAAGTGAAGGTGCTGTGCTGGCTGGATGATCCCGAAATGCTTTGCGAATTTGACCGCTGCCGCATCAGCGGTAAAGAATATACCATGGACTCCTGCCGTGTTCAGAAAACCTGCAACCTGGTGAAGCTCCATGGCATCGACACCATGGAAGATGCCCAGGCCATGCGGGGCAAGGTGATCGAGCTGTACCGGGAAGACATCGACGACGAAGTGATCTTCGCCGCCGAACTCATCGGCATGGAAGTCTACAGCGACGGCGTCTGCATCGGCAAGATCAAGGAAGTGCTGGATTACCCCGGCAATTCCGTCTATGTGGTCAAGGGCACCCATGAATATATGATCCCGGCGGTGAATTCCTTCATCCTCTCCACGGACCTGGAAAAGAACGAGATGCATGTGCGGATCATTGAGGGAATGCGGACTGATGAGAATTGATATTATGACCTTGTTCCCGGAGACCCTGGGGGATGTGCTGTCGGAAAGCATCCTGGGCCGGGCCCAGGATCGGGGGATCATCCGCATTGAGACCCACCAGATCCGGGACTATACCGCCAACAAGCAGAACCAGACCGACGATTACCCCTACGGCGGCGGCCGGGGCGCGGTGATGACGGCGGATCCGCTGTACCGTTGCTGGGAGGCGGTGTGCGATGAGGCCGCCGGCCCGGTCCATACCATCTATATGTCCCCCTGCGGCCATACCTTCAACCAGGCCGATGCCATCCGCCTGAGCAAGATGGAGAATATTATCATCGTCTGCGGCCACTATGAGGGCATCGACCAGCGATTCATCGACGAATGCGTGGACGAGGAGATCAGCCTGGGCGACTTTGTCCTCACCGGCGGTGAGATCGCGGCCATGGCCGTCACCGATGCGGTGTGCCGCATGGTGCCCGGTGTCCTGGCGGACCCGGAGTGCTTCGAGGACGAGAGCCATTTTAACGGTCTGCTGGAGTACCCCCAGTATACCCGCCCGGCGGTGTGGCATGGCCGGGAGATCCCGGCGATCCTGACCTCCGGCAACCATGAAAAGGTGCGCCAATGGCGGCGGAAGCAATCCCTGCGCCGTACCCGTCAGCGCCGTCCCGATATGTATGCCAAACTGGACCTTTCCTCCAAGCAGGATCAAAAACTGCTGAAGGAAATGGCGGAAGAAGATGAGCAAACACCCACCAATTGACCCGGTGGGTGTTGCTTTTGCCGCCGGTCGGTGGTAATATAATGATAAATTGTTGTTTGCGGTAGCAGTAGCAATTACACAAAGTGCTGTCATCCCGACCAAGGCGAAGCCGCGTGGAGGGATCTTGGCACCGCTTTACTGCAATCAGGAACGAAATGCGAAGATCCCTCGACGCCCTTCGGTCGCTCGGGATGACAGCGTTTTTTGTTTTCACGCTGCGCTAAACAACAATTTATCTCACCAAGGGAG
>SVLA01000082.1 GCA_015068175.1 Oscillospiraceae bacterium
GGTGGAAACGATGGAGGCATAGGTGGAAGGACGGCCAACGCCCTTTTCTTCCATGGCCTTGATCAGCATGGCCTCGGTATACCGGGCCGGAGGCTGGGTGAAATGCTGTTCCGGACGGATCGCCTTCACAGAAGCCTGCTCCCCTACCCGCAGATCCGGCAGAGGCGAGCCGACGGCTTCCGCTTCCTCATCCCGGCCTTCCTCGTAAACGGCGATAAAGCCGGGGAACCGCAGGCTCTGATGGGTGCTGCGAAACAGATGGCCGGCGCACTCCGTATCAATGGCCACGGTGTCATACACCGCGTTGGCCATCTGGGAAGCCAGGAACCGGCTCCAGATCAGCTTATAGAGCTTGTACTGTTCCTTGGTCAGACTGCCGGCGATCCGGTCCGGATCCAGCTCCACATGGGTGGGGCGGATGGCTTCGTGGGCATCCTGGGCATTGCCCTTGGTCTTGAAGACGTGGTGCTTGCCGTAATAATACTGCTTGCCATAGCGCTGACAAATGAAGGCTGCCGCCGCATCCATAGCCTCGTCGGAAAGGCGCAGAGAGTCCGTACGCATGTAGGTGATCAGACCCAGGGTGCCCTCGCCGGCCACATCCACGCCTTCATAAAGCTGCTGTGCCACGGCCATGGTCCGCCGGGGGGTCATATTCAGCTTCCGGGAAGCCTCCTGCTGCAAGGTGGATGTGGTAAAGGGCGGCGCGGCCATGCGCTTCTTCTCCGCCTTCTTTACATTGGTCACCGTAAACAGCTTTCCGGTAATATCCCGGATCACCGCCTGGACCTGCTCCTCATTTTCCAGTTCCCGCTTCTTCTCCCCGCCGAAATACCGGGCCGTAAAGGAACCGGGCTTCTCCAGCCGATCCAGATCCACATCCAAAGACCAGTATTCCCGGGGCACGAAGGCCCGGATCTCGTTTTCCCGATCCACCACCAACCGGGTAGCCACGCTCTGGACCCGTCCTGCGGACAGGCCCCGACGGATCTTCTTCCACAGCAGCGGAGAGAGCTGATAGCCCACGATCCGGTCCAGGATCCGCCGCGCCTGCTGGGCATCCACCAGGTCATAGTCGATGCCCCGGGGATGGGCGATGGATTCCCGGACCACCCGCTGGGTGATCTCGTTAAAGGTGACCCGGCAGGTCTTTTCATCAGGCAGCTCCAGCAGTTCCTTCAGGTGCCAGGAGATGGCTTCGCCCTCCCGGTCCGGGTCCGTTGCCAGATACACGGTATCCGCTTCCGCGGCCGCTTTTTTCAATTCCTTGATCAGATCCGTCTTTCCCGCCACGGGGATATATTTCGGCGTAAAGCCGCGTTCCAAATCTACGCCCATGGTGCTTTTGGGCAGGTCCCGCAGATGGCCCATGCTGGCCTTTACGGTATACCCCCGTCCCAGATACATTCCGATGGTCTTAGCCTTGGAAGGCGACTCCACAATTACAAGATTGTTCATGCCCATGCATTCTCCGTTTCTGAATTTGCTCTTACTTCAATGCCACCCGTTTACCGGGCAAGCGGCGCACAACGCCCCGGATCTCCAGGATCGTCAGGGTGGACAGCACCTTCGCCGCCGGAAGGCCGGACAGGGCGATCAGGTCATCCACCAGCCGATCTCCACCGATCAGCATTTCAGCGACCTGCTTTTCCGTATCGGACAGCCCGTCCAAAATGTCATGTATGTCACTATACGGCGGCTTCCCGCCGTTGTCAATGTTTATTTTCTCTTTTTTCTTGTCGGAACGGCGCTTTTTGGCCGGAGAAATGGCCTCCTGGGCCACTTTCGGCAAAGTTTCTTCTTCATTTTCTTCCGCCGTTGTCTCTCCCGTAAATCCGGGTCCATCCACCGGCCGGTCGTAACGGCGCACCTTTTCGGGGTAAAGCTGCTGATATTCGCTGAGGATATCCCATCCTTTGCTCACCGCGATGGCCCCCTCCCGCAGCAGGGCATTACTGCCGGCGCAGGTGGGCACATCGATATTTCCGGGCACCACAAACACATCCCGCCCCTGATCCGCAGCCTGGCGGGCAGTGATCAGCGCGCCGCTTTTCTCCGGCGCTTCCACCACCAGCACACCGTTGGCCAGACCGCTCATGATCCGGTTGCGCTTGGGGAAATTCCATTTCAGCGGCGGCGTACCCGGCGGAAATTCCGACATCAGACAGCCGTAGCGCTCCGTGTCGGCATAAAGTCCCCGATTGCTCAAAGGATAGACCACGTCCACGCCGCAGCCCAATACACCCACCACGGTGCCGCCGGCGCTGAGGGCACCGCTGATGGCCGCGCCGTCGATGCCGGCCGCCATGCCCGATACCACCACGCCGCCGCACTTGGCGATCTGTCCGCCCAGCCGCCGGGCCGCATTGATGCCGTAACCGGAAGCCTTCCGGGTACCGACCACGGCGATAACGGGGCTGTCGTCCATTTCCGGCAGACGGCCCCGGTAATACAATACCACCGGCGGGTCCGCAATATTCTTCAGCCGGGCAGGAAAAGCGCCGTCGTTATAGGTACAGATCCGGATATCCTTGGTCTCGCAATCCTTCAATATAGCCCGTGCCTGCTTCACATTTTTGTCCTGCAGAGCTTCCAGGCCCTCTTTGGTCAGGCCCTCGATCTGGGCAAAAGCCCCCTCATCGGCATAGAAAATATCTTCCGGATCATGAAAATACTGCAGCAGGGCCTGCTTGTCCCGCTCATTCAAATTGGGCCGCGTGGCCAGCCAGATCCAATGCAACAGCATTTCCTTTCCTTCTTTCTCTCTTTATTCGATCTTCCCCATCTGCCACATGACGACGGTGGCCGCCACCGCCGCATTGAGGGATTCGCAATGGGGATTCATGGGGATGATCAATTCCGCATCGGCGTTTTCCAGCACCTCCTGCCGTACGCCCTGGCCCTCGCTGCCGATGACCACCGCCATCCGGCCCAGGTCCGCGGTGCGGATATCTTTTGCCCGGGGACTCAGGGCCGTTACCGCCACGGGGATCCCCGCCTGGGCGCAGGCGGCTTTGGCCTGCTGCCAGGTGACCCGCACAGGGGGCCGGCGGAACACGGCGCCCATGGACGCCCGCACCACCTTATGGCCAAAGGGGTCGGCGCAGCCTTCCAGCAAGGCCACCGGCACATTCAGGGCATCGGCCGTCCGCAGGACCGTACCCAGATTTCCGGGATCCTGGAGACCGTCCAGCAGCAGCATGCCGCCCTCGGGACGGAATACCCCTTCCTCCGGCAATCTGCAAAGGAACAATGCGCCCTGGGGTGATTGCATGGGGGAAACGGATTCCATCACATCCGCCGGCACCCGGATCACCCGGACCCGGTCCGGGACCTGGGCCTCCACGCCGTCGGACAGGATCACCGTTTCCAATCCCGGCCAATGCTTCACCGCCTCTTCCAGCAGTTTGGTGCCGTCCGCCACGAAAAGGCCGGTATTTTCCCGCTCTTTCCGGGAGGTCAGCAGCCGCTTGACCTGCTGAAGCAGGGGGTTTTTCCGGGATGTGATCCGCTCTTCCGTCATAGTTTCTGTACCTTCTTCAGCGCCGCCGTGTCGCCCACGATGACCATAATATCCCCTTCCCGGACCACATGGTTGGCCGCCGGAGATACAGTGATCTTCTCTTCATGACGAATGGCGATGATATTCACGCCCAATTTGGCCCGGACCTGCAATTCGATCAGGCTCTTGTCCACCCAGCTTGCGGGCGCCGGCACTTCCACGATGCCGTGGTCCTCAGAAAGCTCGATATAATCCAGCACATTGGTGGCCGAGAGGCTCTTGGCCAGCCGCATCGCATTTTCCTTTTCCGGGATCACCACTTTGGTGGCACCCAGCTTCATCAGCACCTTCCGATGGACCTCGTCATGGGCCTTGCACACGATCTCCGGTACATCCAGCTCCTTCAGGTTCATCACCGTCAGCACCGACGCCGCCAGATCGCCGCCGATGGCCACCACGGCGCAATCAAAGCTGCCCACGTCCAGCGCTTTCAAGGTCTTGATGTCCCTGCTGTCGCCGGTAACGGCGGTGGTCACCGCTTTTTCCACTTCCTGCACCCGTTCCGCAAAAGTGTCCATAGCCAGCACTTCGCAGCCCTGGCGGCACAGTTCCAGGGCCACTTCGCTGCCAAACCGGCCCAAACCGATGACAATATAACTCTTCATATCCATTCTCCTTTATCCGATCAACAGGTTGGTGTCGGCGTAACGGAACCGCTCCACCGCCCGGTCCCCCATCAGGAATCCCAGGCTCAACGTCAGCACGCCCACGCGGCCGAAATACATATAAATAATGATCAGGATCTGTCCCGCCACGGTCAGCTTGCCGGTTACGCCCGTGGTCAGGCCCACCGTAGCGATGGCGGATGCCGTTTCATACAACGCATCCAGAAATCCCACGCCGCAGGTGGAGCAGATGAATACCGCCCCCGTCAGGGCCAATCCCACCACGATGCAGATCACCGTCACCGCATCCAGCACCTGCTGCTCCGGAATGGTCCGCTTAAAAGCCGTCACCGTGCTTCTGCTGCGGATCCGGGACCAAATAAACATCAACAGCACCACAAAGGTCACCGTTTTGATACCGCCGGCGGTGGAACCGGACGAACCGCCCACCAGCATCAGCACGATGGATACCATCTTGCCGCCGTCGGTCATGGCGCCCTGGTCCATGGCAAAGAAACCGGCCGTCCGGGTGGTCACCGACTGGAAGAAGCCGCCCAGCAATTTTTCCGGCACCGTCATGGACCCCAATGTTGCAGGGTTGTTCCACTCCAGCAGGCAGATCAAAAACATCCCGCCCACCAGCAGTACCGTCGTAGCCAGCAAGACCAGTTTGGTATACACGCTGAATTTTTTCCAGCGCCGCAATTCAAAAATTTCCTGCCATACAAAGAAACCCAAACCGCCCAGGATCACCAGGGCGGACACGGTCAGCAATACCACCGGGTCATTGTAAAACAGCGACAGGCTGCAGCCCGGCTGAAGGCTGCCGAAAATATCAAATCCGGAATTGCAGTAGGCCGCCACCGAATGAAAAACGCCCCACTTGACGGCCTGCCAAAGGCCATGCTCCGGCCAAAAGCGCAATATCAGAATCAGCGCGCCGATGAGCTGGACCAGAATACTGCCGATCAGCACGATCTTCTGCAGCTTCACGATACCGCCCATGTCCGACATACTCAGGGCCTGGGCCATGACCATCCGCTGTTTCAATCCCACCTTCTGCCGCAGAAGGAAGATCACCATGGCCGCCATGGACATAAATCCCAGGCCGCCCAGTTCAAAAAGGATCAGCAGTACGATCTGCCCGAAGCCGCTCCATTGGGTCCAGGTGTCCACCAGGGTCAGGCCCGTCACGCAGGTGGCCGAGGTGGCCGTAAACAGCGCCGTCAAAAACCCGCAGCTCTCTCCGCTCCGGGACGCCACCGGCAAAGCCAGCAGGCAAGTGCCGACTGCAATAATAGCCGCAAAGGCAATGGCGATCAATTGCGTGGCAGAAAACTGCCGTTTTTTCCGGTCTTTCAAGGCCTTCAGGATCTTCTTTACCACGGATGCCACCTCCTTTTCCGCATCATATAAACATCCAACTTACATTATAAACAAATATACCCCATTTTGCAACCCTAAAAAACAGCCCTCCTGCCATATAGGCAAGAGGGCCGAAGCTCATTTCTTTATTTGCGCTGCCTTTTTCCGGGGCGCCCGGGGTTTTCTTTTGGGCTTGGGCGGTTCTTTCTTCTCCCGCAGGACGATGGCCGTCCGGGCCGGCACGTACACTTCCACATAACGCTGCCCCTCAAATTCCTTTACGGGATAGGTCATATGCTGTACCTGGTCAAAGCCGCCGTACTTTCCGTCATCGCTGCACATCTCCACGGTAAACTCCGCGGAATCGGGATACACCGGGATCAGCACACTCTCCAGGGACCGGGAAGGATGGAAATTGAACACGAAGAACAAGTCACAGCGGGCAAAGCACAGCATTTGCTCCGGCGCCTTCATCAGCATCAGGTTGGCCATCCGCTGATTGAAAATGCTGTGATCCTTGCACATGTGGACCATATCCCGGTCGAAATCATTGAGCCATTGATACTTCAGCGCCGGATTATTCTTCAGGCTCCATTGGCGCCGGCAGTAGTGGAAGCTCCAGCCGTTGCCCTCCCGGGGGAAGTCGATCCATTCGGGATGGCCAAATTCATTGCCCATGAAGTTCAGGTAACCTTCACCGCCGCCGGCCAGGGTAAACAGCCGGATCATCTTGTGCAGGGCAATGGCCCGGTCGATCACCGGATTGTGGGTGGTTTTTTCCATATCGGTATACATCGCCGCGTCCGCCAGGCGGAAGATCATGGTCTTGTCCCCCACCAGGGCCTGATCATGACTCTCCACATAGGCCACAGTTCCCTCGCCGGGCCGCCGCAGACACATATCGCCCCACATCTTGTTGATATCCCAGAATTCGTCGGACTGCTTCACCGCCTTGATCCACATATCCGGCAGGCCCATGGCCAGACGGTAATCAAAGCCGATACCGCCGTCGGCAATGGGCAGACACATACCGGGCATGCCGGACATATCCTCCGCCACGGTGATGGCATCGGGATTCACCTGGCGGATCAGCTCGTTGGCCAATTGCAGATAGGTGATGGCTTCCGTGTGGGTATTCATGGAGAAATACTTGCTGTTGGCATCAAAATCCGTACCCAAACCGTGGTCGTGATACAGCATGGAGGTCACGCCGTCAAAGCGGAAACCGTCGAAATGGTACTCCTCCATCCAGAATTTCAGATTGGACAGCAGGAAATGGATAACCCCATCCTTGCCGTAGTCAAAGCATTTGGTACCCCAGGCCGGGTGATCGCCCTTGGCTCCGTCGTGGAAGAACTGCCACACGGTGCCGTCGAACATGTTGATGCCCTCGGCAGTATTCTTCACCGCATGGGAATGGACCACATCCAGCAGCACCCGGATACCCATTTCATGGGCCTTGTTTACCAGGTACTTCAGGTCCTCCGGACGGCCGAACCAGGAAGAGGCCGCAAAGAAATTGGACACCTGATAGCCGAAACTGCCGTAGTAGGGATGCTCCATAATAGCCATGAGCTGAACGGTGTTGTAGCCGGCATCCTTCACATGGGGCAGCACCTGGTCCGCAAACTCCCGGTAAGAACCGACTTTGCCCTCTTCCTGGGCCATGCCCACATGGGCCTCGTAAATATACAGATGTTCCTCGCCCCGGAAATCCCCGTCGGTCCAGGGGTAAACCTTCCGGTCGTCGGTCACTTCGCACTCAAAGGTGATGGTTTCTTTATTCTGAACCACCCGGCGGGCATACAGCGGGATATGTTCCGTCCGGGTCATGTTGGCATCCACCACGGTCTTGACCCGGCAGCCCTCCCACAGCGCGCCGTCACCTTCCAAAAAGATCTCCCAGTTGCCGCCCCCGATATTCTTCAGCGGGTGACTGGTGGGATTCCAGCCGTTGAATTCGCCCTCCAGATAAAGCTGGTAAGCGCTGGGGGCCCACTCCCGGTAATACCATCCGCCCTCCACATGGTGGAAACCGAAATAGTGGTGGGCATTGGCAAAATCCAGCAGCGTCATGCCCGCCGGCAGCAGACGCTTCTTGGTATCTTCATATAGTTTCATCCGCAGGTCGATATCCCCGGCAAAATCCAGAAGCTGCGGATTCAGCTCCAAAATACGATGCATAAGGCGCTCCTTTCGCATGGTTGATCCGTCACCATTTTACTCTATCCCCCAACCAATGTCAACCCTCGTCCAACAGCGGTCCCTAAAGGAACTTTCTTCCAAAAAGCGTGCTTTTTCCCTGATTGCTATCTTGCATTTTTCCGTAAAAAGATGTAAAGTATATGCAATACGCATTTATGAGGTGATCCTTTTGTCCAAACTCCGGCAAATTCTGCTGGGCAGCAAGCAGGATGTGAATTCTCTGCGAAACGCGCTTCCCATCCTGGCCCTGCTGACCGGATCCATTATCTTCTGGGAACTGCTGATGCACTTTGAGATCTTCGAGACCTTCAACAGCCGCTTTGCATTCGTAGTCTTGTTCTCTCTGTTTTTCGGCCTTCTTTTCACCGTTGTGGTCAGCCTTCTGAACCGCTGGGGAAAAGTGGCCGCCCTTTGGGTGGTCCAGGGTCTGCTGTATCTGTGGTATGCCTCCCAATTGATCTATTTCAGGATCTTCGGCGGCTGCATCTCCGTTTACCTGATCAAGCTGGGCGGCGATGCCATCACCAGCTTTTTCAAAGAGACCGTCAGCTGCATCGGTGAGAATATCCTTCTGCTGGCATTTATGGCCCTTCCTCTGGTCATTACCGGCGTGACCCTGAAACTGAAATGCTTCGGCGGCCTTCGCCGCGCCCGGCCCCGGGTCCTGATCCAGATGGCCGCTTTGTGCGTCCTGCTGCACCTGGTCTGCCTGGGCAGCACCTATATCGGCGGCACCGGCGCATACACCGTTTACGACGTCTATCACAACGTCAACACCCCCACCGACACCAGCGTGGTGAACCTGGGGTATCTGACCACCTTCCGCCTGGAACTGAAGAGCATGCTCATGGGCGCAGACAAGGAAAGTAACGGTGTCGGCGATCTGGTGATCCCCGAAGATCCCAACTGGGATGACATTTTCGGCAAACCCGATCCCACCGATCCCCCGTCCAATCTCCCCACGGATCCCGATGCCAGCGTTCCCCCCACGGAGCCGCCCATCACCTATTACGACCAGGTCCTGCAGATCGATTTCGACGCTCTCATCGCCCAGGCCGAGGCCGACGGCAACAGCGCCCTGGCCACCCTGCACCAGTATTTTTCCACCCAGCGCCCCACCCAAACCAATGAGTACACCGGTATGTTCAAGGACTACAACCTGATCTACATGGTTTGTGAGTCCTTCTCTCCGGAAGTAATCAGCGAAGAAATGACCCCCACCCTCTACAAACTGTACAACGAGGGCATCCAGTTCACCAACTTCTACGGCACCTACCGCAACGTGACCACCAACGGCGAATACACCGCCTGCCTGGGTATTTTCCCGGATCTGTCCCGAAAAAAATCCGATGCCAGCTTCAAAGCCTCCATCGGCAACCACCTGCCCTTTGCCCTGGGTAATATTTTCCAGGAACAGTTGGGAATCCAGAGCCACGG
>SVLA01000083.1 GCA_015068175.1 Oscillospiraceae bacterium
CACCGGTCTGTTCATCCTGCTTATAATAGATCTTGGCCCGTTTTTTGTCGTTTTCCTTCAGATTCGGATGATCAACGAACAGTTCCCGGAACCGGGCGTCGGAGAGCTTCTGCGGCATATCCTCCAGGCCCCGCTTGCTGTCGCCCAGGACATAGGTCACCCGCACACCGCCGTCGATGGGTTCGCAGGTCAACTGTTCCGGATCGGACAACTCAAAACTGTTCACCGTTTTTTCCACGGAACCGTCAAAATAGGTCAGTTCCAGGGCCGACTGCATCCGCTTCTGGGTATCTTCGGTAGCGGTGGTATCCGAAGCCGGGTCCGGCACCACATTGAAGTAGAGTCGGCCGCTGCGGGCATCAAACAAGGCAATATTGCCCGTGTCTTCTTGCAGATACAGCCGCAGGGCCCCATTGTCCTCCACGGTGGCATAGCCTTCCAGCAGAGCTTCCTGCTCCGGGGAGGGCACTTCCCCGCCCTGGGGCAGCGTTTCATACATGGAATACCGGAACTGCTCCGGCTTCTGCCGGCGGTATTGTTCCTCCGCGCCGGAACAACCGGCGAAGAACACGATCACCCAGGCGACAGCCGTGACCAGCGCAATGATTCTTTTCATAAGTCACGCTCCTTCCCCAAGCGTCATCATAATCGGAATGCCAGCTCCTTATAGAGGGTAGCCAGGAAGGTACCCATTTGGGTCAGCAGGCTGAAAAACAGCAGATACACAAACACCAGCACCGCTGCAGCCGCAACGGTCAGCAGGGCGGTGACGAACATTTTGCTGAGGCTGTACTGATGGACCGTCATGATACCAAAATACAGCAGGAACAAAAACCAGACCACAGCGCCTACATTGAGGATGCCGATATAGGCCGACTCGCTGTAGGACGCCAGGTTGGATAAAAAGGCCGCCGGAATCTGGATCAGGATCATGGGCAGGCAGGAATAGCCGAAGACCATGACGATGTCCTTAAAGGTGCCTTCGCCGTCCATCAGGGTCGTCACCGACCAATTGGCTGTGCACACGAGAATGAACAGTACCCCCACTTTTTCCAGTTCAAAAAGAAGATCCACCATTTGGAACTTGGTTTCGTTGAACAGAAATCCGGTGACTTCCGCCCGGATCACATTGGTCACGCCATACAGAAACACGAACAGCAACGCCAGCCACAGCCGGCCCTTTTTCTCGTGCTTCATGTCCCAAAAGCCGTTGAAGGGGTGAAAAAGGATATGGAACGCAAATTTCAGGTCCTGCAGCATCTCATTCTCTCCTCCTTCGGATCAGATTGATCACGGCAATGGCGGCCACCGCCACCACGGCGATCACCAGCACGGTGCCGAAATTCTCGGCGGCCCACTCCTTGCGCCATTCCACGAAGGCTTTGTTGTAGCCATCCAGCTTGGTGACTTCACTGCCGCGGAAATTGCCCTTTTCAAAATAGTCCATGGCCGCTTCATATCCCCCGTTTCGCAGGCAGATCCGGCCGATCTGGGCATAGGCCAGCTCATAATTGGCGTTCATCCGCAGCACGTTTTCCCAGGCGGCCCGGCTTTCTTCAAACCGGCCGGCAGAATAGGCGCCGTCTGCTTCAATGACCTGGCGGCCAAAGTCCGAAAAATCGTATACCGCGATACTGCCGTCGTAAAGGTCTGTTACATACAGTTTGTTTTCGTGGAGTTCGATGGCCGCCGGGGACCGGAAATTATCCACATCCGTGAAGGCATAAAGCAAATATCCTTCCCGATTGTAGGCAAAAATCCGGCTCTTGACGGAATCCACCGCGAAATAGACCCCCTCGGTATTGGAGGTGATATCCGTAAACAAGGATGGCTCAAAGGCGTCACCGGCGTTGGAGATGTCAATATCTCCGCAGATGTCCACATAGCCGTAGCGGTTCAGCACGTCCTGGCCCGACAGATTCAGCCGTTTGATGGGCTCCTGGCCGGTAGCGGCGGAGACGGCATAAATGAACCCTTCGTGGTCCATGGAAATGCTGGTATACTCCACGGGAATGAACTGCACCATCTGATCCGCCTGTTCATCGGACATCAACTGCTTCCACAGCAGTTCAATGGGATCATAACGGACCTTGTCGCTGCCCAGGAAGGTGATGAAGCTGCCATCGCTGTCGAACTGCATGATGCCCTGATACTCGTTGGAGTTGATGACATACAGATTACGGGCGCTGTCCACCACGATCCGCAGAGGGCGGAACGCGTAGTTTTCGCCCAGGACTTTGGACTCAGGACAAGTATAGATCCGCTCCAGGGAGCGGTCTTCCCCCAGGACCACGATCCGCCGGTTGTTGGTGTCGCAGATATAAAGCCGGCCGTCCGCCAGGGTCATGCCCATGGGGCCGTTAAAGGTCTGCCGCTGGGTGCCGTCCGTAAATCCGTCAATGGTCTCCAGCAGCTTCATGCCGCGGTCAAATACATAGATCAGATCTAGGTCGCTGTCCAGTACATAAAGATTTCCGGCTTCATCAAAGCACAGATCCCTGGGCGATACCAGGGGCACCCCCAGTTTGGCGCCCGTATATACATCGGACAGCATGAAGGGGTCCGGACAAGGCTTGCAGGTGGTCTCGCCCGTATATGTAGAATAGGTATAGCTATCCTCCGCAGCCACCGGCACCGCCAGCGCCGACAGCAGCAAAAGCACCGCCAATAGGATCGGCCACTTCTTCATCGTGTTCTCCTTTATCCTTATTCCTTCATGCCCGAGGAGGCCATGGTTTCCATGATGTTGCTCTGGGTAATGATGAACACCACGATGGGCACGATCATCATGACCACGGCCACCGCCGCGCCGGCGCCGGCCCGCTGGATGCCACCGGAAACGATCTGGCTCAGGGCGAAGGACAAGGGTTTGAGTTCTTCTTTATAAATGTAGGTGGAATTGGTGTTGTTCCACAGCGCCTGGAAGGAAAAGACCGCCAGAGTCAGCCAGCCGGGCTTGGCATTGGGCATGACCACCGTCCAGAAGATCCGCATCTCGCTGGCGCCGTCCAGTTTTGCCGCTTCGATCAGGGCATCCGGCAGCTGCCCGATGAAATTCTTCATGATGTAAAGACCCAGGCTGGATGCAAAGGCCGGCAGCAAAATGGCCCAGTAGGTATCCACCAGCTTCAGGCTGGACATGGTCTGATAGTTGGCGATATCCGCCACCGTGGGCTGGACCATCAGGGAATAAACGATAATGCCGAAGATCAGCTTTCCGCCGGGCACATTGCCCTTAGCCAGCACATAGGCGCACATGGAAGCCAGGATCACATGGCCCACGGTGCCCACCACCGAGATCAGAACGGTATTGAACAAATACCTGGAAAAGGGCACCCAGCTATCGCTGAGCAGGTCCACCAGGTCGAAGAAATTATCCGCCGTGGGATTTTCCACCCAAAAACGGGGCGGATAAAGGTACAATTCGTTCAGGGGTTTAATGGATTGCAGCAATGTCAGCAGCAGGGGCAGAAAACTGAAGGCGCCGAAGCCCATCAGCACCACAAACAAGGCGGCATTGCCGGTCTTGCTGCGGTTGATCCGCTTTGCGCGGTTGGAAAATACACGTTTCCAGTTGATCTTTGCCATTTACTTTCCAACCTTTCCCAAGAATTTTTTTGCCAGGGCGTTGCAAACGATGCAGATCAAAAACAGCACCGTGGCAATGGCGGAGGCGTAGCCGCGCTGATAGCGCACCGTTGCATACTCCTGCAAATGGTGGATCATCAGGTAAGTGGCATAGTTGGTACTGGGGGTGCCGCAGAGCATGGCGGCCACGATGCCGGAACCGAAGGCGCCCGTAATGGACAACACCGCGGAAAGCATCAGGTGGGGCGCCATCATGGGCAGGGTGATAAACCACAGCTCCTGCCAGCGGTTGCGGATGCCGTCCATGGCCGCCGCCTCATAATAGGTGCGGTCAATGGTATTGAATCCGGCCCGCAGGGTCAAAAACGACGTACCCAGGCTCATCCAAAGCTGAACGATGATGACAATGGTCATCATATAGGTGGGGTCCGTCAGCCATTGGATGGGCTCGTCCACAAATCCGGTCTGCAGCAGAATGCTGTTGAGGTAACCGTAAACGTCGCCGTCAAAGAAGATCCGCCAGATCACGAAGGCATTGCCGGCGATGGAGGGGGCATACAGCACCGTGGTCATGATGGCCCGCATGGGACCTTCCAGTTCATTGACCAGCCAGGCAAAAAACAGGCACAGAATGTAACCCACCGGGCCGGTGATAACGGCAAAGAGGATGGTGTTCTGCATGGCCGTCAGAAAAAGATCATCCTTAAAAAGGAGCTTTACATAGTTATCCGCAAAGATCCACTTGGGATCACCGAAGACATTAAAGCTGGTAAAGCTCATGCCTAAGGAATACAGCACGGGCCAAATGACAAAGAGGAAGAACACTACCAGGTAAGGCGCCATCATCAGATAGGACACCCGTTTGCGGTAGATCTCTTTGCCGAGGCCGTATACATGCAGTTTAATGGCCAGTTTGGACAAAAAGATCACTTCCTTTCTTTAGTCATTCAATCCGAATTCTTCACGCATGGCGGTGATCTCCTCATTGATGGACACCGCGTAACTCATAATGGCATCTCTGGCCAGAACGCCGTTGTTGATCACCAGCCGGGCCGCCATGGCCAGATACCGGGTGGTCAGGTAGCTGCCGGGGACTTCCGGCAGGCCCTTGGCGTATTGGGCCTGCTCCCGGATGGTCTGCAGCATGGTGGCTTTCCAGGGGAACCGGGACAGGGCCTCCATGTTGGCGGTGGGGATCCGGGCGGATTCGCCCAAAATGGCTTCCAGTTCCCGGTTAAAGGCCACCTGGGTGTCCGCTTCGGTCCACCATTTCAGGAATTCCCAGGCCGCTTCCTTGTGCTGGGAGTTTTCAAAGATCACCGCGCCAGTGCCGGTACCGAATACATTGTTCTCACCGTTCTCCGTATAGCTGGGCACCAGGGTCACGCTCCATTTGCCGTTCAGCTCCGGGGCAGCGGCCACCAGTTGGTTATAGAAACTGTACTTGGTGATGACAATGGGACTTTCGCCGGTGCGGAACCGGGTCAGCAGGTTCACCTGCTGGTCCACGCCGTACTTGGTATAGAAATCCGTCCACTCCGTGAAGGCTTTTATGGATGTTTCGCTGTCCAGCAGGGTGGCGGTATGTTCGTCGTTATAGACCTGGCCGCCGTTTTGGTACAGCAGGGCCAGATACAGTTCAATATTGTCCTCCGCCAGCAGAGGCAGGCCCAGGGTCATATTCTTGTTGGACAGTTTGGGGATCAGCTTGTATAGTTCGCTCCAGGTCTGGGGCGGTTCTTCGCCCAATTCTTCCAGCACATCGGTGCGGTAGAACATCAAGGAGAAATCAAAGGTCTCCGGCAGGGCGTAGACCTGCTCACCGCTGCGGAAGGAAACCACCGACTCCGGGAAAAACCGCTGCAGCACTTCCTCGCAATCGGCAAACTGGGAAAGATCCACCAGGGCCCCACGGTAGGCGTAGTTCATGGGCATGGTCCGGTCCTGACCGATGGCCAGGTCGGGGCCGGCACCGGAAGCCACCGCCGGCAGCAGGGAACTCATATCCACCAGCCGCACATTGACCCGGATACCGGTGCGGGGGGTGAAATAGTTATCGATCAGGCTCTTGAGGGCATTGGCCTGATCCCGGCCGCCGCCGATGACGTTGGCGCCGGAGGTGGCGCCTGCGGTGGCGCCCAGCCAAATGGTGATCTCCTCCCCTGCCGTCTCTTCCGCATCGGAACTGACGGTATTGTAGTCCTCGGTGAAAGACAGGAAGAAGAGCCGGATGCTGAACCACAGCTTTTCAAAGAAGTTGGCGTCCGCCTTGGGCGCGGCGGTGCCGATGGGGGCAAATTCCAGATAATCCACGGTCAAAGGCTGGTTAATGGAGTCCAGCACCCAACTGGAAACGTCGCTGAGGTTGGAGCGGAAGGTGTCCAGGCGGGCCGGAATGGATCCCGGCTTTTTGACAAAGCCTTCCACCTGGATCAGCAATTTCTGCACCGATCCGTAGCCGCTGCCCTTGCCGCCGGTGAGTTCCTCGATCTGGGCGCAGATCTCCCGCAGTTCGCCCACCGCCGCCTTCAGCTCCTCCATGCATTCCGGCAGGAGGTCGTCGATGTGATAATCCCGGATGGTGTCCGGATTGGTGCCGGTGATCATCATGATCTGGCGGTAAACATCGTTGAGGCGACTGACCTGGGCATTGGTACGGCTCAGGACGTCCGCCAAAGAACCGATGGTATTATACAGTGTCACCGTATGGGTACCGGCCTCCAGGTAGAAACAGTAGGCACCGCTGTCATTGCCCGGGGTATAGACGGTCCATTTCCGGTTATACCCCACAGACAATCCGGCGCATTCCGCAAAGGGCAGCTCTCCGTCGATATACAGCGCCCGGTTGGCCACACTGCCGGAGGCAAAATTCTGCCGCAGGCGGATGGACAACTGATACCAGCCGCTTTCTTCCACTTCAAATTCCCAGGCCAGCCATTGCTTGGGGGCGCTCCAGCTTTCGCTGCCGATGACATTCAGCTTCACATGATGCACGTCAATAGGCTCATTGGCCGGGGAAGAACGGTCGGATTGCGGGAACAAGGAAGCATCGGACTTCCACCGGGCGTCTTCGCCCTGGAGGCGGATGGGGGCCGCATGGATCACCGTCTGCTGGGGATTGCTGCTGCAGTAATCGGCATAGGACCCCACTTCCTCCCGGGCACCCAGGGTCACAGACTTCAGGTAGATGGGTTCCGCCACATAACCCAGGGTCAGTTGGTGGACGCCTTCGTCAAACCAGAACCAATAGGTGGTGTCGCTTTCGATGCCGCTGCCGGTAAACCAGCGGAAACTGAAGATCACCTCTTCCACCTGAGTAGGGCGGTATTCATCTTCCGCATTGTGGAAATCCGATTCGTTGCTAAAGATCCGGCACAGTTCCAGAGCATTGGCCGCGCCGAAGGGCAGTTTGCCATCGATATAGATGGCCCGCTCCACGGGCAGACCCTTGCCTTCGGCGGCCGCGTATTCCAGGCCGATCTGATACAGACCCGCCTTTTGGATCCGGACTTCCCAGGTCACGGAGCTGTTGTCGGGGATCAGGATACAATCCTGGCCCGCCACAGGCTCTGCGCCTTCGTAGGAAGCATACGAAGCGGCAGGAAGTTCCACCCGGTCAGGGCCTCTTTCTGCGGTTTCGTATGCCTGCAGATAAGCCGCGTAATCCGTAGAAAGGCTGGTCGCCATGCCATCGCTGTGCGAGGCACTGCCTGCCTGGGCATCCAGAGCGGATGCGCCGGCGGTGCTGCCCAGCAGCATCGCAAGACTCAGCAGAAATGATAATCCTCTACGCAGTTTCTTTGACATATTGACCAGCCTTTCGTGATTACAGCAGTTCGCTTACCTGCCGCCGACGGACGTCCTTATTGGAAATCGTCCAGATTGATTCCGTTCTCGATTTTATCGATCTTACTTTGGATCTTGGAAAAATAACTGTCCACAGCCGCCTTGGGGGTCAGCTCGTTGTTCAGGATCTTGGTCACCATCTCGCCGTAGACGTTGATGATGCCCTCGTAGTTGTACAGATAGGTATACTTGGTCTTGGCCGCGCCTTCCAGGTAGCAGGTCATATTGTTGCCGACCAAAATATCCAGCATCTGGTCATGCTCCAGGGTATCGGTGTAGGCACTTTCAATGTCCCGGGGATATTCCTTGCCTTCGCCCCAGTAACCCATGGCATCGGCCAGGGCCGCCACCACTTCTTCCGGCTTTTCCACCAGGGAATGGATGACCAGATTTTCCTTGGGCGTAGCGCCGGGAACCACATAGTCCTCCGCATTCTCACCCTTGGGGAAGTAGATCCAGCCCAGGTCCTCGGGATCAATGCCGTTTTCCTGGAACAGAGGGCCGGCCCACACGCCATAGGCGGTCATGGCCACGGTACCGTTCATAAACATATCCAGCACGCTGGGATTGCCCAGCTTTTCCAACTCTGCGGCGGTGGGCAGGGAGCCGTCCACATTCTGCAGATCCACTACATACTGCATGGCCTCCAGGCTTTCGTCGGAATCGATGCGCAGTTGGGCGCTGTCGCCGCTGACATCAATGAAGGTGCCGCCGTTGGCCATAATGAAGGAACTCATGGGATCCTCACAGTAGAATCCGTAGCGGGTAGTCTTGCCGTTTTCCACCTTGGTCAGCTTCTTCAAAACCTGGCGGAAGGTGTCGAAATTCCAGGTGCCCTGCTCCACATATTCCCACAGATCGGGCAGATTGGCTTCCCGCAGATACTGGCGGTTATACCAGATGGCGTAGCCGGTCTCTTTGGGGCCGGTGGGGAAGCCGTAGCGGTCGCCCCGCCACACGCCCACATCGGACACCAGGGGATCCATCCAGGTACCGTCGGCTTCAAAATCGAAGTAATCGCTCATGTTCAGCAGGACCCCGGAGGCGGCATACTGGGGAACCACGTTGTATCCGCGCATGATCATGGCATCGTAATCGGTCTTGCCGGACAGGTAGCTCATGACCAGGCCGTTGTAGGCGGCGATCTCATCGGTAAATTCGATAAACTCGAACTTGCAGTTGAACTTTTTCATGGTCTGGGCGAAGGAATTGGTCTCATCTTCCAGATCCGGCGGGGTCCAGCTGGACGGATACATGATCCGAATGGTCCGGCCATTCAGGTCCATGGCCGGCTCATTGCTGCCGGTAGCCGGAGGGTTGGTGCTGTTGGGCGTGGTAGCCGGATCGCCGGCAGGGGTGCAGGCCGTCAGGCAGCTCAACGCCAACAGCAGAGCGCAGACCAGGCACAAAAGTTTCTTCATAGTCATTTGCTCCTTACTTTTTCTTCTTGAAGATCACCACAGCCACCACCGCAGCAATCACCACCACAGCGCCCAGGATCACGGGCCACAGAGGGAAACCGCCATTGGGTTCCTGGGTCTGGGGTTCCGTTGCGTTGGGCACAGTAGCCTCAGGTTCAGTAGGTGCTGCCGGGTCGGTGGGGGTTGCGGGGTCCGTGGGGGTCGCAGGATCGGTGGGGGCCACGGGATCGGTGGGGGCCACGGGATCGGTGGG
>SVLA01000084.1 GCA_015068175.1 Oscillospiraceae bacterium
CGTTTACGTCATCTCTTTCGATCCTGCCAAGCACAAGATCTCTCTGGGCTACAAGACCGCTGAGATGAATCCCTGGAACCAGTTCATGACCAACTACGCTGTGGGTGATGTTGTCACCGCGAAGGTCGTGAAGCTGATGACCTTCGGCGCTTTTGCCGAGATCCTGCCCGGCGTTGACGGCCTGATCCATATCTCCCAGATCGCTGACCGCCGCATCGGCAAGCCTGAGGATGTTCTGACCGAGGGTCAGGAAGTCCAGGTCAAGATCACCGAGATCGATGCCGAGCACAAGCGTATCTCCCTGTCCATCCGCGCTCTGCTGGAGCCCGTGGCTGAGGAGACTGTGGAAGAGGACGAGGAAGTTTCCGAGTAATCACCTATAAAGTGCATGAGATCGTGCTGGACTTTGTTCCGGCACGATTTTCTGTTTTATGCGGAAGCGGGTTGCAATTGCGGTGGTTTAGTGGTATATTTAGGAAAAACTCCTGGGGCATTTTGCCGCAGGCGGGGGAGGGATTTGATGTCTCGCTATTTGGGGATCGAGCCGGTAAACAGCGGTCCGTATTACTTTGTCAGCTACAACTCCGAGGATGTGGATCGGGTATCGGCCTATGTGAAAATCATGGCACGGTACAACATTCCAATGTGGTATGACCACGGATTGAAAACCGGCTGTGAATGGCAGGAGGATATTGCCAACCACATTCAAAACTGCGAAGGCGTTATTCTGTTTTTGACCAAGAAGATCTTCACCAAGGAACAGTCCTTTGTTTACACGGAATATGAAATGGCCAAGAACTATTTCGATAAGAAGATGTACATCATCCTCCTGGACGAGTTTGACAAGAAAGATATTCCCAACAAGTATCTTTCCTGGTGGATCGAGCTTCAGCATATCCAATCCATTTCCTGTCTGACAGAGGAATCCTTCCTCAATTCCATGGAGCGGGTCATGGAGGACATCGGTTACTCCAACGACCCCCGGATCAACCTGGAGAAGATCCGCAAAAAGATCGAGGAGCTGGACGAGGATCACCGAAAAGTGTTTATTGAGGAATATCTGCAGTTCATGAGCCGCAATGAGGAAATCTCTGCTAAGGCGAAGTTCTATGCGGAGCTGGTGTGTTCCGGGGCGTTGCGGAATTCCCGGTCTGAGGATCAAGGAATCTTCGGCAATCAAGATAAATTCCGGATCGGAGAGACGGAACTGTATTTTGATATTAAGACCGTGTGGCTTTCCTTCCATGTATTTGACCCGGAACGGATCGATGTCTATCGGAACGGAGAGCGGATCTTTGTCATTGGCGGCCTGCTGAACAGCCGCATCATCCTGGAATACTATGACAGCCGAAACGATCAGCTCTTTGTGTGCTACGAAACAGTCACCATCCAGGAGGCCAATGCCTATGAGGCGGCGGAGCGCCGTGGAGAGGACTACGCCTATCGGACCAATGTGGGCGTTTTGGTGATCCGGGATCCCCAAGGCGCAGCCAATTGCAGTCTGTTTAAGGATCTGGTGATCCTTTGAAAATCATGATTACGGAGGAAAGAATATGGTCAAGCATATTGTGGTGTATACGCTGAAGGAAGGCGTGGATAAGGCGCTGGCGGTGCAGACCGTGGCGGAGCATCTGGAACCCCTGGTGGGGAAGATCCCGGGCCTGATGAAAATGGAGATCCGGGCCTGTTTCCAGGGCGACATGGATTACTGTCTGTATTCGGAATTTGAGAGCCGGCAGGCATTGAAGGATTATGCGGTCCACCCTCTGCATCTGGAGGCCAAGGGCCATTTCCATCATTTTATTCAGACCCGCATTGCGGCAGATTTTGAGGTGTAAGATATGAAAGCGATCGTAACGGTTGTAGGTAAGGACCGGGTGGGCATTATTGCCGCGGTTTGTGTAAAGCTGGCGGAATTCAATGTAAACGTGCTGGACATCAGTCAGACGGTCATGCAGGGCTACTTTACCATGATGATGGCTACGGATGTTTCCGCCTGCTCCATTCCCGTGGCGGAACTGTCCGCGAAGATGGAGGAAGTGGGCAAGGAGATGGGCCTGTCCATCCGTGTGCAGCGGGAGGACATTTTTGAGGCCATGCATCGGATCTGAGGTGGAGCTATGCTGAATCAGAAAGATATTTTGGCTACCCAGGATATGATCGACAAACGGCATCTGGATATTCGCACCATCACCATGGGCATTTCTCTGCTGGATTGCGCCGACCGGGACATTGGGGTGTGCTGTGAGAAGATCTATGCCAAGATCACCCGGTGCGCCCGGGATCTGGTGAAGACCGGTGAGGATATTGAGAAGGAATTCGGCATCCCCATCGTCAACAAGCGGATCTCCGTGACCCCCATCGCCCTGGTGGCGGCGGCTTGCGAGGCAGAGTCCTATGTGCCCATCGCCCAAACCCTGGATGCGGCGGCCAAGGAATGCGGTGTGAATTTCATCGGCGGTTTTTCGGCTCTGGTGCAGAAAGGCTGCACGGAAAGCGATTGGAAGCTGATCCGGTCCATCCCCGAGGCCATGAAGGCAACGGAACGGGTCTGCGCCAGCGTCAATGTGGGTTCCACCAAGGCGGGCATCAACATGGATGCGGTGGCGGAAATGGGCCGGATCATTAAGAAAACGGCGGAGATCACGGCGGACCGTGACGGTTTGGGGTGCGCGAAACTGGTGGTATTCGCCAATGCGGTGGAGGACAACCCCTTTATGGCTGGTGCGTTCCACGGTGTGGGCGAGCCGGAATGCGTGCTGAATGTGGGCGTTTCCGGACCTGGCGTGGTATACCATGCCCTGCAGAGCGTCAAGGGACGGCCCTTTGACGTGGTGGCGGAGACCATCAAGCGGACGGCCTTCCAGATCACCCGGATGGGTCAGTTGGTGGGCAATGAGGCGTCCCGGCGGCTGGGGGTTCCCTTCGGCATCGTGGACCTGAGCCTTGCGCCGACCCCGGCGGTGGGGGATTCCGTAGCCCGGATCCTGGAGGAAATGGGACTGGAAACCGTGGGCATCCACGGCACTACGGCGGCATTGGCCCTGCTGAATGACGCGGTGAAAAAGGGCGGCGTCATGGCATCCAACCATGTAGGCGGCCTTTCCGGCGCGTTCATCCCGGTGTCCGAGGATGAGGGCATGATCGCCGCCGCAGAAAGCGGCGTGCTGACGCTGAACAAGCTGGAAGCCATGACCTGCGTTTGCTCCGTGGGATTGGATATGATCGCTGTGCCGGGAGATACAAATGCGGCTACCATTTCCGCCATTATTGCGGATGAGGCGGCCATTGGCATGATCAACAGCAAAACCACGGCGGTCCGCATTATCCCGGCCCCGGGGAAAACCGTGGGTGACCGGGTGGAAATGGGCGGCCTGCTGGGCAGTGCGCCGGTGATGCCGGTGTACGGTGAATCTTCCGTAGAATTTATCGCCCGGGGCGGCCGGATCCCGGCACCGATTCAAAGTTTGAAGAACTAAGGCAGTTTCGGAGGAGCATCATGAAAAAGAAATGGATCCTGGCCGGTGTGGCGGTGGGCCTGGTGGCGGTGGCTGTGGTGTTGGCGGTATTGCTGACCAAGGCGCTGTACCCCCATTGGATCAACGCCGATCAGGTGGAGCGCATCAGCGTGTCCGGCGAGAGCTGCAGCCGGGAAAACGTGGAGCGTTTTGTGGAACTGTTCAACGGAGCGAAGTACAAGGGCGAGGACATCGGCTACGGCACCACGACGGAGTGGGGCGTAGGTGTCTACTTTACTGACGGAAGCTATTTTTTGATCCATGAATACGGCAGCTACAATTTTATGGTCAACCGCTATGAAGGCGCTGAAAGGGTGGAGACCTTTTTTATCAACAGCCGGGAATTGTATGAATTCCTGGACGGTTGGAGCCAGGAATGAGCAAAGCGGAAGCAAAGTTGAAGCAGGCCAGGGCGTAATAAGAGGACCGCAGTACCGAACAATGGTACTGCGGTCATGTTTTTGGGTATGGAGTCATTTTTTGGCATAGGGATGGATGGCCTGGATGCCGCTGCGCATGATCAAACTGCGGGTGAAAGGAGTGCAGAGCAGGAAGCGCTTGACGGCCTTCAGCCGCAGTTTCAGCCGCAGGGAGCGGGTGTTTTTGCGGTAGAGTTTCAGGACGGCTTCCGGGGCGGTGCTTTCGGCAAAGGCGTCTGCCAGGACCTTGCCGCTGTACATGGCGCTGCTGAGACCCTCAAAGGAGCTGGCGCTGATAAAGCCGGCGGCTTCGCCCAGGAGAAAAACGGTGCCGCCGCCCACGCAGAAGTCCTGCATCACCCGGGGACTGGAAACCAGGCAGGCTTCCGTTTTTACCGCTTCGCCGAAGGAATTGCCCAGGAAGGCTTCCAGACGGGCCCGCTGTTTGTCGAAGGCCCGGCGGCAGCCCTGGGTCTTGAATGCGCCGCCGAAGATCACATAATTGGCTTTATGTATGGTCCAGGAGCAACTGTCGCTGGTTTTAGAGTCGAAAATGCAGGAATAATAGGGCAGGCGCTGGCCCTTGTTTTCGAACCATTGCTGGATAGCCATGTACTGGACCTTCATGGGCTTGAAAAAGGTGCGCCGCACCACGGAACCGCCGCCATCGGCGCCTACGATCATCCGGGCGGCGATACACGACCGGTCATCGCCCTGCTGGACGGTGAGGAGGTGATGGTCCTCGGCGGAGGTGATCCTGGTGCATCGGCCCCTCAGGAGCTGAACGGAGGCCGGGACCAGGGAGAGCAGCCATTGGTCGAAGGCGTAGCGGTCCATGTTCAAATAGTGGCGCTGATAATAGCGCACCAGTTTTTGCCCGATATCGATGGTCTCTACGGCGAAGATCTGCGGATCTTCCAGGACACTCTTAGGCAGGACCAGGTCGAACCGGGCCAGCAATTTTTGGGCATCCGGCGCCAGAAGGCCGCCGCAGGGTTTGGCGGAGTCAGGGGACTGGCCGTCGATCAGCAGGATGGAAAGGTCCGGCCGGGCCTGGGTCAATTCTTTCACAAAAACGGCGCCGGCGGGGCCTGCGCCTACCACGGCAATATCATATACGGTCTGTTTCTCTGTGGCCATAACGCGCTCCTTTTGGACATTATTTGGCGGAACTGAGGGTATTATGACACAAAAACCGCAGAAAATCAATCTGCGGTTTTTGATGGGGGATATTTTATTGGACGTGTTCGTGGTTGGAGATATGGTCCTCGCAGTAGCAATGGTAGCCCTGACAGCGGGAGCAGTAGCGGAATTCCAGATCGGGATCCGATACGTCGGTGCGGCCGCAGACGGTACAGCGGTGGGTATAGGGGGCCTTGACCGTAGCGGTGGTGGCTGTGTAGGAGCCGGCGGTGGGGAAGGGGACCACCTTGGGACCTTCGCTGGCCTTGGCCTTAGGCTTCTTCTTGAACAGCCGCCGGGCATTAAGCCGCCAGCTTACAGGGAAGACATTGACGATGTCCTTGCCGAAGAAGAGGAAGTAGTTGGCCAGGCTGATGACGGAAAACAGGTTAAACGGGAAGGAATAGGACAGCAGGCCGAACAAAACCACAGCCAGGTCGAAGATGGCAAAGATCCAGGCCTTCACCGGGATGATGAAAAACAGCAGGAAGTGGGAATCAGGGTACAAGGTGGCATAAGCCAGGAACAGACTGGTGTTCAGATAACCCACATCGACCATGTAACTCAGATATGGGCTGTATTCCGGGGGCAGAAAAGCGCCGAGGACAAGGGCATAGATATCCATCATCAGGATACCGCACAGGTAAAACAGATTAAACCGCAGGGTGCCCCAGCTATTCTCAATGGCGCTGCCAAGGGAATAATAGCAGATCAGACCCACGGCGGTCATCAAAAGGCTGCCCGCATCAAAGGTCAGCGCGTAGCTGAACAACCGCCAGACCTGGCCCTGAAGGATCAGGTCCCGGTCAAAATACAGCCAGTCATACAGCAGCGTACTGTCGGTGAACTCTCTGAACAGATACACCAGAGCGCTGCCAAGGGTGATATACAGCATCAAATTGGGGATGCCCTTGTCACGGTGGCGGAAACAGAAGCGATCAAACCGGCTTCGCAGATTTTTCAAGTTGCTCATCTCCTATGTCAGATTACACCTATTGTACCACATTTCCGGAAAAAGTCTACTGTTGAATTGTAAACAAAATTTGCGAAAAGTATTGACATTTGGCGGATTTTGAGTACAATATATTACGAACTGCATATAGCCTTATCAAGAGCGGTGGAGGGAACGGCCCGATGAAACCCGGCAACCTGTCTGGAAACAGATGTTGGTGCCAAATCCGGCGGCAAACGAAAGATGAGGATTCGATATTACGCACATCGGGTCCGTCGGTGTGCGGTTTTTTATTTGACGTGTGAAGAAAGGAATCTGCAAATGGAAAAAAGACTGTTTACTTCCGAGTGTGTCACCAACGGCCATCCCGACAAGGTGGCGGACTCCATCTCTGATGCCATCCTGGATGCCTGCCTGCAGCAGGATCCTGGCTCCCGTGTGGCCTGCGAGACTATGGTCACTACCGATTTCTGCCTGATCTGCGGCGAGATCACCACCAAAGCGGTGGTGGATTATCCCGCGGTGGCCCGGGAGGCCATCCGCAAGATCGGCTATGTGTACCCCGGCGACGGATTCGATGCCGACACCGTGGAGATCCAGTGCCGCATCCACACCCAGTCCGCCGATATTGCTCTGGGCACCAATGACGAAGTGGGCGGCGCCGGCGACCAGGGTATGATGTTTGGCGGTGCCTGCGCCGATACGCCGGAGCTGATGCCCCTGCCTATCGCCCTGGCCCGGGCACTGAGCAACCGGCTGACCGAGTGCATCCACTCCAACGATCTGCTCCGGGCCGACGGCAAGACTCAGGTGTCCATCGAGTACGACGAGAACGGCAAGGTGCTGGGCGTGGATACCGTGGTGGTGTCCGTCATGCACAGCGCTGATTTTGAGATCGAAGAACTGCGCAAGTACGTCCGCCAGGGCGTGATCGCCCCGGTTCTGGAGAAGTACGGCTTCAGCTTGGAGGATGTGGCCCACATCCACATCAATCCCACCGGCAATTTCGTCATCGGCGGCCCCAACGGCGACACCGGTCTGACCGGCCGGAAGATCATTGTGGACACTTACGGCGGCTATTTCTCCCATGGCGGCGGCGCGTTCTCGGGCAAGGATCCCACCAAGGTGGACCGCAGCGCTGCGTACATGGCCCGCTATATGGCCAAGAATCTGGTGGCCGCCGGTTTGGCTGCCCAGGTGCAGGTGCAGTTGGCTTACGCCATCGGCGTGGCCCAGCCTGTTTCTTTGCGGGTGGACAGCTACGGTACCGGCGTCATCTCCGATGAGAAGATGACTGAACTGCTGCGCAAGACCTGCGATATGACCCCCGCGGGCATCATTCGCAAGCTGAATCTGCGCCAGCCCATCTATGCCCCCACGGCGGCGGTGGGGCACTTCGGCGTGGCCGGCCGCCCCTGGGAAGAGACCGACCTGGCCCCCGTGCTGAAAGATCTGGCTGGGATCTGAATTGGATAAAAAGGACCTTCGTTATGCGCCCTTACGGCGAATAGGAAGTGATCCTATCTCTGGGGCGATTCGCAAATTGCCTGATAAGTGCAAACAAACACGGCAGCACCGAGCCCGGTGCTGCCGTTAACTATTCGGAGAATTGGAATTTGTCTAATAGTTAATTAGTACGTATATGTTTCAAAACCATCGACCCAATATGTATTATCTAAGAGACGAGGTTTAAAAATAGTAAATACTCTTTTGATTGTAAAACCGTCAACTGTATTCATAAAACCGCTTTTTGTTTTTAGTAAAGCAATTGCTTTCTCTGCATTTTCTAAGGAACTGTATATTCCAATATCTTTACGCTCAATGTGGTCTATAAGCTTGTGTTTGTGAGAAACTTTCCAATAAATCATTTTGACCACCTCGTTAACTTCAAGTGGCTTAACTGGCGCGGGAGCGCCCAAGGCTCCCTTGTGTAAAGGGAGCTGTCAAAAATCTTCTGATTTTTGACTGAGGGATTGTCTTACCGCAGTATCGATATACTCACAGACACCACGAAAGTTACGCATAACTTCATTATTAGGAATACGAATTACAGTTAAGCCGTAGTCTTCCAGAAAAACGGTGCGCTCCGCATCTTTCTCTGTATTGACATCTTCATAGTGCTGTGAACCATCCAGTTCAATTACCAGTTTGGCTTCCGCACTATAAAAATCTGCGATGTATTTACCAAGTACCTTTTGCCGAGAGAATCGGACAGGATATGTACGGAGAAAATCATACCACAAATGCCGTTCTTCTTTTGTCATTTCTTTTCGCAGATGTTTGGCAAAAGGTACTAACTGCTTATTATGCCTAGACTGCATTACAATCCCTCCGTCACGGCTTCGCCGTGCCACCTCCCTTTACACAAGGGAGGCTTTGGTGCGGTGCGAACCTTTAGAAAAATTCAAGCTTGCCAAACAGTCCGAACGACTGTATCGCAGGTTAATTTGTGCATGGTTTGAGGAATACCGTTGATTTGCTTATTTGGCGCTGAGGTCCACGGCGCGGCGGAGGATGCTCATGGGCGGCACCGGCCGGGGCAGGGGAACGGTGAATATGGATTGGGGCGTCCGGGGTTCGGCCAGGGGAGCGCCCTCGGCGTCCAGCATACCGCCGGCCACCATGGGGAAGGGCCGCAGGTCCGGGCCTACCACTTCCAGCTCATCACCTTCCCGGAATTTGTTGTTCAGGCTGACGGTGGCGATGCCATGCTCGTCACAGCTTTCCACGATGCCGCAGACTTGCCACTCCCGGATGTAACGGGAATGCTCGGTATATTGGCCGGGATAGCCGTAATAGAAGCCGGTGGAATAGATCCGGTGGGACACGTGTTCCACTTCGTCCCGCCATACGGGGTCTATGGGACGGCCGGCGGCCACATCGTCGATGCAATGGCGATAAGCGCCGGTGACGATGGCGGCGTAATAGGCGCTCTTGGCCCGGCCTTCGATCTTGATGCAATCAATGCCGGCGTCCATCAGGTCCTGCAGGTGGTCGATCATGCACATATCCCG
>SVLA01000085.1 GCA_015068175.1 Oscillospiraceae bacterium
ACAACGGCTCTACCATATCGTAAATCTTAGTAAAATCCACAGCTGCATCAATTTTACGCAGCAAATGCTCCGCAGGCACCAGACTTTCGGTGTCCACGATTTCAAAAATTCCCCGTTCCATTTTTCCACGTTCCAGCATCTTTCATCACCCGGAACTATTATATCATATAAAACAGAAAAAGCCCAGCTTTCGCTGAGCTTTTTCGACAAACTGAGAGGATACCGCAAGGTATCCTCTGTTTTTTATGGAATGGGATTCGAAAGGCCGGCCCCGAAGGGGTAAAAACGTGCCGGTGGCACGTTTTTAGGCCGTGGGAGAATCCTTTGGCCCGGGGATGCGGTCCTGCGGACCGTAGACACGGGTCAAATTGCCGTATGGGCAGAGAATTTCCGGTAGCGGGGTATCCTCTGTTTTTTATGGAATGGGATTCGAAAGGCCGGCCCCGAAGGGGTAAAAACGTGCCGGTGGGGTTTCCGTTTTGGGGATTGACATTGGCGCAAATTGGACGTATACTGGAAGAAAAAAGAAGGAAAACCCGAACATGCAACGTTGTATTGTTTTGTTTTTGACTCTGGCGCTGCTGCTGTGCGCCTGCGCCGCCACGGAAATCACGCCCACAACCGGGGAGACCAATGCCCCCACAAACGGAACGGAGGGACCCACTGTGCCTGAAATGAACATCCACCCCGACCGTGAAAAATGCACCGTCCCCACGGAAAACGTGGAAGGCGACTATATTTACAAGGTCATCGGCAGCCGCCAACTGCGGATCATTTACCGGCCCGCCCTGGTCAATGTTTATGAGAAAGCGCCGGTGCTGTTTTTGATCTCCGGCGGCGGCTTTATGGAATGCTCCGAGGAATGGGCCATCGACTATATGGCCAACGAGGCGATGAAACTGCGCCAGTCCGGTTTTGCCGTAGTCTCTGTGGAATACCGTGTGGGCGGCGAGGGCGTCAATATCAAGCAGGTCTATTCCGACATGGCCGACGCCATGCGCTACCTGAGCTATTACAGCGATGTGTTCGGCATTGACCCCAATAAGTTCGTCACGTCCGGCCATTCTGCCGGCGGTTCCGCCTCCCTGGCCCTGGCCTATGTGGACCATGATGTGTTTGACGTGGACGGCTATTGGCCCGAAGCGGACTATCAGGTGGTGGGCGCCTATTCTCTGTCCGGCCATGGCGACTATACAAAGACGGATTTCGGCCCCTACGGCGGCTATTGCTCCGAAAATGCCAGAACCAACAAGGGCCTGTTCCCCACAGAGGAGATGCGCCGGGAGGTTTCCCCCGTCTTTTACCTGGATGGCAGCAAGATCCCCTGCAAGCTGCTGATGGGCGAGATGGACAACGTGGTGGCGCCCGTATTTGTAGAGAAATTCAAGGAAGCCTGCGATGCCGCCGGCGTTCCCTGCGATGTGGTTTGGTTTGAAAATGCCGGCCATACTTACGAGAGCATGAATGGCGAGGATGTCTGGCCCCGTTATTCCGTGCAGAAGGCCAAGATCGTGGACTTTGCCAAGTCCTGCGTGGAATAATACAGATCAGAATTTCAGGCCCGGCGGAACTTCCGCCGGGCCTTCCTTACGTTATGGAGTTTACTCCTTGATCAAAATGTTGATATCCACATTGCCGTTGATACCGTCCACCTGGCCTTGGTCGGTGTATTGCCACAGATCAAAGCGGCAGGGGAATTCACCGTTGACGTTATACATGGCCAGCCACCAGGGGTAGTCCGTCAACTGGAAAAGATCGAGCTGGCTTCCCACCTGGCTGGGGTTGAAGTAGATCATGGGCGTCAGGCCCCCCTGCTCCACTTCGTCGCAGAAGGCCAGGGCGCAGGCGGTGACCGTCGCCGGGTCCGCATTCTCCGTCCGCTCCTGGGTCTCCCAATCAAAGGTCAGGGGCAGGTCCAGTTCGAAATCCCCCAGGATCTCCAGGGCGAACTGTGCTTCTTCCCGGGCCTCCTCTTCGGTCAATGCCTGGGAGAAGAAGTAGGCACCCACCAGCAGGCCGGCATCCCGGGCGCCCTGCAGATTGACCCGGGCGTGGGTATCTTCGTTCAGCAGGCCCGTTTCATACCCCCGGTAACCCAGCCGCACGATGGCGAAGCGGATGCCGGCGGCCCGGACCTTTTCCCAGTCGATCTGTCCCTGGTACCGGGAAACGTCGATGCCGATGAGGGTGTTGGTGGTCAGGCAGGATAAGTAGGCCCCTTTCAGGGCGAAATCGTTGCTGTTATAAAGACTTTGCGGCAGTGTGGGGGGCGGTTCCGTGGGCGGCTGTGTTTCCCGACTTCCGAAATTGCAGGCGCACAGAGCAAAGGTCATCAGGAGGACCAGCACCCCAGCGGTCCACCGTTTGAATGTTTGGATGTGCATGGTCATCCCTCCTTTGCAATCACTATACCACATAACGACAAATTTCACAAGAAAAAATATGCGCTGTCCTTGCCCATAATGTGGCAAAAGAGGCTGTTGCCACCGCAACAGCCTCAGATTTTAGTTCCACAATCCGTGGGGGTAGATCCCTTCGGCGGTCATTTCCCACAGAGCGGCCATCACCAGGGGCTTGTCGGCGGCATAGGTCACGCCGTACCACCGGTCGGGGGAGGACAGCACCCGGACGGTGGCCTTGCCCTCCGTCAGAAGCTGTTCCACCGCCATGGGCAGATAGTATTCGCCCTTCAGGGCATTGGTCGCCAGGGCCCGGTCCAGGAAGGGGGCAAACCGCCGTTCCACTTCCGGCAGGAAGCTGGGGGTGAATCCCCACATGTTCATGGACACCACCGTGTCCGCCGGCAGATCGGTCCAGCTTTCGCCGCCATCCTCGGTGTAGTGGATACCGCCGTCGTATTTTTCCACCCGGGTCCGCTCGTTGATGGCAGTCAGCAGGCCGTCTTCCACCTGGCAGACGCCCCGGGCCACGCTGCCGTGTTCCGTGACGGTGTTGCCCAAGGCGTAACCCACCATGCAGTAATCGTAGGTCCGGCCGTCCCGGGCCCGGATCAGATGGTCGAAAATGGTCTTAAAAGCGCTGCGGCCGTAATAATCGTCGGCGTTGATCACGGCAAAGGGGGCGCCGCCGATGGCTTCCGCGGCGCACAGCACCGCATGGCAGGTGCCCCAGGGCTTGGTGCGTCCCTCCGGCACGGCATAGCCGGCGGGGAGCCGGTCCAGCTCCTGGTAGGCGTAGCGGATCTCCATGGGGCATTTTTCCAGCCGCTTGCCCACCGTGGCCATAAAATCTTCCCGAATGGCTTCTTTAATGATGATCACCGCGGTCTCAAATCCGGCGGCGTGGGCGTCGTAGAGCGAATAATCCAGGATCGCTTCCCCCTGGCTGCCCACGGGGTCGATCTGCTTCAGACCGCCGTAACGGCTGCCCATACCGGCGGCCATTACCACCAAAACCGGTTTTTTATACATGATATGTCCTCCAGATTATAGCGTTAAGTAAATATCGTCCTTCCGCAGCTTCTCCCAGGAGAATTCCCGGGCCAGTTCCCTGGCGGAAATGGGCGTCTTTTGGTCAATGAGGCCGCTGCTGAAAGCCAGAATGCCCATCAGCTCCTCCGGTTTCATCCGCAGGCGCAATTGCCCCAGATCCAGATCCCGGTCCCGTTTGCTTAAACGGCGGCCGTCGGGGGCCATCAGCATGGGCACATGGCCGTATTCCGGATGGGGGAAACCGAACAGTTCCTGCAAATACATCTGCCGTGGCGCGGAGCTGAGCAGGTCCATGCCCCGGACTACTTCCGTGACCCCGGCTTCGCCGTCATCCACCGTCACCGCAAGCTGATAAACATAGACGCCGTCGGCCCGGCGGACCACAAAATCGCCGCAATCCGTGGCCAGATTCTCGGAATAAAGTCCCTGGACCCGATCCCGAAACTGCCACAGCCGGTCCGGCACCGTCACCCGCCAGGAAGGGGCGCGGCCCGCCGGCGGATCCTGCAGACCCCGACAGGTGCCGGGATAAACGTAGGTCCCGTCGGAAAGGTGGGGAGCGTTGACGCTGTGGAGCTGACTGCGGGTGCAGTAGCAGGGGTAGAGCAGATCTTTTTCTGCCAGAATATCAAAGTAGCGGTCATAGACCTTGCTCCTGGTGGACTGGGGCGGCGTTTCCCGATCCCAATCCAGGCCCAGCCAGGTCAGATCCTCCCGCAGGAGCCGTGCAAATTCTCCGCTGGTCCGGGCGGTGTCCAGATCTTCCATCCGCAGTACCATTTCGCCGCCGGCGCTGCGGACGGAGAGCCAGGCCATGAGCCCGGCAAATACGTTGCCCAGATGCATCCGTCCCGAAGGGGTGGGGGCGAAGCGACCCACCGGGGCCGTCATGACAAGACCCCCAGCCAGTAGATCAGCACCGCGATGATCCCCAGGCACAGCGCGCTGGCGGCCACCATGAGACCCAGGACCAGTTTGTCGTTGGATCCGGTTTTTTCCTCGGCCTTGGGCGGCGGATCGGTCCGGCCGTAATTGTTGGCATAATTCCGGTACCCCCGGCGCTGGGGGTCCCGGATCTCCTCGGGATCATCGAAGGCAGGCTTGGGCCGGCGGCCGGTTACTGTATCCGGATCCCGGTCATCCTCTTCGGCCAGCAGCGCTTTCTGGAGCCGTTCCAATTCCTTTTGCTGATCATCCATACGCCGCACCTCCTTTTCCTTATTCTAACCCAAAAACGGAATAAAGTAAAGCCAATTTTCCCCAGGGCGTTCTGTCTCCCTGGGAAAAACAAGAATATTTCACACAACTTCAAAAAATCTTAACAAATATTCACTTTTTTTATTCACAAATAAAAACTACAATAATGTCAAACGATTCAAATTCTTCATTTTTCATTTTTTCCTCTCCTCTTTCTTGTACAAAGTCCGCAGCGGATGCTGCGGACTTTGTACGTTTCAGGGGATCCGGTACAGCCGCTTGCCGTTTTCCATGGTGACGCGCCGGGCCGCCTCCGGGGAGATACCCCGGATCTCGGCCAATTTTTCTGCCATGCGATACACCTTTCCTGGATCGTTCCGCCGGCCCCGGAAGGGTTCCGGGGACATATAAGGGCAGTCGGTCTCAATGACGATCCGCTCCAGGGGGATGGCCTGGGCGGCTTCGATGGCCCGCCGGGCGTTTTTGAAGGTCAGCACCCCGGTGAAGCCGATGTACCAACCCAAGTCCGTGAGCTGCCGCGCCAGTTCCGCGGAGCCGGAGAAGCAGTGGAACACGCCCGTGACCTCCGGGAAGGCCTTGACGATGGCCAGACCGTCCTCGTGGGCCTCCCGCTCGTGGACGATCACCGGCAGATCCAGTTCCCGGGCCAGTTCCATTTGCGCGATAAAGGCCTTCTTCTGCAGTTCCCGGGGGATGTCCTCGTAGTGATAATCCAGGCCGATCTCACCGATGGCCTTTACTTTTTGGGGATGAAGTTTACATAATATCCGATATTCTTCCAAAACCCGGTGATCCACCTCATCCGCCGCATCGGGATGGGAACCCACCGCAGCATAGATATAGCCGTATTCTTCCGCCAGAGCCACCGCATTCCGGGAGGACTCCAGGCTGCAGCCGGGGTTCATCAGCAGGCCGATGCCGCCCTCCGGCAGCGCCTTCAGCAGCTCGTGGCGGTCCTCGTCAAATGCCTGGTCATCCATGTGGGCGTGGGTATCAAAAAGCATAGTCATTCCTCCATCACGGCCACGATACAGCCGTCGATCTGTATGATGCGGCCGTCATCAGGCCGGAAATCCGTTTCTTTCAGGTAATTGCCGATGCCCCGGCCGGTGAGCTTGGCCCAGCTTTCCTTCAGCACCCACAGCCGCAGCAGGTCTGTATCGCAGCGGCACCGGGCCAACTCGGCGGCGCTGCACATATTCCGCAGGGCAGGGGAGACAGGGCGGTCCGCTTCTTCCGCGTCTATGCCCACGTTTTTCCCGGATACACAGCAAAAGGCATGATTTTTGGTATGGGCGATGGAAAAAAAGAGAGACCCGTCCGCGAAATAGGGTTTCCCCCGGTCCGTCACCAGGATGGGCGGCAGTTCGCCCACCAATTCCCTCAGCAATTCCCGGCCCACCGTATGCCCGTCCCGGCCATCCAGCCGCCGCCATGCCAATTTCATGTCCCTCACCGTCCTTTTGCATTAGTATACGATAAATTTCTCTGTGGGTCAAGGGCGGCAAGGCCCCCGGCAGGGATCAACAGAAATTTGCAATTCCGGCGGAGCTGTGCTATAATCCCGGAAAAGGAGGGATCCTCTATGGAGAAATTGTTCTATGAAGACAGCCATATGACAGAATTTGATGCCACGGTCACCGGCTGCGCCCAGGGTGAAAAAGGCTGGACCGTCACCCTGGACCGCACCGCTTTCTATCCCGAAGGGGGCGGCCAGGCCTGCGACCTGGGCATTTTGGGCGGCGTCCGGGTCCTGGATGTTCAGGAAGAGGGGACGCAGATCCTCCATCTGTGCGACGGCCCCCTGGCGGTGGGCCGGCAGGTCCACGGCGCCATCGATTGGGCCCGCCGCTTTGACCTGATGCAGCAGCACACCGGCGAGCATATCATCTCCGGCCTGATCCACGAAAAATTCGGCTACCAGAACACCGGCTTCCATGTGGGCCAGGACGTGATGGAAGTGGATTTCGACGGCCCCATCTCCCCGGAGGACCTGGCGGAGATCGAGCGGAAAGCCAACGAAGCCGTCTGGGCGGATATTCCCCTGAAATGCTGGATCCCCGACCCGGCGGAGCTGGCCGCCGTCACTTACCGCACCAAGCGGGCCCTGCCCTGGCCGGTGCGGATCGTGTGGGTGCCGGGATACGATTCCTGCGCCTGCTGCGGCATCCATGTGAAGCGCACCGGCGAGGTGGGCCTCATCAAGATCCTTTCCTGCGTCCGGCTCCGGGGCGGCGTCCGTCTGGGCATGGTCTGCGGACAGCGGGCCTACCGGCACATGGTGCGGATCTTCGAGGAAAACCGGGCCGTCAGCCAGGCATTTTCCGCCCATATGGAAGATACCGGCGCCGCCGCCCGGCGGATGAACGAGGCCCTGGCGGCGGAAAAGCAGAAAAATAACCTCCTGCTGGACCGGATCTTCCGGAATATTGCCGCCGGCTATGCCGGCCGGGCCGACGTACTGCACTTCGAGGAGGGCCTGGAGCCGTCCCAGGTGCGGGTGCTGGCGGATCGGATCGCCGATGCGGTCACGGGCTATTGCGCCGTGTTCTCCGGCACCGACGGGCACTTCAATTTCTGCCTGGCCACCCGGTCCGGCGACCTGCGGCAACTGGGCAAGGACCTGACGTCCGCCTTGGACGGCCGGGGCGGCGGCAAGCCCAATTTCCAGCAGGGCAGCGTGAACGCGGAGAAAACCGCCATCGAAGCCTTCTTCGCGGGAAGGTGAACGGGGGGTTTAGCGTACGGCCCCTGCAATGGCGTATCACAACAGAACGCAGGCTGAAATTGAATTTCAGCACCTTCATTTGTCACAACCATGGAATAATTTTCGATAAAAAACCGCCTATTTATGCAAAAATCCCCCTTTACAATTTCAGGCAGATATTGTATAATGCATACTGTATGGGGTTCAGAAAACCCATAAAAACGTAACATATACTGCGAAAAGCAGTAATTTGAAATGGAGGAAATTCCCATGTCTGTTAAAGTTGCTATTAACGGTTTCGGTCGTATCGGCCGTCTGGCTTTCCGTCAGATGTTCGGTGCTGAGGGCTTCGAGGTTGTCGCCATCAACGACCTGACCTCCCCCAAGATGCTGGCTCACCTGCTGAAGTACGACTCCACTCAGGGCGCCTATGCTGCTCCCTTCGGCACCCACACTGTGGAGGCCGGCGAGGACCACATCGTTGTGGACGGCAAGAAGATCACCATCTACGCCCAGGCCAACGCCGCCGAGCTGCCCTGGGGCGAGCTGGACGTGGACGTTGTCCTGGAGTGCACCGGCTTCTACACCAGCAAGGCCAAGGCTCAGGCTCACATCGACGCCGGCGCCAAGAAGGTCGTTATCTCCGCTCCTGCCGGCAATGACCTGCCCACCATCGTTTACAACGTCAACCACGAGACCCTGACCAAGGACGACCACATCATCTCCGCCGCTTCCTGCACCACCAACTGCCTGGCTCCCATGGCTAAGGCGCTGAATGACCTGGCTCCCATCGAGTCCGGCATTATGTGCACCATCCATGCTTACACCGGCGACCAGATGATCCTGGACGGTCCCCAGCGTAAGGGCGACCTGCGCCGCTCCCGCGCCGGCGCCATCAACATCGTGCCCAACTCCACCGGCGCTGCCAAGGCCATCGGCCTGGTCATCCCCGAGCTGAACGGCAAGCTGATCGGCGCTGCTCAGCGGATCCCCACTCCCACCGGCTCCACCACCATCCTGAACGCCGTTGTGGCCAAGGAAGTCACCAAGGAAGAGATCAACGCTGCCATGAAGGCCGCTGTCACCGAGTCCTACGGCTACACCGAGGACGAGATCGTCTCCTCCGACATCGTGGGCATGACCTTCGGCTCCCTGTTCGATGCCACCCAGACCATGGTCAACAAGCTGCCCGGCGGCATGACCCAGGTCCAGGTCGTTTCCTGGTACGACAACGAGAACTCCTACGTTTCTCAGATGGTCCGTACCATCAAGCACTTCTCCACTCTGCTGTAATTCAGTAAGATAAGAAGCACTTCGCCCCTGCGCCACCCGGTGCAGGGGCGTTTTTTACCATTTGAAAATTTTCCGGAAATGCCCCTTGCCGTTTTCGGAAAATCATGTTATAGTAGCAAAGTCAGCGGAACGCCGCCTGAGATCAAAATACGAAATGACATGGAATTTGCGTACGAAAAGACTACGCAATTTCTATGTCTTTTTTAATTTTTGAAAGGTGGTAATTCCATATGACCAAGAACAATAATCA
>SVLA01000086.1 GCA_015068175.1 Oscillospiraceae bacterium
CATATCGGTGGTGAAGCCGATGTCGGTGGTGATGGCCTTGACCTTGTCGAACCAGGCGGTGGAATCGTCAGCCGGATCGTAGGAAGCCACAAACTTTTCCAGGACGGTCTTGACGGTGGCCTTGTCGAACTTCTCGTCAAACACGGGGGCGGTCAGGTACTCGTCATAGAAGAAGCCCATGTAATCCTTGGCATCCTTCCACACGGCCAGATCCTTCCGGGGCTTTTTGCCGCCCCGGCCGATGGCCAAAATGGCGGTGGCGAAAGTGGGATCGGCGGCCAGTTTTGCGCCGAAATCGGGGTCAAATTCCAGAGCCCACTCAGTCAGCAGGCCGTAGACCTCTTCGGCGGTCATGCGGCTGATGACATTCTTGGAAACATCCACCAGCTTTGCATAGTCAAACAGAGAACCGGCGGGATTCAGCTTCTTGGGGCTGAACTTGAAATCGTCGGTGGGGGCATCGGGATTTGCCCGGCGCCAATCCTCGAAATTGGAGTTCAGAACGGTCATGATGTATTCATAAACCGCCTTTACGGGGAAGCCTTCGGCCTTATAGAAGGTCAGCGCCAGCTCCGGATCCTTCCGCTTACTGAGCTTGCGCTTGGAGGTGCCGTCCATTTTCATCAGCGGTCCGATGTGGACGTACTTGGGCAGCTTGAAGCCCAGGGCCTTAAACAACTGAATGTGGAAGGGCAGGGTAGCCAGCCATTCGTCACCGCGGACCACGTGGGTGGTACGCATCAGTTCGTCGTCCACCGCGTGGGCAAAGTGATAGGTGGGGATGCCGTCGGACTTCAGCAGCACATGATCGATGTCGTTTTCGGTGATGGTCAGCTTGCCTTTCACCAAATCGTCAAACTTGAACTGGTTTTCGATAGAACCTTCGCTGCGGAACCGCAGGACCCAGGGATTGCCGGCGGCCAGTTGAGCCTGGATATCTTCCAGGGGACGGTCCCGCCAGGTGGCGTACTTGCCATAGTAACCGAAGTTCTCCTTGGCGGCTTCCTGCTGCTCCCGCATGGCAGCCAGCTCTTCTTCGGTGCAGAAGCAGGGGTAAGCCTTGCCTTCCAGCACCAACTGCTTGGCGAAGACATGATAGATGGACGCGCGCTGGCGCTGACGGTAGGGGCCGTAGTGGCCGTTGTCGCCGTCGATGACGGCACCTTCGTCAAACTGGATGCCGTAATGCTTCAAGGTGTTGATCAGCACCTCCACGGCGCCGGGAACTTCCCGCTTGGCATCGGTGTCCTCCACCCGGAGGAACAGTACGCCGCCGGACTGGTGGGCCATCCGCTCGGCGGTCAGACCCATGACCAGGTTGCCCAGGTGGACGAAGCCGGTGGGGGAGGGGGCCATACGGGTGACGATGGCACCTTCGGAAAGGTCACGGTGGGGATAACGGGCCTGCACATCGGCAGGTGTGTCGGTCACATGGGGGAACAGCAGTTCAGCCAATGCCTGATGATCCATAAAAATCTACCTCTTTTGTCTTAGTTTCTGGCAGAAGTATAGCACATGGACGGAAAGAAATCAATTGGGAAGTTGATTTCCCGGGGGGCCTTTGAATTTTTTCTTGCCATTTTTGTCGAATCATGGTACAATGCCAACATGGAAAGAAGAATTCATCTGTATGTCAACCGCAAAAGCGTGTGGACATGGCTGATGGCACTTTGCCTGGTTGGCTCGGCAGTGGCCCGCATTGCGATCCCCTGTGTGAAAGGGACATGGGATCAGCTTGAAGTGTGGAGTCAAATCGTTCTGCCGGTTGCGGCCACCTTGCTGTATGTGATCATCGCCCTCGTTAACGGCAAAGAAATGTTCTATAAGACCGCGATCCCCGTGGCGCTGATGGCTGTGTACTCCGGTCTGTGGGTCTCCGCCAACGTGGAAAGCAAGATCATCAGTTGGATGTTCTGGGTATGCCTGGTGTTCTTCTGCGTAGTTTATACTTATATCACCAGCGGCAGATTCCGTTGGGTCTGGCTGTTGTTCCCGCTGATGCTGACCCCTCTGGCTGTGATCATTTACTATCACCGCGGCGCCATGGCTGACCCCAACTGGACCGATACCGTTCTGCTGGTTCTGCTGCCGGATATGCTGGCGCTGCTGGGCGGCTGCCTGCTGACCCTGGGTCTGCGGGTATCCAATGACGGCAAGTATCATCCCACCTGGGGCGACCGCATCGACGGCCGCAAGATCCGCACCCTGGCCCCCATGGCCCAGATCACGGCCTATTTCCAGGTGGAGCGCAACACCTGCTCCAATCTGTTCGAGGAATCCTTTGAGATCACCCACATCGACCGTTACATCCGCCAGAAGCGCCGGGAAGGTCTGACGGACTTCGGCATTACCCATGTTCTGCTGGCGGCTTATGTCCGGGGCGTGGCCAAGTATCCTCAGCTCAATCGCTTTATCAACGGCCAGAAGGTCTACTCCCGCGGAGAGGACATCCAGTATTGCATGGTCATCAAGAAGGAGATGAGCGTGGATTCTCCCGATACAGCCATCAAGGTCCACCTGAATCCCAAAGACACCGCGGTGGATGTCTATCACAAGCTGAACGCAGCCATCGAAAAAGTGAAGGCGACTCAGGAACTGGACTCCAATCTGGACAGCCTGATCATGGCATTGAACCTGATCCCCAGCGTGGTGCTGAAATTCGTGGTTTGGCTGCTGAAGTTGCTGGATTATTTTGGGATGCTGCCCAAGTTCCTGCTGGAACTGAGTCCCTTCCATGGCAGTTTGTTCTTTACATCCATGGGCAGCCTGGGCATCCAGCCCATCTACCACCATCTGTATGACTTCGGTAACCTGCCGGCCTTCGGCGCCTTCGGCTGCAAGCGCCGTGCCCTGGAGTTGCAGGAAGACGGTACCGTGGTGCAGCGCAAGTATGTGGACGTAAAGTTCGTCCTGGACGAGCGCATCTGCGACGGTTATTATTACGCCACCTTCTTCAAGTACTACCGCCGGCTGCTGCGGAATCCGGAAGTTCTGGACCTGCCGCCGGAAGTGGTGGAGCAGGATATTCCCTGATGATCAAACCCCGGCATCGCAGGATGCCGGGGTTTTCCCTGGGATGAAATATAAAAGTGCTTGCACAAGAGGGAATTGTGTGTTAAAATGCCAGTAATTCGTTTGGGGAATTGCTGTTTACGGCGCCGAAGGCGCATACCTTCCCCCGGGGGAAGCGATCGCGGCTGCGCTGCTTAACAACAATTTATCCGATCATAACGAGAGGTGTACAATTATGGAAGAAATCATTGCAAAAAAGAGAATGCTCTCCGGCATCAAGCCCTCCGGCGATTTGACCCTGGGCAGTTACCTGGGAGCCGTGAAGAATTGGGCGGAGCGGGCTGATCAATACGATTGCTTCTATTTTATGGCAGACCTGCACGCCATTACCGTCCGGCAGAATCCGGCGGATCTGCGGCGGCGGACCTTGGAGCAGTTGGCCCAGTATATTGCCTGCGGCCTGGATCCGGAGAAGAACACCCTGTTCATCCAGAGCCATGTGCATCAGCATGCGGAACTGGGTTGGATCCTGGATTGCTACAGCATGTTCGGCGAACTGAGCCGCATGACCCAGTTTAAGGATAAGTCCGCCAAGAATGCGGATAACATCAACGCCGGCCTCTTTACTTATCCCAGTCTCATGGCCGGTGACATCCTGCTGTACCAGCCGGATCTGGTGCCCGTGGGCGAGGATCAGAAACAGCATGTGGAATTGACCCACGTCATTGCCCGCCGCTTCAACGGAATCTATGGCGATGTGTTCAAGATCCCCGAGCCCTTCATCCCCAAGGTGGGCGCCCGGGTCATGAGCCTGACCAATCCCACGGCCAAAATGTCCAAGTCCGAAAATGAGGATACGGGCCGTGTCCTGCTGATGGATCCCCCGGAGGTGATCATGAAGCAGTTCAAGCGGGCCATTACCGACTCCGATACGGAGAATTGCGTCCGCTATGACAAGGAGAACAAGCCCGGCGTCAGCAACCTGATGACCATTTATTCCGCCGTTACCGGTAAGAGCTTCGAGCAGATCGAGACCGAATTTGCCGGCTGCGGTTACGGCAAGTTCAAGCCTGCCGTGGGCGAGGCCGTGGTGGAGCATCTGCGGCCCATCCGTGAGGAGAGCCTGCGGCTGATGAAGGATAAGGCCTATCTGGAATCCGTCTACCGGGCCGGTGCCGAAAAGGCCGGCTATGTGGCCGAAAAGACCCTGCGGAAGGTCTACAAGAAGGTCGGCTTCGTTGCCAAGTAAACAGAAACAGCCTGCGGAAAGCTCCGCAGGCTGTTCGTTTGTTATCCGTTGTATTCCACCGGTTCCACGGTGTAACCGGCTTCCCGAAGGGAATTGACCAGGCCCTCCTCCGCCAGGACATGGGCCAGACCCACGGCGTAGAATACCACATCGCCGCTTTCCAGGTACTCGATGGCGGTTTCCACCATGCCTTTGTCCCGGTCCCATTGCATGGCCTTCTGATACTCATTATAGAGCTTCAGTTCGTCTTCGGTCATTTCGCCGGGGGCGGTATTGATCATGGCGATCAGCGCCTCTTCATCACCGGCGCACCACATTTCATACATTTCCTGCAGCTCGGCGTAATACTCCAATCCGTGGATCATGGTGGCTTCGGCCAGCATATATTCGCTGAGTTCATCGGACCAGCCGGCATCCATAAGCATCTGATCCGTGGCGGATTCCACTTCCAGGATGGTCTTGCCGTCGGCTTCGGCCATCAGCAGGAGCCGATAGTCCACGCCTTTGTCCGAGGCCAGGGAGTAATACTGTGTCGTGTAGAAATTGCTGATGGCGCTTGTCCACAGGGAGACTTTGGCGTAAGCCAGGGAGAACTGATAATTGCCGGTGGCCTTCATCAGCATCAGGGCCTTCCGGTATACCTCCTTGTCCGAAATGTGGGACTCGGTGGTACTGCCGTCGGTATAGACGTAGGCATTGGAGATCTCTTCCTGGAGTTCCTCGTCCTGCTGGCTCTGCTTTTCAAAAGCGCGGATATTGCACTCCACCGCCAGAGCGTCGGATGCGTTGTACGCGTCGTAGATCTCCTGGGGGAGATAACCCGTCCGGTCATCGCCCACATGAATGGTGCCCAACAGCCACATTTCCTGGCCGTCGGGGCCGGTCACATGATAAAACAGCGGTGTCGCGGGTTTTTCCGGCGCCGTATCCGGGGCGCTGGTGTCGTGGATGGATTCATAGGCGGTCATACTGCCCAGGCAGATCTGCTGATCCATCTGCCGGATGTTGCTGCATTTCTGTCCGTCGATGGTGTATGTACCTTGATAATCCAGGCCCAAAGCGGTGGGCAGACCCAGATATTTATCCACAGCGATATAATATACGATCTTGTCTGCCTTATACTTGCTGGCCATGCCGGAGAGCAGCTCCGGGTCGTTGAATATCTCCTGGCAGATCTGGCTGTCGATCAGCTCGGCCAGCTCGTCGCTGCCGGTGAATTCATAGAACAGCAGGCTGCCCAGATCGGTGCAGGTGACATCCTCAAAATAGGACCAATCCAGCACATATTCCGTCAAGGAGTTGAAAATATAGTCGTTGATCAGTTCAGCATTGACGGACCGGTTGGCTTCCGGCAGGCCGCCGTTGGTGCTGACGGTGTATTTTCCGTTGATGAACAGCTCCTCCAGTTCCATATTCTGGGTCTTGTTGCTGTAGCCGTCGGAGATAAAGACATTGCTTTTGATCTTGGCCTGGACCTTGCTGCCGGTGCCGTAGGAGTCAAAAGCGGCGCTTTGGAGCATATACAAACCGGCGGCATCCACGACGGTGGTGGTGGAGGTGGAGAAGGAGAGATGATCGTAGCCGTTGAGATAGCCGTAGATCTGTTCGATGAGCCGGGGGGCATCGGGGTTGCTGAAGGTCAGATAGTTCTTCAGATTGGTGGGCGCCTTGATCTCGCTGACGGTGGGGGCGGCGTAATCGATGGTCACGGCGGTGGTCACATCCACATTGCCGTAGCGGTAGACGGCGGTATATTCGATGCGCTGCATTTGTCCATCGGGGGTCAGTTGGGCAGTGGCGCTTCCGGAGACCCATTGGGCGTCCTCGGCCATGAGCCAGCTTTCCGGCCCGGTGCCGTCGGTGAAGAGGACAGTTACGGCATCCTCCGTTGTTTCAACGGTAAAGGCGCCGTACAGTTCGCTGTGGATGGGCACCACGGGAATATAGCGGGCGGTGAAATTTTCAGCGGTGATCTCGCAGGTGAAATCCTGACCGAAAACATTGGAATAGAGCATGCCGTCGGCAAAAAGTTCCGTGATCTCAGTTTCGTAGGGGCCGTAGAGGGCGGTCTCATCCACCCGGGCCCGCAGCTGCTGGGTACCCAGACCCAGCCAGGTGATGCGCTGGGTGCTTTGGGCGGTGACGGTTTGGTTGCCCAGGTCCATGTCCCTGGAGGTGGTGACCGTCATGGACAGATCGGAGCTGTTCTGCAGAGCATCCATGGCCTGATGATAGGCCGCAGGGATCTGCGGCTCCGTGGGGGGAGGCGCGGTGGGATCCGTTTCCGTGGGGGCCGTCGGGTCTGTAAGCGGCGCGGTGGGGGCAGCCGTGGGTGCCTGAATCGTGGGATCGACCTCGTTTTCTATACAGCCGGCTAGGCCCAGAAGCAGGCTGACACAAAGCAAGATGGCGGTGATTTTGTACAGTTGGCGCATAATGCTCCTCCTCTCATGTCTTTGTAACGACCATATTATACAGCCGCCGGATCCAAAAGTCAATAGAGCGCACGGCCAAAACAGGCTGTGCGCTCAAAAAATACAGTTATTTTGTTGAGAAATCGGGCAAAGCAAACCCACGGATTTGGTAAGAATCCATAGGAATGTAGCGATAGGCCACCCGATTGCTGCAGTTTCCTTCGATCACCTTGATGAAGCCGGCCCGGGTGCCCGCAACAATGCCCACATGGTCGGAATGACCCGTGCAGTCACCGATATAGTCAGGATTTGCGATGCAGTAGTAGATGATGTCTCCGGGCAATGGTTCGTAGTGATCCGCTTCTTCCCAACGTCCCATCTGCTGCCACAGACCGATCTGCCGCTGACAGCCGCACTCCGTGGGGATGATGTCCGAGAGACCGCATTGAATGGCCGCCGCGCTGACAAAAGTGGCGCACCATGCATCCTGGGGTTTTACTGCATACCCCTGGGCCAGCGGTTCGTGGGTATTGTAGATCTCCAGAAGCGCTGCGTGTGCTTCGGAACCGCCCTCTGTTCCCAGCCATTGCTCGGCGGTTTCTACAAAATGAAGGCGAAGCTGTGCTTCATGTTCCTCCACCGGACGGGCGAAACCGTAAGGCGCTTTCAGAAAAAGCAGCAAGCAGACGCCGACGGCCAGAAGCAGCGTCAGGATGCCTGCTGTGATATAGATCCGGAGTTTGCGCTTTCTTTGCATGGGGATCCCTCCTTTGGCCCCATTATAGCATAGGTACACCTTCTTTTCAAGAGAATGGTCACATCAGCAGATACAGCACCAGGGTCAGCAGCGCCGTGCTGCGATCTTCCGCCCGGTCTCCGGCCATCAGCAGAAGCAGAAGGATGATCAAAAGATCCCCGGTGTCCAGGCTGGGGGGCAGAAGCTGTTGCAGAAAACCGGCCGCATTGTTCCCCTGACGTGCGGATGGGGGGCAGGGGGGCGGTTTTGGATGGTCCTTGGGCGATGGCGGCGGACAAGGAGGCGCTTCCGGTGGCGGCGGTGGAGGCGCCTGCGGATGGGGCGGCCGGGGCGGCGGATCCTGGATCCATTCCCGGCGGTGGGAGCCGTCCGGCTGGGGGATGTAGCGATTATACATGGTTCGTCACCTGCCTGAAAATAATGTGATCCCGGAACTGCCCAGGACGGTGCCGGCCATGGCGGCGATCTTGGCTGCCCGCATGGCCTTTTCCAGCTTGACGATCCGCCCAGGGGTCAGATACGGGCCCAGGGCCTTCAGCAGCGCCTGCTGATTCTTGTCGATGCCGGAGCGCTGGGCAAGCTGAAAGACCCGCTGGAGCATGGCGGTGTCCATGGGAGCGGAAAATGCCGGCGCCGTCGGCGGCGGATCCGGTCGGGGCGGTTCCGGTGGGGGCGGCGCGCTTTGGCCCAGGGCCTGGGCCATGGACATGATCTGCTGCATCATTTGGGGGTTGCTGAGGATCGCCCCCAGCTTTTCATTCATTTCATCCATGTTGGCCCTCTTGAAGCTTCCGCAGAAGACTTTGGGCCTGGGGGGATGCCATCATCCCATCCAGGATCTTCCGGGCGCCTGCCAGATCTCCGGCGGCCGCCAGGGCCATGGCGGACTGCAGGGCGGCCCCATCGCCGCTCTGCAGCAGCGAGAAAAGCTGCTTTGCGGCATCGCTTTGAGCCAAAAGCATGGCCTGCTGCATATCAAAATCACGAAAATCTTCAGAATTTTTCGTCATTGGATTGCCTCCCGTCAAAATTCCTGATATAATAAATGCAATACCGTTCTATCATATGCGCGGAAAGGAGCTGAGGTGCGTGATGAAAATTCTGATCTTATCAGACTCTCATTCGTCCATGCATTTTATGCGGCGGGCCGTGATGCTGATCCGGCCGGCCCATGTGATCCACCTGGGAGACTATTATGACGACGGCGATGTGCTGGCCCGGGAGAATCCCCACATCTGTTTTCATCAGGTCCCCGGCAATTGCGACCGGGGGTACTGCGACCCCGCGCTGCCCCAACTGCTGTGTTATGATGTG
>SVLA01000087.1 GCA_015068175.1 Oscillospiraceae bacterium
GGGCCGTACCCTGGAGTCCGTCATCGAGCAATATCAGACCACCGTCAAACCCATGCACGAAAAGCATGTGGAGCCCAGCAAAAAGTACGCCGACATCGTGGTGCCGGAGGGCGGCAAAAATTACATCGCCCTGGATCTGATCGTGGGCCGCATCCAGCGGCACCTGGACGAAGCATAAAAGGAGGGACCCCATGAGTATTGCGGCAGATGCCCGGTGCATCCAATGTTTCCTGGACCGGAATATGGAATTTGCCCGGACCCAGGGCGACGAGGCCCAGGCCACCCGGTTCTGCAAGGCCATGCTGCAGATGTTTCTGGATGCCCCGGAGGACATCAGCGCCCCCTGGTACGCCCCCCACACCGCCCGGCTGCTGCAGGAGATCTACGGCCTGGATCTGGACCGTTACCGCCCGGAAAAGGAGGCATCCAACGCCTTCGTGCTGGCCCGGCTGGAGCAGCTCCGGGCCGGGATCGAAGGGGCGGCGGATCCCTTGCTGGTGGGATTGCAGTATGCCATTTTGGGCAACTATATCGACTTCGCCGCGCTGCAGGAAGAAGTGAATTTTGAAAAACTGGATGCCATGCTGGCCCAGGCCCGGCAGATCGTCCTGCCGGCGGAAAATGTGGCCGCTTTCCGGCGGGATCTGGCCCGGGGCAAGAAATTGCTCTATATCACGGACAACGCCGGCGAGATCGGCTTTGACCGGGTGTTTGCGGAAAAACTGGCCCGGCTCTACCCCCACCTGGAGATCACTTTCCTGGTCCGGGGCGGCCCGGCCCTGAACGACGCCACGGAGGAAGATGCCCGGCAGGTGGGCGTTCCCTTCCCGGTGATCGGCAACGGCAACCTGGTCTCCGGCACCCAACTGGATCAGCTCAGCCCGGCGGCGGAAGAGGCCCTCTATGGGGCGGATGTGATCATTTCCAAGGGCCAGGGCAACGTGGAGACCCTATACGGCTGTGGCCTGAACATCTATTACGCGTTTCTGATCAAGTGCCACCGGTTCACCCAGCTTTTCGGCCAGCCACGGCTGACCCCCATGTTCATGCGGGAGAAAAAATAAGGGAGGGCGTTGCCCTCCCTCTTTTTTTCCACAGGCCGCGATCTCAGCGAAAACGTTCGTACAGGGCGCCGGGTTTGGGGGTGATGCCCTTGAGCCTGGCCAGTTGGGACACGGTGACGAACCGGAATCCCTGGTCCTGGAGCCGGTCGATGATGGCCAGGGCCGCGTCTACGGAGCAGTCACACAGATCGTGGAGAAGGATCACATCCCCGTCCCGGACGGTGCTGACCACGGCGGCCTCCACCGCGGCGGCATCGTGGTTGCACCAATCCCGGGGGTCGATGCTCCAGTTCAGCAGGGCAAGACCCCAGGCCTTGGCGGCCTGGACCACCGCCGGGCCGATGGCGCCGCCGGGAGGCCGGAGAAAGACCGGCTTGCAGCCGTCGGGAAGGGCCCGGAGGTTGGCTTCCAGTTCGGCGTTGATCTCCCGGAGGGTCATGCGGCTCAGGTCGCCGTGGCTGTCGCCGTGGAGACCGATCTCGTGGCCCCCGGCCAGGATATGCTCCGCCATGCCGGGGTAATCCCGGAGCCGGTAGCCGCACAGGAGGAAGGTGACTTCTACATCCCGTTCCGCCAGGCCCTCCAGCAATCGCCGGGTAAAGCGGCCGGAGGGGCCATCGTCGAAGGTCAGGGCCACATATTTGGGGGTCTCGGCGGCGACGGGCAGGGGACACAGCAGGGTCAACGCCAGAAACAGCGCAAGAAAACGACGCATGAGATCAGTCCTTTCGGGTGGTAATCGCGGGGGTGCGGCGCTATTGCCGGGCGATTCTTTGGGTACGGTGTTGAATTTCCATTGACCTTCCGGGGGAAATGGGGTATGATATTATTGGGGGGATGGGACATGGAACTGCTTTGCCCGATCTGCGGGGAAATTTTGAATAAAACGGAAGGGGCCTTCCGCTGCGGCCGGGGCCACAGCTTCGACATCGCCCGGCAGGGCCATGTAAATCTGCTGCCGGTGCAGCAGAAACATTCCAAATACCCCGGGGACACCAAAGAGCAGGTTATCTCCCGACGGGCATTTCTGGACGGGGGATTTTACGAACCCATCGCCCGGACCCTGGTGGACACCGCCCTGGAATTGGGTGCCAAAGGCCCCATTTTGGACGTGGGCTGCGGCGAGGGATACTATTCCAGCCGGCTGGCCCGGGCCATGGCCGCGGAACTGGTGGGCCTGGATATTTCCAAGGAGGCGGTGCGCTATGCCGCCGGCCGGTACAAAGGCCCTCTGTGGCTCTGCGCAACGGCGGCCCGGCTGCCGGTGAAGGATGGCAGTATCGGCACCCTGACCAGCCTTTTTGCCCTGACGCTGCCGGTGGAATTCGGCCGGGTCCTGGCCGACGGCGGACTGTATTTCCAGGTCCTGGCGGCGGAGGATCATCTTTTGGGCCTGAAGGCCATCATTTATCCCGAACTGAAACACAAACCCAAGGAATCCCAGCCGGAGCTGGAGGGTTTTCAGCGGATCCGGACGGTGCCCATTCGCTTTGCCTTCACGGTGGAGGGAGAGCAGGTGCGGAACCTGCTGTCCATGACGCCCCATGTGTACCGCATCAGCGCCGAAGGCGCCGCCCGGCTGGCGGCCACCCAACGGCTGACGGATACGGCAAGCTGCGTTTTGAATGTCTATCGCAAGGGTTGACGGCTTTACTTTTCCCCCAACCGCTGATATAATACAAGGAAATAAATTGGGGTTTCGTGTACTGTCATGATGCGAGGGTACGCCCTCTCAGTCAAAAAATCGGTCCCGAAGAACCGATTTTTGCCAGCGCTCCCAAAGGGAGAGCCAAGACGGCCTGCGGCCGTAGGACCGTCGCGGTCGCCGGCTCCTACGGTGGCGTGTCCAAACTGTACGCCAAACTGAAACTTGAAAGGGATCCGTTTATGCTTGATAAACTGCGATCGGTGGTGGACCGATACGACGAACTGGTCTTCAAATCCCAACAGCCGGATTTTTTCGCCGACCCCCAGAAGGCGGCCAGGCTCCTGCGGGAGAAAAATGACCTGGAGCCCATCGTGGAGGCATACAACGCCTATCTCCGGGCGGAGCAGGCCATGGCCGACGCTCAGGAATTGATGAGCGACCCGGAAATGAAGGAACTGGCCCAGGAGGAATATCTGGAGGCCAGGAAAAACCGGGAAGAATTGCATGACCGGCTGCAGATCCTGCTGCTGCCCAGGGATCCCAACGACGAGAAGAACGTGATCATGGAGATCCGCGGGGGCGTGGGCGGCGAAGAAAGTGCCCTGTTTGCCCACAGTTTGTTCCGGATGTACAGCATGTATGCCGCCGCCCGTGGCTGGACCATCGAACTGATGAATCTCAGCGAAACGGAGCTGGGGGGCGTCAAAGAGGCGGATTTTATCGTCAGCGGCCGGGGCGCTTACAGCCGGCTGAAATATGAATCCGGTGTTCACCGGGTCCAGCGGGTGCCGGAAACCGAGTCCGGCGGCCGGGTCCACACGTCTACCGCCACCGTGGCGGTGCTGCCGGAGATGGAGGAAGTGGACGTGTCCATCGACCCGGCGGACATCGAGATGCAGGTCTACCGGGCCAGCGGCGCCGGCGGCCAGCACGTCAACAAGACCAGCTCCGCCGTGCGGCTGATCCACAAGCCTACGGGCATCGTGGTGGCCTGCCAGGAGGAACGGAGCCAATTGCAGAACCGGGAAAAATGCATGCGGATGCTGTCCTCCAAGCTCTATGAGATGGAGCAGAGCCGCATCGAATCCCAGCATACGGGCCTGCGGCGGAGCCAGGTGGGCACCGGCATGCGCAACGAGCGGATCCGTACCTACAATTTCCCCCAGGGCCGGGTGACGGACCACCGCATCGGCCTGACGCTGTATAAGATCGACGCGGTGATGGACGGGGACCTGGACGAGATCATCAACGCCCTGGCCACCGCCGACCAGGCAGAGAAGCTGAAAAACAGCCAATGAGCCGGGGCATATTTCGCCGAGATCCGTGCAGGGCGTGATCGGCCGGACAATAAAAGGACCCATTCGGCGGGGTCATGACCCCACCCTACAATAGATGCGAGGATATTTTATGATTTTCACGACTCACTCCCCGTTGGAAACGGAACGCGTTGGGGAAGCGCTGGGTAAAATATTGACCCCCGGAACGGTGATCGCCTACACAGGGGACCTGGGGGCGGGCAAGACCGCCTTTACCCGGGGCCTGGCCCGGGGTCTGGGCTGCACCGAGCAGGTCACCAGCCCCACTTACACCATCGTCAATGAATATTTGTCCGGGCGGATGCCTTTGTTCCACTTTGATATGTACCGGCTGCGGTCGGCGGAGGATCTGTGGGACATCGGCTGGGAGGATTACCTGGAGCGGGGTGGCGTCTGCGCCGTGGAATGGAGCGAGAATGTCACCGAAGCAATGGAGGACGCGATCTGGGTGCGGATCGAAAAGCTGGACGGCGACAGCCGCCGCATCACCATGGAAGGAGCGATGGATCTTGCTGCTGTTGTGCTTTGAGACTTCGGCCAAGGCGGCGTCGGTGGCATTGTTTGCCGACGGCGTACTGGTGGGAGAGAGCTATCAGAATACGGGCCTGACCCACAGCCAGACCCTGATGGTCATGGCGGAGGACCTGCTGAAGACCGCCGGCCGGACCCCGGCGGAAGTCACCGCCGTGGCGGTGGCGGAGGGGCCCGGATCCTTTACCGGCGTGCGCATCGGCATGGCGGCGGCCAAGGGATTCGCCTGGGGCCGGGAGATCCCCTGCTTCGGCGTGTCCACCCTGGAGGCCATGGCCCGGGGCCTGGGGGCCTATGAGGGCTATGTGTGTCCCGTCATGGATGCCCGGCGGAGCCAGGTGTACAATGCGCTGTTTTATGTAAACCAAGGGACCCTGACCCGGCGGACGCCCGACCGGGCCATCGCCCTGGCGGAGCTGGGAGAAGCGCTGAAAAAAGCGGAAAGTCCCGTTTTTTTGGTTGGCGACGGCAGTAAACTGTGCTATAATACCCTCAAAGCCGACCTGCCCAACCTGGTGATGCCCGAAGAACACCGGATCCATCAGCGGGCGGTGGGCGTGGGCCTGGCCGCTTTGGCAAAAATGGCCGCCGGCGAGACGGGCGATGCCACCGCGCTGGTGCCCAATTATCTGCGGCTGTCCCAGGCGGAACGGGAACGGGCCGAAAAAATGAAAAATTCGTAATTACAAATGAAGGAGACAGACAACCATGGCAAATGTATACGTACTCGATCATCCTCTGATCCAGCATAAGCTGGCCATTCTCCGGGACAAGAACACCGGCACCAAGGAATTCCGGGCGCTGATCAGCGAGATCGCCGGCCTGATGTGCTACGAGGCCACCCGGAATCTGCCCACGGAAGAAGTGGAAGTGGAGACCCCCCTGACCACGGCCAAGTGCCGGATGCTGGCCGGCAAGAAGCTGGCCATCGTGCCGGTGCTGCGGGCGGGCCTGGGCATGGTGGATGCCATGGTGGAGCTGATCCCCTCTGCCAAGATCGGCCACATCGGTCTGTACCGGGATCCCGAGACCCACAAGCCGGTGGAATATTACTGCAAGCTGCCGGAGGATATTGAACAGCGGCAGGTGTATGTGGTGGATCCCATGCTGGCCACCGGCGGCAGCGCCGTGGCGGCCATCGATTTTCTGAAGGCCCGTGGCTGCAAGAACATTATTATGATGAACATTATCGGCTGCCCCGAAGGCGTCAAGTGCGTCCGGGAGGCCCATCCCGATGTGGAGATCTATCTGGCAGCCTGCGATGAGCGGCTGAACGAGCATTGTTACATTCTGCCCGGTCTGGGCGATGCCGGCGACCGGATCTTCGGCACCAAGTAAACAGGCAAACGCCCGGCCATGCCGGGCGTTTTCGTTATGGGTGATCGCAAGGGGAGAGGCAAGGGGTGCGGTGATTATTTATTCAATTGACCGCTGACGGCCAGCAGGGCCTCCTTTGCGGCCAGCAGGCCCCAGGCCAGGGCGGCGCCCAGGACCATCATACCAAAACCGGAAACAGCGTATACCAAATCAAACATAGCGGGACCTCCTTAAAACAAGTTAGCATATGCTAACTCCTGATGTTAAAATGTAGTTAGCCTCTGCTAACTACCTATAGTATAGAGGCATCTGCCCTTTTTGTCAACATCTTTTTTGCAAAAAATGCCCGAAATTTTTGAATAGATCCCCCTGTCTTGGCAAACAATACCTGCGGAAACTGAATTTGGAGGTATCAAAATGTTCCGAAAACCCATTCTCTGCCTGCTTCTGGCGGCGCTGTGCGTGGCAGGTTCCCTGGGCATGGCGGCCGCCTCGGAGGTGGCCTGCGACAGCGTTTATTGCTTCGACCAAAAGGATTTCTCCCACAAGGAGGAGGACATCGAGGGCATCTGCATCACCGGTCTGCCGGATCCCGCCACGGGCACCGTCATGCTGGGGACCCGGGTCCTGCAGACCGGAGACATCCTCACCGCTCAGCAGGTGGATGAGATGACCTTCGTGCCCCTGGCCACGGAAAAGGACCGGGAGGCGGTGGTCACCTATCTGCCCATTTATGCCGATCGGGTGGAGGCGGCGGTCTCCATGACCATCCGTGTCCGGGGGAAGGTGGACCAGGCTCCCGTGGCCGTGGATCAGGCCCTGGAGACTTACAAAAACCTGGAAAATTCCGACACCCTGAAGGCCCATGACCCGGAAGGCCAGGCCCTGACTTACACCGTGACCCGGCAGCCCCGGCGGGGGACCGTGACCATCCGTGAGGACGGCACCTTCACCTACACCCCCAAGAAAAACCGCTCCGGTACCGATTCCTTCACCTACACCGCCACGGATCCCGGCGGAAATGTGTCCCGGGAGGCCACGGTTACCGTGACGGTGCTGAAACCGGCGGACAAACTGCAGTATTACGATACCCTCTCCTTTGAGGCGGAATGGATGCGGCACAACGGCATTTTCACCGGAGAGCAGGTCAACGGCCAGTTGATGTTCTGCCCGGAAAAGACCGTCAGCCGGGGGGAATTCCTGGCCATGGCCGTCAAGGTGCTGGGGATCCCCGTGGATGAGGAGCTGACCACCGGGGCCTATACCGACGAGATCCCCCGCTGGCTCCAGCCCTATGTGGCGGCGGCCCTCCGCAGCGGTCTGACGGCGGATCTGGAGGGCACCACCTTCGGCGCGGCGGAACCCATCACCGGGGAAATGGCCGCCGTGATGCTGCAAAACGCTCTGGATCTGTCTGTCAGCGCCGGTGCCCTGGAGTCGGAGGACCCGGTGACCGTGGCCGTGGCGGCCCTGGCGGAGAACGGCATTGCCGTATCCGCCCAGGACCCCCTGACCCGGGCCCAGGCCGCCAAATTGCTCTACGGCATCAGCCGACTGGCCGAAACGGCCCCCGGCCTGCAGATGTATCGGTAAAAATCGGGCGTATCCTTCCGGGGATACGCCTTTTTTATGGATATCCCTGGGAGTTTGTGAAAATATGCCAGAAAACCCTTGCGTTTGGCGGGGTTCTTTGGTATAATGATAAATCCGAAACGGAGGTAGAAAGAAATGGCCAAGCTCTATTTTAAGTATGGCGCCATGGGTTCCAGCAAGACCGCCCAGGCGTTGATCACCAAGTACAACTACGAAGAAAATGATCTGAACGTGTGGCTCATCAAACCCAGCGCCGACACCCGGGACGGCGTCAGCATCCTGCGCAGCCGCATCGGCCTGGAGGCGGAATGCGAAGTCATCGCCCCGAATGTGGACATCCTGGCCCGTTTTTTGGGCAGCAGAGTCCATCGCTGCGACGTGATCATTGCGGACGAGGCGCAGTTTTTCACCCCGGCCCAGATCGACCAGCTTCGGGCCATCGTCAATGAGTACAGCATCCCCGTGCTGTGCTTCGGCCTGCGGACGGATTTCCAGACCAAACTGTTCCCCGGTTCCATGCGGCTGATGGAGCTGGCGGATTGCATCGAGGAGATCAAGACCATGTGCGATTGCGGCGCCAAGGCCACCATCAATGCCCGGATCAACGACGGCTACATCGTCACCGAGGGCGCCCAGGTGGTGCTGGGCGGCAACGATTGCTACATCGCCATGTGCCACCGGTGCTACATCAACGGCATCCGGGAACATAAGAAGATCAAACTCCACGGACAGGCATAATCCTTAATTGCAAATTACGGATTATTCATTGAGGATCAGGAAAATACATTTGTAATTCATCACAAAGGAGAAAATATATTATGGAACTGAAAGATATTCTCGCCAAGTGCGACCACACCCTGCTGGCGCAGACTTCCACCTGGGCCGAGATCAAGGACATCTGCGACGACGGCATGAAGTATGCCTGCGCCAGCGTCTGCATTCCCACTTCCCATGTGAAGCAGGCCAAGGAATACGTCGGTGACAAGCTGGCCATCTGCACCGTCATCGGCTTCCCCAACGGCTATGCCACCACCGCCGCCAAGTGCTTCATGGCCGGCGATGCCGTGGACAACGGCGCCGACGAAGTGGATATGGTCATCAACATCGGCTGGGCCAAGGAAGGCAAGTGGGCCGAGATCACCGGGGAGATCACCGCCATCAAGGCCGCCTGCAAGGGCAAGCTCCTGAAGGTC
>SVLA01000088.1 GCA_015068175.1 Oscillospiraceae bacterium
CCACTTTGAACCTCCTGAGCCAGATCCTGGACCGGATCGGCTATACCGATGAAGATCTGAAACGGGACAATGACGAGCATGGCCTGCCCACCAATACCTCCGGCCGGCTCAAATTTGTGATCCCGGTGGAATACACCCTGGAAAGCGAGAGCCTGCGCGTCACGGTGGATATGGAGCAGGTCCAATATACCCAGTCCAAACCCCTGCTCAGTATTTGTGTCAACCGTTATTTCGGCGCCACGGCTGCCAAAGACGGCGCCATTGTCCTGCCGGAAGGCACCGGCGGCCTGATGAAGTTCTCGCAGGGCGATACGGATGTGGGCGCTTACAGCAGCGGCCTTTACGGCAGCGACGATACCTATACCCGGGAAAACAGCGCCCAGGCGGATAACCAAAATATGCTGCCCGTGTTCGGCATGTATGAGCCGGATGCCGGTTATTTGTGCATCATCGAGCAGGGCGATGCCCTGGCGGTGATCGGCGCCGAAAAGGCCAACGGAAACACGGACCTGAACAGCGCCTGGGTCAGTTTCTCCGTCCGCTGTTTCATCCGGGCAGTGCTGGGCGACGGCAGTCTGCAATCCGACGTCCGGGTGGTCCAGGAGGAGATGTATACCGGTCTGCTGTCCTACAAATACAGCTTTATCAACGGTGAAGATCTGTCCTATGGTGATCTGGCCACCTACTACCGGGGTTATTTGATGGCCAAATACGGCCTGACCGCCCTGGAAAAGGATGCCATGCCCCTGCAACTGACCCTCACCGGCGGCGTTCACATCGATCAGAGTTTCCTGGGAATCCAGTACAAGGGTACCCGGAAGCTGACCACCTATGCCGATGCCATGACCATCGTCGAAAATCTGCAGGCCCAGGGGATCAGCCGGCTGAATGTGCTGTATGCCGGCATTCTGAAAGGCGGCTACGGCCGGGAGCATATTGCCAAGCTGAAACTGGACGGCGCGCTGGGATCCGTAGAGGAGCTGAAGGCCCTGGCGGAAAAAGAGGGCGTTTCTCTGTTCCTGACCGTCAATGCCCTGACGGTGCCCAAAGATGCAAGCGGCTATAACCGCTATACCCAAACCGCCAAGACCATGGACGACGGTTTGTCCAAGCGATACCGCTTCAATATGGTGGATCTCACCGCGGAAGGCTATGACTACATCCTTTCGCCTCTGTATTACGAACATTATGGGGAAAAACTCCAGGAATTTGTAAATAAGAACAGCCTGGACGGCATTGTGTTCACAGACCTGGGCAACCGGCTCTATTCCCACAACGGCGACAGCGTGCTGTTCCGGCAGGATACCAAGGCCCTTACCGTGGAACAGTTGAAGCAGTACAGCGCCAATGCTTCTGTGATCCTGACGGATCCCTTTGAAGGGGCCCTGCCCTATGCTTCGGCCATCCTGGACCTGCCCACGGCCAAGGTCAACAAGGTCATCGATGAGGCTATTCCGTTCTATCAGATGGCCATTCACGGCCTGGTGGACTATTCCGGCGCCCCCATCAACGAGGCGGTGGATGTGCAGACCGCCATCCTGGATTGCGCCCAAACCGGCAGTGTTCCTTATTTCAGCCTCTTTGCCGCCGCCCAGGACAGCCTCACCGATACGGAGTATTCCTATATGTATTCCCATGGCTATGACGTGTGGCGGGATACGGTGATCTCGGTCTACAGCCGCCTGGCGGAATTGTATGATCAGGTGGGCGATCTGCCCATGACGGACCATATTTGCCTGGAAAAGGGCGTTTATAAGACCGTTTACGGTGATCGCGTAGCGGTGTATACCAATTATACCGCGGAAGCGGTGACGGTGGACGGCGTGACCGTGGCGCCGGAAGATTTTGGGATCAAGGTGGTGGAATAATGGAGAAGAAAAAACGCTTCAGCCTGACGCAAAAACAGCGCCATGGACTTCAGGGCTATTTGTTTCTGATCCCCTGGCTGCTGGGCGTGGGCCTGTTCTTCGTCTATGCCGTGGTCCAGACCGCTATTTACAGCTTCCAATCCGTAGATAAAGCCACCCTGACCTTTTCCTGGGCCGGCTGGGGCAATTACATCTATGCGTTCAAGCGGGATGCGGAATTTCCGCCTTTGCTGGTGGAGTCGGTGCTGTCCATGTTCACCACCCTGGCCACGGTGCTGGTGTTCAGCTTTTTCGTGGCGCTGCTGCTGAAAAAGCGGTTCAAAGGCGATTTCATTATTAAATCCATCTTCTTCCTGACGGTCATTTTGTCATCGGACGTGTTCCTGCAGCTTCAAAGTGATACCAGCAGCCTGACCAATGCACAGATCGGCTCCGTGGTGGCTGATGGCGGCGGCTTTTTCGCCGCCATGGAATCCTTTGATCTGTCTGAGTATTTCGAGGCCTTCGGCATCGATCCGGCCTTTATGGGATTTATCAACAGCGCCATCCAGGAAATCTCGGAGATCATGGTCAAATCCGGCATCCCCATCTTCATCTTCCTGGCCGGTCTGTATTCCATCCCGGAGTCCATGTACGAAGCTGCCCATGTGGCCGGCGCCAATGCCTGGGTCAGCTTCTGGAAGATCACACTGCCTCTGTGTATGCCCGTCTTGCTGGTCAATGTGGTGTACATTATTGTGGATTCCTTCGCGTCCTATCTCAACCCCACCTTGAACTATATTTACGACCAAGGCATCCAGAAATTCAATATCGGCTACGCCTCTGCGCTGTCCTGGATCTATTTCATCATTATCGGTGCGTTCCTGGGCCTGGTGGTGTGGTTCGTCAGCAAGAAAGCCAAATACTGAGAGGAGGGAATACGTTGTTTCGCGAAGACCTGATCAATAAATATAAAAAATGGGGCATCAAGACCGTCTTTACGGCCCTGCGGATCGTATTCCTCTGCGGTTTTTGTTATGTGATCCTTTACCCGGTGATCCTGATGATCTCCCGCGGTTTTATGGACCGGATCGATCTGGTGGATAATGAAGTCATTCTGATCCCCAAGAATTTCACCTGGGAAAACTTCTCCGTGGCGGCCATGCTGCTGGACTATGAAGTGGCCCTGCAGAATACGGTCTTTTTGACGGTGGCCTGTACCGTCTGCTCTGTATCCGTGTGTCTGCTGACGGGGTATGCCTTTGCGCGGTTCGATTTTCCCTTGAAGAATCTGCTGTTCGCCGTGGTGCTGTTCACCGTGGTGGTGCCGCCCCAGCTCATTATGATGCCGCTGTATATGCGCTTCAAGAGCTTCGATATCGGAGGCATCATGGCGGCCATATCGGGCCAGCCTCTGAATCTGCTGAACTCCTATTGGCCCTTTATTCTGCTGTCCGTCACCGGCATGGGCATTAAAAGCGGTATTTTCATCTATTTGTTCCGTCAGTTTTTTGCGGGCATGCCCAAGGAACTGGAAGAAGCGGCCATGGTGGATGGGGCCGGGACCTTCACGGTCTTTACCCGCATCATGCTGCCCAATGCCCGGACCATCATCGTTACGGTGGTGCTGTTCTCCGTGGTTTGGCAGTACAACGACATCGTGTTCTCCCAATTGTTTTTGACCACCGAGCGGGTACTGTCCATGCAGTATGTGAACCTGGGCCGCTTCACGGCCGATGTGCTGGAGTATCTGGGTTTCGCCGCCGGTGATGTGCAGGTGGGGTTGTATACCCCCCTGGTCCAGAGCGCCGGCGCGCTGCTGATCCTGGCGCCGCTGCTGATCATGTTCTTGGTCCTGCAGAAGCAGTTTGTTGAGAGCGTGGAACGCTCCGGCATCGTAGGCTAATTGAGAAATCGAAAATCGAGGGATTGTATATGAAAAAAATCAATATGGAATCGATTCGCCCCTTGGGGGACCTGCACAAGCGGGCAGACCGTACATTTACGCGGCTGGAATCGGATATCTACCAGCCGGACTATATCCGCAATCAAGAGCAGAATACCGATTGGCCCGGTGACTGGGGCGGCCGTACCCTGCTGGCCATTTCCATGATGTCCCGTGCCATGGACCGCAAGAGCGTCTATGTGGACCGGATCTTTGAGACGCTTTGGAATCTGCGGAACGAGCGGGGATACCTGGGCAGCATCGAAGAGCCGGAAGTGTTTGATGAACAGCAGTTCTCCGGCCATAACTGGCTGCTGCGGGGTTTGCTGCATTATCACGCCTGGCGGAGAGATGCCCGCGCCATGGAATTTGCCCGGGACATCGTTGGAAACCTGTACCTGCCGGCCACCGGCTATTATACCACCTATCCTGTGGACCCCCAGGACCATGTGTATGCCGGCGGCAAGTCCGGCACCGTCACCGGCGCGGTGGTCAAACATTGGCGCACCTCCTCCGATACGGGCTGTGCCTTCATGTGCCTGGACGGCCTGGCGGACTACTATATCCTTACCGACGATGAAGCGGTGGGGACGCTGCTGAAGGAAATGATCGAGGCCTTTATGACCATCGACTTTGTGAAGCTGAGTATGCAGACCCACGCCTCTCTGTCCGCCACCCGGGGCGTTTTGAAGATGTACCGCAAGACCCTGGACCCCCGGTACCTGGCCTTTGCCCGCCGTCTGTTCTCTCTGTACCTGGACTACGGCGCCACGGTGAACTATGCCAACTACAACTGGTTCTGCCGGGCCGGCTGGACGGAGCCCTGCGCCATCATTGATTCCTATATCCTTTGCTTTGATCTGTTCTGCGCCACGGAAGACCCTGCCTATCTGCAGAATGCCAACCGCATCCACTATAATGCCCTGGACTTTGCCCAGCGCTTTAACGGCGGTTTCGGCTGCGATGTCTGCGTAGGTCCGGAAAAGGTGATCCTGCGGGCCGATGCCGAGGGCGACGGCCTGTGCGAAGCCTTCTGGTGCTGCACCATGCGCGGCGGCGAAGGCATGGCCGCGGTGATCGGCAATACCTACCTGCTGAAGGACGATACCCTGGTGCTGGCCCAATATACCGACAGCGTGCTTACGACCGATGACCTGGTGCTGACCCAGAGATCGGCCTTCCCCCATGCCGGCAAGGTGGAATTGACTGTGGAACGGAAGACGGAAAATGTCCGCCGGCTGGCGCTGTATGTGCCTGCCTATGCTGAAAATGTACAGATCCTGCTGAACGGCACCCCGGTGGAATTGCCGGTGGTCCGGGGATTTGCGACGCTGGAACTGGAGAACGCCACGGATCGGGTGGCGCTGTCCTTTGATATGGGCCTGCGGAAGGAGAAATGCATCGGCCGGATCACCCGGCCCAATGCCTACAGCTTCTGGCACGGCGACCTGATGCTGGGCGTGGAGACCCTCCAGGCCCTGGACCAGACCGATGTCCGGGTGGAGCAGACCGAAGCGGGTTATCATATCCTGGGCAGTGACCGCTACCTGACGGATCTGCGGGGAAATGTGGATCTGTCCCCGGACAGTCCCATGCCAGTCAAGTCCATCCAGGTCCTGTTTTGCTGATGCCCCTTGCTTTTTCAAAGATCCGATATGATGATCAAGAAAGGAGGCGCCCGTTATGATCATTCGGGACTATTATTTGGAAGTTCTGGAAAAACACCGCTTTCCCCATCATCCGCTGATCCACAGCATCGGCTATGAAAAACGGGAGCGGATAGATGACGATCCCTATGTCTGGGAATGCCGCCAAAGCGGTGAATCCGTATGCATTTTCCAGTATACCATTGCTGGCTGCGGCGAGATCAGCATGAATAATAAGGTCTACAAGCTGAAACCCGGCGATGCGTTTCTGATCGAGCGCCCCGGCCCTTACCGCTACTACATGCCGGAGAGCAGCGACCTTTGGGAATTCAAGTTCATCTCCTTTACGTTCTCCGCCATGCCCTTCTGGAATTCCATTGTCAACACCTTTGGCCATATCATCTCCCTGGGCAATGAGGACAATGAGATCCTGAAAATGCTGGATGAGATCCTGGCCCTGGCGGAAGCGTCGGCGGATCAGGTCAAGCCGGAGGGCGTCAGCATTTGCACGGTGGAGCCTTATGACTGCTTCCTGGACAATTCCATGACCGCCTTCCGTTTTCTGAATACCATGCACAAGTATTTGCTGGAAAAGGGTGTGGCGTCCCGGGATGCGGAGTCGGTGCAGCTTTGCATCGAATATATCTGCAGTAATTTCCACCGCAATATCACCAACCAGGATATTGCCCGGGCCGGTTTCATTTCCCCCTATTACCTCAACAAGCGGTTTCGGGAAGTGGTGGGCGAGACACCGCTGCAATATTTGACCAAAATGCGGCTGAAAAATGCCATCAGTATGCTCCAAAGCACCAACCACTCCATCGATACGGTGGCCCGGATGTGCGGCTTCCAAAATGCCAACTATTTTGCGAAAGTATTCAAAAAATACATGGGCATGACCCCTACGGATTTCAAAAAACGGGGCAACGGCGGAACCGTAAACTGAACAGCGGATAAAAAACGGCCAACGCCCACGGGCGTTGGCCGAAAATATGCCCCAAAACGCGAATTGGAGTTAGCGCGCCCCCTGCAATGGCGTATCAAAACAAAACCATCAACGGAAAAATGAAGTGCCTCGTGAGACTGGCTTGGCCCATCTTTTTTGCAAAAAACACTTCCCAAAATGAAAAAAATCCGCTATACTATAGAAAAACAGCAGAAAGCGGGAATGCCCCATGAACCTTTTTGATTTTTTCAACGGCAATAGCAATCGCCCCCCCAAGGAATACAAAGAACCCACCACCAAGACCGGGATCTTTTTTGACCTTTGGAAGAGAAATGCCTCCGCCATGATCCTCATGAATATTTTCTACAGCCTGATGCGCCTGGTGCTGATCCCCGGCGGCCTGGCCAGCGCGGCCATGGCGGAAGTCACCGGCGATCTGGTCCGTCAGCGTCATTATTTCGGCCTGACCGATTACATCGCGGCCATCAAGAAAAGCTGGCGGCAGGCCCTGCCGGCCGGCCTTCTGGAGCTGCTGCTCAATGCGCTTCTGATCGTGGCCGGCGGATTTTACCTGACCACCTCCGGCACCCTGGCGGCCTTTGGCTCCGGTTGTTTCCTGCTGGCCACCATGATCTACTCCTTCATGAAGTATTACATCTGGGCGCAGATCGTGCTGTTCCGGCTGCCGCTGAAGGTGATCTACAAAAACGCCCTGATGCTGACCTTTGTGAACTTCAAGAACAATCTCCTGGTGGGTGCCGTCAGCCTGCTGTGCTACATTCTGGCGGCGCTGCTGCTGTTCTTCATCCCTTCGGCGGTGACCTTGCTGCTGGTGCTGTTTGTGGCGGTGTGCTTCTTCCCCGGCTTTAAGCAGTTGCTGGTGCAGTATTGCATCTTCCCCACCATCCGCAAGCACATGATCGATCCCTATTACGAGGAGCATCCCGACGAGGACGTGGAAAAGAGAAAGACCATGGGCCTGTAAAAGGTACATACATTCTGATGGCAGACCGCCGCACCTTCCGGTGCGGCGGCCTTTTTATGCAAATAGCCTGCCCTTTCCGGGGCCGGATCATTCTGCCCGGCCTTTGCGCCGGTTGCGGAATTGCAGGGGCGTCATGCCCCGGCAGGACTTGAAGATCTGGGTGAAATAGCTTTGGGAGGGATAATTGAGGAAGGAAGCGATCTCCGAGAGGGTATAGCCCGTATGCAGCAGCAAATATTCCGCCTCCTGCATTTTCTCCCGGTGGATATACTCCGGGATTCCCATGCCCACCTCTTTTTTGAACCGCAGAGAAAGGCTCCGGCCGCACAATCCGCAGTGGGCCGCCAACCGTTCCAGGCTGATGGTCTCGTGCAGATGGACGGAGATGAACTCCAGGCAATTTTCAATGACCGACGACACGGCGGGCCGCTGCTGGACTGCCCGGACCCGATCGCAGTAATCCGTCAGCATGGTGAAGGTCAGATTCTGAATGTGGATCATGTCCGACAGCAGGTCGATCCGCTGGCAGTACAGATCGCTGAGACTGAAGGCGGTCTCCGCCTGCAATCCGCCACGGATGGCGGCCCGGGAGGCCAGGGTAGCCATGCAGATCGAGGAATATTTCTGCTGGCGCAGTTCGCTGGAGGACATTTTGCCCACCCGGCCCCGGTAAGGGGCGTACAGACATTGCTCCAGCCGCCGGCGGTTGCCGGTTTCGATGGCATTGCAGATGCCGGTCTCGAAGTCCACGGGGATGTGGAATTCCGCTTCCTCCCGCTGGGCGAAGAGATTTTCCTCCAGGGACGTGGACTCCATTTGCTCGCCGAAGAAAATGTCCACAAAGAGGATGTTGTCCGCAGGCAGATCCTGCTCCAGCAGCAGCCGGGCCGTCAGGCATATATAGGTTTTCAGTTGGGGCAGGGACATCAGGGGCATCTGCAATAAAAAATCGCAGAATGCCTGCATAGAAGCCGGGGCGACCACGTCACCCACCATGGCCAGGATGTCCTTGCGGGATTGGGCCAGGGTGGACACCAGACCACCAGCAGGTAACGGTCTTCCG
>SVLA01000089.1 GCA_015068175.1 Oscillospiraceae bacterium
TTCCTCGGAATTGACCAGCTTGCAGCCCTTGCCCAGGTAATCCTGCTTCTCAAAGGCCCGTTCGGACACATCCCGGCCCTCGATGACCTGGATCATGGGGATACTGTGGGCAACGGCGTACTCAAAGTCCCGCTGGTCATGGCTGGGCACCGCCATGACGGCACCGGTGCCGTAGTTGCCCAGGACGAAATCGCCGATGAACACCGGCACTTCCTTGCCGTTGACGGGATTGATGGCATACACGCCCTTCAGGGGGCAGCCGGTCTTGGTCTTGCTGGCATCCGTGCGGTCGATCTCGCTCTTCTTGGCGGCTTCGGCGATGTACGCCTCCACCTCTTCCCGATTTTCCACCCGGTCCAGCAGAGATGCGGTGATCTTGCCGTCGGGGGCCAGGACCATGAAGGTGATGCCGTAGATGGTCTCGATGCAGGTGGTGTAAATGGAGAATTCGCCGCCGCCCACCATCTTGAAGTCCACTTCCACGCCGGTGGACTTGCCGATCCAGTTGCGCTGGATCTCCTTGGTGGATTCAGGCCAATCGATCTCGTCCATGCCTTCCAGGAGCTTCTCGGCAAAGGCAGGCTGGTCGATGACCCACTGCATCATCATCTTCTTTACAACGGGATAGCCGCCCCGCTCGGACTTGCCGTCGATGACTTCATCGTTGGCCAGCACGGTACCCAACGCCTCGCACCAGTTGACGGGCATCTCAATGCGCTTTGCATAGCCGGCCTCCCACAGCTTCTTGAAGATCCACTGGGTCCACTTGTAGAAATCGGGATCGGAAGTGGCGATGACCTTGTTCCAATCGTAGTCAAAGCCCAGTTCCTTCAACTGGCCGGAGAAGGTGGCGATGTTCTTCTGAGTAAAGCCGTTGGGATGGTTGCCGGTATCCACGGCATACTGCTCCGCGGGCAGGCCGAAGGAGTCGTAACCCATGGGGTGCAGAACGTTGAAACCCTGCATCCGCTTCATACGGGACATAATGTCCGTGGCGGTGTAGCCTTCGGGATGGCCGGCATGGAGGCCCACACCGGAGGGATACGGGAACATATCCAGCACATAGTACTTCGGCTTGGAGAAATCCCACACATCGGTGGCAAAGGTATTGTGTTCTTCCCAATATTTCTGCCACTTGGACTCAACGGCAGAATGCTCATAAACAGGCATATTTATCACCTCAAATAGATTGTCAATGTAGGGACTGGCCTCCCGGACAGTCCGGCCTTAAGGGGCGCTTACGCAGAAGGACCGTCAGGGAAGCCGGTCCCTGCATCCTTCATTAGTCAGGCAGTACGATACCGCTCAGGTCGATGACTTCCGCATCGGCCCACAGCCGCTCCAGATCATAGAACTTCCGGGCCTCATCGGTGAACACATGGACAACGATGCATCCGTAATCCAGCAGTTCCCAGGAGTTGCCCCGGTGGCCCTCACGGCCCAGCATGGTCTCGCCAAGCTGTTCCAGCGTCACCTCGGCGTAGTCGCACAGGGTCTTGACGTGGGTATTGGAGGTGCCGGTGCAGATCAGAAAATAATCCGCCAGGCTGCTGACCCGGTCGATCCGCAGCAGCTTGATGTCCATGCCCTTCTTTTCATCCAGGGCCTTGGTCACGGCAATGGCAATTTCATAAGGTTTGATCATATTCTTCGTCCTTTCATAGGATATTTATCATTGGTGGGGCGGCGGTCCGTCCTTTGGTTTCAACGTCTCAAAAAATCCAGGGCCTCTTTGGATGCGGGACTCACTTCCGCTCCCTGGGCCGCCAAATGCTCCAGGGTCTTTTCCAGGCCCATTCGCACAGCGGCATCCAGATCCGTAAAGGCCAGATGCCGAAGCTCCTGAACATAGGGCATGGTGCGGTTGGGTTCCATATAATCGGCCACATAGATGATCTTTTCCAGCAGGCTCATATCCGCCCTGCCGGTGGTATGATGCCGAATGGCTTCCACCACCGCCGTATTCTCCCCAAAGATCCGCTCCGCCACCAAACTGCCGGTCAGCGCGTGGAGGGTCTTGGGATATTTTTTACTGAAATCATCCAGTATGGTACCATACTCGGCACACAATGTCAATTGCAGGGGCCCGTCCAAGGCCTTGGTAATGTCATGGAGGATCCCGGCCCGGGCCGCGTCGGTCTCATCCGCGCCCCAGCGGCGGGCCAATTCCACCGCCGTATCCCGGCAGCCCAGCACATGGGGGATCCGTTTCGGATCCAGCAGGCGGGTCACCACCGCCTCCAGGCGGTCCATCGTCAAACCCCGCAGATCTGCCGACACATCGTAAAGGCCCTCTTCCCGGATGTAATCCCCGACGCCCTCAGGCAGGAAGGGCCCGGCACAGCGGAAGGCCAGCATCCGCCGCAATTGGGTGGAAGAAATGGCGGTGATCTCATTTTTGATCAGCTCCACCCGGATCCCCCGGCTTTCCATCTGGGCCTTCCGATCCTCAATGGCCTGGATCTCGCCCCGCTCTCCCCGGTACAAAACCCCCAGGGAGGCATGCTCCGTAATGATTTCCGGATGCTTCCAACGGTCAAAAGTCAGGAACATATCGGTGCCCATGATCAGCACCAGCTCCGCATCGGGGTACAGCTTCCGCAGTTCCTGAACGGTCAGGTAGGTATAGCTGGTCCCCTCCCGGCGCAGTTCCATGTCCGACACCTGGGCGCAGGGGATCCCCGCGGCGGCAAGCTGCAGCATCTGCAGACGCTGCCGCGGCGTGGCAGACCCCGCCGGCAGCACTTTGTGGGGTGCTATCCGATCCGGGATCAGCAGGATCTTTTCCAGGCCCAGGATCTGAGCCGCCTGCTTCGCCGCCTGGATATGCCCCACATGGGGCGGATTGAAGGTACCGCCGTAAATTCCGATACGCGCCATAGTATACCTCCTGACTTTTGAGGGATCTTATTCCTCGTTTCTCAGTTGCCGCTCCCGGGCCTTCTCAATGGATTTTTCGATGGCCTGCTGGCGGAAATACTGATTTCTCTGCTCCCGGACCTTCTTGGCCGCGGCCTTCCGGGCCCGCATGCCCTTGGCCACGGGATTGGCCTTGCTCTTGGGCACATCCCTCCGCTTGGCGCGGCCGGTGGCATTGCGCTCTTCCTGGCACTTTTCGGAGAAGCGCCAGATCACGAACTTATTACCCACACAGCTCACGCCATCGGCGCCGGTAGCCTCGCAGATGGCATCGCTGGCTTCCCGGGCCGTCATAAACGCGGTCTCCAGGACCTTGCCCTTCACCAGTTCCCGGGCAGTCAGCAGCTTGTCCGCTTCCGCGATCACATTATCCGTCACGCCGTCCTTACCGACCATCAGGGTGGTCTCCAAAGTATTGGCCTGGGCCCGCAGTTCGGCCCGCTGTTTACTTGTCAGCATATCCTTCCTCCTTCAGTTTCTCATACAGCACTTTCAGCGCCACAGCGCGGTGGGAGACCTTGTTCTTCTCCTCCGGGGGCATTTCGGCGGTGGTGCAGCCCAGGGGCGGATAATAGAAAATGGGATCATAACCAAATCCGTTCTCCCCTGCCGGCGCCCGCAGCAGCTCTCCGTGGATCTCCCCCCGGGCCCGGATCACCTTTCCCTCCGGGGTCACCATGGTGATCACGCAGACGAATTGGGCCTGCCGCTCACCGTCCGGCACCTGCTCCGTATTTTTCAGCAGAAGCTGCAGACGGCCCCAATCGTCCAAAGACTCATCAAAGCCGTACCGGGCCGAATAGATCCCCGGCTCGCCGTTGAGGGCATCCACACAAATGCCGGAATCGTCGGCCAGGGCCGGCAGACCGGTGGCTTTCATCACCGCTTCCGCCTTGAGAAAAGAATTCTCCTCAAAGGTGGTACCGGTCTCTTCCACGTCGATATCCACGCCCAGCTCCGATTGCAGCACCAGATCAAAACCGAACTTGTCGGTGATCTGCCGGATCTCCACCAGCTTGTGCTTATTTTTACTGGCTAAAACTACTTTCATATAAACCTCATTCCTTCGGCACAGCCTTACTGGATCAGCGCCTCCACGAAGTCCCGGGCCACAAAGGGCATCAGGTCCTCCGCCTGCTCGCCCACACCCACGAACTTCACCGGGATCTGCAGGCTGTCGGACACAGCGATGACGATGCCGCCCTTGGCCGTACCGTCCAGCTTGGTCACGGCCACAGCCGTCACACCGGCGATCTCCTTGAAGGTCTTGGCCTGGATCAGGCCGTTCTGGCCGGTGGTGCCATCCAGCACCAGCAGCACTTCCCGGGCGCTGTCCGGCAGTTCCCGTTCCACGATGCGGCTGATCTTGTTTAGCTCATTCATCAGGTTGGTCTTGTTGTGGAGCCGTCCGGCCGTATCGATGATGATCACATCGGACTTCCGGGCCCTGGCCGCCTGCAGGCCGTCAAAGACCACGGACGCAGGGTCCGCCCCCTCATGCTGCCGCACGATGCCGGCGCCGCTGCGGCCGGCCCACACTTCCAACTGATCCGCCGCGGCGGCACGGAAAGTATCGCCGGCCACCAACAGCACATTCCTGCCCTGCTTGACAAGCTGGGTGGCGATCTTGCCGATGGTGGTGGTCTTGCCCACGCCGTTGACGCCGATGACCAGGATCACACTGGGGGTGGTGGACAGATCCAGTTCGGTCTGACCCACGTTCAGCATCTCCACCAGGATCTCCTTCAGGGCCTCTTTGGCCTCCTGCGCGGACTTCAAATGCCGCTCCTTAACGACCTTGCGCAGCCGGGACACCGCCTTGCCGGCGGTCTCAACGCCCAGATCCGCCAGGATCAGGCATTCTTCCAGCTCATCGTAAAAATCATCGTCAATCTCGGAAAAACCGGTAAACACGCCGCCCAGGGTATCGGCCAGCGCGCTCCGGGTCTTGGCAAGACCCGCCTTGATCTTATCAAAAAATCCCATAAATGAACTCCTTTTATTCCACAATGCCCAGATATTCTTCCATCTGGTTCAGATCCAGCCGCAGCAGCTTGCTGACGCCCTGCTCCTGCATGGTAACGCCGTACAGCACGTCGGATGCTTCCATGGTGCCGCGGCGATGGGTAATGACGATGAACTGGGTCTTTTTCGCCAGATTCCGCAGATAGGCAGCAAACCGCTCCACGTTCCGGTCATCCAGCGCCGCATCGATCTCATCCAGCAGGCAGAAGGGCGTGGGCCGCACTTTCAGAATGGCGAAATACAGAGCCGTGGCCACGAAGGCCTTCTCGCCGCCGGACAGCAGCGTAATGGTTTTCAGTTGCTTTCCGGGAGGCTGAACCCGGATCTCAATACCGCAGGTCAGGGGGTTATCGGGATCCTCCAGCAAAAGCTGGCCCTTGCCGCCGCCAAACATCTCCTCAAAGGTGATGCCGAAATAGTGGTCGATCTTCCTGAATTCCTCCACAAAAATGGCGGTCATTTCCTTGGTCAGATCCCGGATGATGCTCTCCAGCTCCCGCTTGGAAGTCAGCACATCCTGCTGCTGCTCATGCAGATAAGTATACCGCTCGTTGATGCGGGCATATTCCTCAATAGCGCCCAGGTTGGGGGTACCCAGGCCGGCGATCTTCCGCTTCAGCTCCGCAATACGGCGCTGGCCGGCGGTCATGGACTCGATCTCCACCCGGAATTCCGAAGCGGAGCCGGGGGTCAGGCCGTAGGAATCCCACAGCTTGTCGATGATCTGCTTTTCCTCCATGGAGGAGGTGATCTTCTTCTGCTCCAAAGCGGCGCAGGCCCGCTCCATGGTCAAAATGTCCTTGTTTTTCTCCTGGCTGTCCCGCTCGGCCTTGGTCTTGGCGGCCTCCAGCTCCATACGGGCAGTCATCACCGCCTGCAAAGCCTGCTTTTGGGCCTCCACTTCCAGATCATTTTCCGCCTGCCGCTGTTTCAGCTCAGCGATCTCCCGCTCCAGCCGCTCATTATCGGCCCGGATGGCATCGATCAGCGCCAGTTTCTTGGCCCGGTCGCCTTCCATGGCGGCGCACAGTTCCTGCAGATCCGCAATATGATTCAGTGCCGTCAGCCGTTCGGCTTCCAAAGCCGCCGCATCGGTCTTCAACGCGGTCATCCGGTCGGTCATCTGGGAATTGGCCAGAGCCGCCTCACTCTGGAAGCCTTCCAGAGCCTCCAGGGATGCCCGGGTCTCCGTCAACTGACGGGTATAGATCTTGATCTTCGTTTCATTGGAAGCCATCCGCTCCCGGTCCAGACGATCCCGTTCCCGGAGACTGTCCAGTTCCCGCTGCGCCGCAGACTCGGCCTCCACGATGGCATCGAGCATGATCTCGTACTGCTTCACCTGGCCCTGGAGCCGCAGGACCTGGTCCTCCGCCTCCCGGAGCTGATCCCGGGCCGCCGTGAGCTGGAATTCCACCTGGTCCACCAGCCGCTGCGCCTCCGCCAGATCCGCCTCGGTCATCAGTTTCTTTTCCTGGAGCTGCTTCTCCTGCTCGGTCAGCTTTTCCAGTTCATTGGCGCGGGACAAAATGCCCGCTTCCTTATTCACGGAACCGCCGGTCATGGAACCGCCGGGGTTCATGACCTGACCGTCCAGGGTCACGATCTTGAACCGATTGCTGTATTGGCCCGCCATGGCAATGGCCGCGTCGATGTCCCGCACGATGACGGTCCGTCCCAGCAGGGACTCCACGATGGATTCATAGCGTTCCTCGCAGGTGACCAGTTCGGACGCAATGCCCACATAGCCGCGGCACCGCTGCAATCCGCTTTCCGTCAGGTGTTTGCCCTGAATGGTGTTCAGCGGCAGGAAAGTGGCCCGACCGCCGCCGGTCCGCTTCAGGAAGCTGATGGCTGCCTTACCGTCGGCCTCACTGCCCACAACGATCTGCTGCATGGCGGCGCCCATAGCGATCTCAATGGCCACGGTGTACTCATCCTCGGTACGGATCAGCTTGGACACCGGGCCGTGGATGTTCCGCAGGCTGCCCCGCTGTGCCTCCTGCATCACCATCCGCACGGATTTATTAAAGCTGTCAAAATCCCGCTCCATGGCCCGGTAGACCCGTGCCTTGGCGGAAACGGAATCCAGTTTCGCCGTAAGTTCCCGGAGTTTGACCTGCAGTTCGTCCCGGCGCTTGGCCCGGGTATTCTGCCGCAGGGTGTAGCCGGCGATGGTATTATTGGCCGCCGTTACATCCTCCTGGGCCTGCTTCAGTTGCCGGCGGCTGTCATCCAGGGCCTCCTGGGCCTGCTGATGGCGGCCGGCGCCGGCGGAAAGATCCTCCTGCAGCTGGGCGATCCGCTGCGCGGATTGAGCCATGCTCTCCTGCAGGCCCCGCATATCCGCTTCCGCCGCTGCGATCTCAGCGGAAAGGGTGGTCTCCTTGGCCTTATGCTCCAGAAATTGCCGGGTCAGGCCCTGGGCGTTGGCGGTAATGGACGCCAGTTCCAGCTGCAGACCTTCCAATTCCTTCTGCCGCGCGGCCAGAGCGGCCTCGATCTGGCCGATGCGCTCCCGGGTCTGGCTGATCTGGAGATGGATGCCGCCGCTGCGGTCATCGCTCCCCTGCAGTTCCTCTTCGATCCGGCGGATATTGCCGTTATTGTTTTCCACATTGCCCCGCAGCACCGCCATCTGGCCGTCCAACTGCTGATGGGTAGCCTCCAGCATATTGACCTTCAGCCGGGCGGTCTCCAACTCCCCATCCTTCCGGCGCAGTTCATCGCCGTATTCCTCGGTGAGGGCATAGAGCCGGTCCAGGTCGTCATGGGCCTGCTGCAGCACGAAATTCGCGGACGCAAAGTCCTCCTCCGCCTTCTTTGCGGCGGCGGAGAGCTTGGCCAGGGTATCCAGCCAAACGGTGACCTCCACACCCTGCAGTTCGTCTTTCAGCTCCAGGTACTTCCGGGCCTTTTCCGATTGGATCCGCAGAGGCTCCAGCTGCAATTCCAGCTCCGCCACCTTGTCGCCGATGCGCAGCAGATTATCCTCGGTCCGTTCCAGCTTCCGCTCCGTTTCTTCCTTGCGGTGACGGTATTTAGAGATACCCGCAGCTTCTTCAAAGATCTCCCGGCGGTCGCCACTCTTCAGGGCCAGGATCTCGTCAATGCGGCCCTGACCGATGTTGGAGTAGCCCTCCCGGCCCAGGCCGGTGTCCATAAACATCTCATGGATATCCCGCAGACGGGCAGATTGGCGGTTGATATAGTATTCACTGTCACCGGAGCGGTAATACCGCCGGGTGACCATGACCTCGTCAGCATCATAGCTTAACGCTCGGTCCGTATTGTCCAGGGTCAACGTGGCTTCCGCAAAA
>SVLA01000090.1 GCA_015068175.1 Oscillospiraceae bacterium
TTTTATCAGAAAATCATTGACATTTTCCGTTTTTGTGGTAGAATATCCCCGATATGCAAAGACAATGCGCAAGCCAAGCAAAGGGAATGTCCACAGCGAGAGGGGAATGGTGTGAGCCCCTTGACGGAATCTTTGCCCGCCACTTGCTGCGTCGCCCGGGAGGACCGGGACGGGCGCTCCCGTTACAGAGCAACTAAGATGGTCCTTTTGGATCAATTAGGGTGGTACCGCGATTCACCTCGCCCCTAAATCAGGGGCGGGGTTTATTTTTTGTAATCTGTTTGGAGGTAATATATATGAATCCCAAGCCTTATGGCGTAAATGAACTGCGTGAGATGTTCCTGAGTTTCTTTGAGAGCAAGGGCCATCTGCGCCTGCCCAGCTTTTCCCTGGTTCCCCAGAACGATGCCAGCCTGCTGCTGATCAACTCCGGCATGGCTCCCATGAAGCCCTACTTCAAGGGAGAAGTGGAGCCGCCCCGCCGCCGAGTCTGCACCTGCCAGAAGTGCATCCGTACCGGCGACATTGAAAACATCGGCAAGACCGCCCGTCACGGTACCTATTTTGAGATGCTGGGCAACTTCTCCTTCGGTGATTATTTCAAGCATGAGGCCATTTCCTGGTGCTGGGAGTTCCTGACTAAGGTGGTGGGTCTGGATCCCGACCGGCTGTATCCGTCCATCTACGAGAACGATGATGAGGCATTTGAGATCTGGAACAAGGAGATCGGCGTTCCTGCGGACCACATCTTCCGTTTCGGCAAGAAGGACAACTTCTGGGAGCATGGCTCCGGTCCCTGCGGCCCCTGCAGCGAGGTCTATTACGACCGGGGCGAAAAGTACGGCTGCGGCCAGCCCGGCTGCACTGTCGGCTGTGAGTGCGACCGCTACATGGAAGTTTGGAACAACGTGTTCAGCCAGTTTGACAACGACGGCCAAGGCAACTACACCGAACTGGTCCAGAAGAACATCGACACCGGCATGGGCCTGGAGCGTCTGGCGGTGGTTTGCCAGGATGTCAACTCTCTGTTCGACGTGGATACCGTCATGAACATCACCAACCATGTGACCGAGATCACCGGCGCATCCTACGGCCAGAGCGCTAAGACCGATGTTTCCCTGCGGGTGATCACGGACCACATCCGGGCATCCACCTTTATGATCGCTGACGGCGTGCTGCCCAGCAATGAGGGCCGCGGCTATGTTCTGCGCCGTCTTCTGCGCCGTGCCGCCCGTCATGGCAAGCTGCTGGGTGTCAACAAGCCGTTCCTGTTTGAAGTGGTGGAGACGGTGGTCCGGGAAAATGAGGGCCACTATGCCTACCTGCGGGAGCGGGCGGACTATATTGTCAAGGTGGTGAAGGTGGAGGAAGAAAACTTCGCCCGTACCATCGATACCGGCATGCAGATCTTTGCCGCCAAGATGGCGGAGCATAAAGCCAAGGGTCTGACCGTCTTCTCCGGCGAGGATGCCTTCCTGCTGGCCGCCACTTACGGTTTCCCCATCGACCTGACCATGGAAATGGTGGGAGATGAGGGCATGACCGTGGACCTGGATGCCTACAACCGTCAGCGGGAAGATGACAAGATCCGTGCCCGTGAGGCCCGGAAGGCCCTGGGTGACCTTGGCTGGGCCGGCATCGACTTGGGCCTGGACACCACCCCCACCAATTTTGTCGGCTATGATGTGTTCAACTGCAGCGCCAAGGTGCTGGCTGTGTGTGTTGGTGAGGAAGTTTCCGGCACCATCGCCGGCGGCGAAAAGGGCATCATTGTTCTGGACAAGACCCCCTTCTACGCCGAAATGGGCGGCCAGGTGGCTGACCACGGCGTGATCCTGGTGGGCGAGAGCCGCTTTGAGGTCAACAATGTCCAGAAGGACAAGGGCGGCAAGTACCTGCATTACGGCGTCATGACCAGCGGCTCCATCAAGGTGGAGGATCTGGTGCTGGCGGCCATTGATGTGGAACGGCGGAAGGCCATTATGCGCGCCCACTCCGCTACCCACCTGCTGCAGAAGGCCCTGCAGAGCGTCCTGGGCGATCATGTCCATCAGGCCGGTTCCTTTGTGGAGCCTGACCATCTGCGGTTTGACTTTACCCATTATTCCGCCGTTACCGGGGAGGAACTGCTGAAGATCAACACCCTGGTGCAGAATGCCATCCTGGAAGGCTACAATGTGGATGTCCGCCAGATGACCATTGAGCAGGCTAAGGAGCAGGGCGCTATGGCGCTGTTCAGCGAGAAGTATGGCGACACTGTCCGTGTGGTCAACATGGGCGGCTACTCCATCGAGCTGTGCGGCGGCACCCATCTGGATAACACCGCGAAGGTCGGTCCTTTCCGCATCGTTTCCGAAGGTTCCGTGGCATCCGGTGTCCGCCGGATCGAGGCCATCACCGGCAAGCTGTGCCTGGAGGAGATGGAGAAGACCAATAGTTTGGTCCTGGATGTCTGCGCCATGCTGAAGGCCAAGCCTGCGGACCTGCAGAACAGACTGCAGATGCACCTGGATGAGACCAAGGAGCTGAAGCGGAATGTAGAGCAGTTCAAGGCCCGTGAGGCGGCCGGCCAGGTGGATCGGTTCCTCTTCGGCAGCCACAATATCGGCGGCGTGAAGGTGCTGACGGCCCTGGTGCCCGATGCCGATCCTAACAAGCTGCGTCAGATGGGCGACCTGCTGCGGGATAAGGATCCCGCTGTTGCGGCGGTCCTGGCGGCCATCAACGGCGAAAAGGTCACCTTCCTGGCGGTCTGCGGTAAGGATGCCATCAGCAAGGGCATTCGGGCCGGTGACCTGGTGAAGGCGGTCTGTACTGCTTGCTGCGGCAGCGGCGGCGGCAAGCCGGATTCCGCCATGGGCGGCGGCAAGGATCCCGGCAAGGTGGACAACGCCCTGGCTGTGGTCGATGATTTCGTCCAGACAAAACTGAACTAAATGATCGGGGCACTGCCGCAGTTGGCGGTGCCCCTTTTCCTAAGGAGGTGCGCAGGATGCGGAAATTGATGTGGTTTACCATCGGTTTCGGGGCAGCCTGCGCTCTTTGCGCTTATTTCTGCCCGGATTGGATCATTGAAGGGGCCATTGGATGCGGCCTTTCGGCGGTACTGTTTGCGGTGGCATCCAGGTATCGGGCGGTGTTCCGCAGAATCACCGGCGTGGTCCTGGGCCTGGCTGTGGGTCTGGGCTGGTTTGCCATTCGGGACTATGAGCGCATCAGGACCGCGCAGGCCCTGGACGGAAAGACCGTGGAGATGACGGTGATCGTCCGGGATTATAGTTACGCCACCAACTTTGGCTGCGCGGTGGAAGGTACCGTGGAATTGGAGGGCAGGGAATACAAACTTCTGGTCTACTTGAACGAGCGGGTGGCTCTGGAACCGGGAAACCGGCTGATCGGCAAGTTTGAACTGGATGCCGGCGACCTGGAGAATCATGAGTATCAAAGGGATACCCTGAGAGCGTATCAGGAGGGCCGCTACATCCTGGAACGGTTTTGGTCCGTGCCTTGGCGGGATCTGCCGGCGGTTTGGCGCCATCACTTATCTGAGGTTCTGGATAATGCCTTCCCTGATGATATGGCCGGTTTTGCAAAGGCATTGCTGCTGGGCGACCGGAGCGATCTTGATTATGAGATCTATACCAACTTCAAGGTCAGCGGCATCAGCCATATTATTGCGGTGTCCGGCCTGCACGTTTCTATTTTGTTTGGATTGATCCGACTTTTGACGGCAAAACGCCGCCTTTTGGGAGCGATGCTGGGGATCCCGGTGATCTTGTGCTTTGCGGCCATCGTTGGTTTCACGCCGTCGGTCACCCGGGCGGCTGTTATGCAGATTATGGTGACGGTGGCATATCTTTTTGACCGGGAATACGATGGGCCCACGTCTTTGAGCTTTGCGGCGCTGGTGATGCTTGTCTGGGAACCGCTGATGATCTCTTCCATCAGTTTTCAGATGTCCTTTGCCTGCATTGCGGGGATCCAGCTCATGGCAGAACCGCTCAAGGTTTGGATGACCAAGGATCGGGCCTGGGGCAGGTGGAAGCGCTTTTTCAACGGGGTGGCTTCGGGCATCGCGGTGACCCTCAGCGCAACGGCTCTGACCATGCCGCTGTCGGCGGTCTATTTCGGAACGGTGAGCCTGGTAGGTATCTTGACAAACCTGATGACGCTGTGGGTCCTGACATTCGTATTTTACGGGATCTTGCTGGTATGTTTGGCGGGATCCTTCAGTTTGATTGCCGGGACGTTCATTGCCGGGATCATTGCATGGCCCATGCGGTATATTCTGGAGGTTTCCGGTTTTCTGGCGGATCTTCCTCTGGCGGCCCTTTATACAAAGAGTGGGTATGTGGTTGCCTGGCTGGTCTTCTTCTATCTGCTGCTGGGTCTGTTTTTGATCATGAAACGGCGGCATGTTGCTGTATTTGTTTTAACTGCGGTCATGAGTCTTTGTTTGTGCCTGGGATTGAGCTGGGCGGAGCCGCTGACGGATAACCTTCGTGTGACCATGCTGGATGTGGGCCAGGGTCAGGCCATATTGCTTCAGGCGGAAGGAAAGAATTTCCTGGTGGATTGCGGCGGGGACAGCGATGAGATCGCCGCGGATGCGGTGGCTGAGACCTTGCTGAGCCAGGGGATCCGGTATTTGGACGGCATCATCCTGACCCATTTTGACCGTGACCACAGCGGCGGCGTTGATGAACTATTGACCCGGATCGATACCGACATGATCCTCATGCCTTATGCCAAGGATGAGCAAGGCGTAGCGCAATCGCTGAAGAGCCGCTGTGATGGTGCCATTTGCCTTGCGGAGGATATGATCCTGACCGCTGGGGAGATGAAATTGACGGTTTTTGCGCCGGAATCTTATAATTCCGGCAACGAAAGCGGTCTTTGTGTCTTGTTCACCGTGGGAAAATATGATATACTGATCACAGGAGACCGAAGCACGGCCGGAGAAGCCATTTTTCTTAGGCAGCACGAACTGCCTCAGGTGGAGGTGCTGGTTGTGGGCCATCATGGTTCCAGACACTCCACCGGCGTTCCGCTGCTGGAACGGGTGCGGCCCCTTTATGCTTTGATCTCCGTGGGAGAGAATAATTTCTACGGCCATCCGGCACCGGAGGTGCTGGAACGGCTTTGGGAATTCGGATGCGCGGTGTTTTGTACCGATGAGAACGGTACGATCATTTTCAGGAGGTGATACCATGGCGAAAAAAGTCGATGCATCGGCGCTGCAGGAGCTGAAGACGGCCCTGAAGGCCAAGACCCTGGGGCGGCTTTATGTATTTTACGGCGAGGAGACCTTTTTGCTGCGGCATTACCTGGAGCAGATCCGGAAGATCCTGGTGGATGAGCTGACGGAGTCCTTTAACTACACCCGTTTGAATAATGAAAATTTCGATTTGCAGACCTTTGTGGACGCGGTGGAGAGTTTCCCCATGATGGCGGAGGCCACCATGGTCCAGGTGGACGATGTGGATCCGTTCAAATTGCCGGAAGGGGAGCGGAACAAGATCGGAGAGGTGCTGTCCGATATTCCGGACCATTGCACCGTGGTCTTTACCTTTGAGACCGTCATCTGGAAACCGGACAAGCGTTTCAAAAAGCTGTGGGAACCTTTTGATCAGATCGCTTCCGTTGTGGAGTTCGGCAAACAGGACCAGCGGGATCTGATCGCCTGGGTCCAGCGCCATTTTGCGGCCCGGAAGAAGCAGATCACACCGGAACTGTGCGCCTATCTGATCGAGATCACCGGCGGCACTATGACGGCGTTGGCCGGAGAGATCGGAAAGATCGCTTCCTACTCCGGCGCGGATGTGATCTGCAGGGCGGATATTGATGCGGTTACGGAGCCGGTTCTGGATGCGGTGATCTATCAAATGACCGATTGCCTGAGCCGCGGCAATTACGGCGGCGCTTTGCAGAAAATGCAGATTCTGCTGAAAATGCAGCAGGATCCCATATATTTGCTGGGTTCCATCGGCAGTAATTTCCGCAGGATCGCCACGGCCCGTACTTTACTGGATCACGGCCGGCCGGCATCGGAGCTGATGAAGCTGTATGGCATGGTCGATTATGCGGCGAAAAAGACCATGGATGCCGCCCGGCGCTTCCACCCGGACTTCTGCCGGAAGGCGGCGGAGCTGATCATGGAGACGGATTATAAGATGAAGACATCCTTTGACGACAATGAGCGTCTGCTGGAATTGCTGATCCTGCAGCTTGCGCAGGAGGCCCGCCGTGATTAAGATTCGGGAAGCCATCGTTGTGGAGGGTCGGTACGATAAAAATACCCTCAGCCAGATCGTGGATGCCCCCATCCTGGAGACTGCAGGTTTCGGGATCTTTAAGGACAAGAAGCAGATGGATCTTCTGCGGCGGATTGCTCAAAAGCGGGGACTGATCGTTTTTACGGACTCCGATGGGGCGGGATTTGTGATCCGCAACCATATCAAGTCGGCCATCCCGGGACAATATCTGAAACACGCATACATCCCGGACATCCCGGGGAAAGAGCGGCGGAAATCCACGCCGGGGAAGGAAGGAAAACTGGGCGTGGAAGGCATGACGCCGGATATCATTGTGGAGGCTCTGCGGAAGGCGGGGGCCACCATTGAGGGGGAGGAAAGCGCTCACACGGCACAGATCACCAAGCAGGATCTGGTGGAACTGGGACTTTCCGGAGGACCCAATGCCGCCCAATTGCGGCTGAAATTGCTGAAAAAACTGGACCTGCCGGAGCATATGAGTGCCAACGCATTGCTCCAGGCGCTGAATTTGCTGTACAGTCTGGAAGAACTGAAATCCATCTTGTAGGGCGGTGTCATGACCCCGCCCTACAATGGTCGTTTGGAGATATCCTATGGTTGATATTCAAGTCAAAAACTTAACTAAATTCTTTGTCATCGGTGAGAACTTGCTGGAAGGTCTCAGTTTTGAGGTCCAGGAAGGGGAGCGGGTGGCCATTTTGGGTCGGAACGGCTGCGGAAAGACCACCTTGTTCAAGATACTCACCGGGGAGATGGACTACGACGACGGGGAAGTGTTTGTCAATCCTCATAAGAAGCTGGGTCTCATCTCCCAGATCCCTCATTTCCCGGCGGGATATACGGTGGAGGATGTTCTGAGGTCGGCCTATACCCAGATCCTGGCGGCCAAAAAGAAGATGGAATCCATGGAAAAGGAAATGGAAAAGGGAGCCACCGATGAACTCCTGCGGGAGTACGATGCCCTGGTCAACCGCTTCCAGAGCGGCGGCGGTTATGAAATGGACGTGGAAGTGGACAAGATCTGCAACGGCCTGGGCATTACCCCGGACCAGCGGGGGCAGGCCTTTGACAGCCTTTCCGGCGGCGAAAAGACCCGGGTGAATCTTGCCCGGTTGCTGCTGGAAAAGACGGATATCCTGCTGCTGGATGAGCCGACGAACCATTTGGATCTGCGGAGCGTGGAATGGCTGGAAGGCTACATCCGCACCTTTAAGGGGACGGTGCTGGCCATTTCCCATGACCGGTATTTTATCGATCAGATCGCTCAGCGGGTCATTGAGATCGTGGACGGCCACGCGGAGTTCTATTCCGGCAATTATTCCTTCTACATGGACGAAAAGCAGGCCCGGTTTGATCTGCAGATGAAGCAGTATGAGCAGGAGCAGGCGAAACTGAAGCAATTGGGTTATACTGTGGAGCGAATGAAAGGCTGGGGCATCAACAACCGGACCTTGTACCGCCGCGCCATGTCCATTCAGCATCGCATGGAGCGGATCCGCAAGACCGAGAAACCCAAGACGGAGAAGACCATGAAGGCCAGTTTCGGAGAAAAGGATTTCTCCGGCGACGTGGTATTCAAAATGAAGAATGTCGGTAAGGCATTCGGTGACCGGCGCCTTTTTAGCGGCGTGGAGCTGAATGTGGAAGGCGGCGAACGGATCGCGCTGCTGGGCGACAACGGAACGGGGAAATCCACCTTTATCAAATGTCTTTTGGGTGAAGAGGATTTTGAGGGCAAGATCCAATTCGGACCTACGGTGAAATGGGGATATTTGCCCCAGATCATTCACTTTACCCACCCGGAGCGGACACTTTATGACACCATGCTCTACGAGAAGAATT
>SVLA01000091.1 GCA_015068175.1 Oscillospiraceae bacterium
TCCCGGAAAATGCCGTTGTAGCGGAAAAAGTCCTGATCCTCCAGATAACTGCCGCAGCACCATTTCAGCACCTTCACCCGCAGGGTATTGCTGCCGGCGCGGATGTGGTCGGTGATGTCGAATTCCGCCTGGAGATGGCTGCCCTGGGTAAAACCCACATAATCGCCGTTGACGTAAAGATAGGCGCAGGAGGACACGCCCTCCAGCACAAAATAGACCTTGCCCCATTTTTCCGCCAGTTCAAAGGTCCGCTCATAGATACCGCAGGGATTATCGTCGGGCACATAGGGGGGATCCACGGGATAGGGATAATTGACATTGCAGTAATTGGGATGCTCGTAGCCATGGATCTGCCAGCAGGAGGGCACGGGGATGGTGTCCCAACGGGTGATCTCCGCCGGCACATCGACATCCCGGCTGAAAAAAGCAAAATTCCACCGGCCGTTCAGCAGATGATACTGGCTCCGGCCCCCGGGGATATAGTAACTGCGGGGCGCACAGCGATTTTCCGAAGTCATTCGGGGATTTTCATAGTGTCGCATAGCCAACCTCCTCAGGGTTTGATGGTGATCACATGGTGGAACTGGGTGTAGTCCGTCAGGTAGACCGTGGCGGCGCCGGGGGTCTTGGTCTCGCTGTCCTCCTTGCCGTCGGTAAAATGATGGGCGCCGAAGGCAGGACCCACCTCCATGGACGCAGCGCCATTGGCCACGGTGAAGAAGGAATCCTTCAGCACCAGCACCTCGTCGCCCCGGACGGGCATGGTCAGATGGTCATTGGAAATGCGGTCGATGCCGAAGAAGGCCAGTTCGATCCGCCAGGGGGCCCCTTCCACGCCGGAAGTCTGCACCTCCACTTCCAGGTCCTCCCCTTTTTCCCGGACCCACACGTCGATGTCCATATCCGGGCCCCACTTCTTGGGCCGGGCGGCATTGTCCATCTGCCACCAGTCGGAGGTGGCCGGCTTTTCCGGAAAAGGCAGATAATACCAGCCCTTCATCCGCTGATGCAGATGGAAGGCGCCGGTTTCGTCCATTTCCATGGTCTGGGCCTTGAAGGCCCGATGCTCGCAGAAGCTGCCGCCGATCTTCACCGCCAGCTTGATGGAACCGTTGTGGACCCAGAGGAAATTGGACTTATCCTTCATCACCGTGTAGGTATAGCGGCCCTTGCGGACCCGGGCGATGCCGGATTCGGCATAATAGGCGTGGTATTCGGTGGGGGTGCCACAGACCGCCGCCTCAAAATCGATGAGCTCCGGGTGGAGCATATAGCGGATGAGGCAGTTGGGGGAAAGGATATTCTTGTCCCGGACCACCTCAAAGGTGTAGTTGGCCATGGCGGCAAATTCCGGGATGCTGTATTTTGCGCCCATGTAGAGATAGAACCAGTAGTATCCGTCGGGGTACACCAGCCGGTCCTTGTCGAAGCGGGTGGAATTGGCGGTAAAAATGCTGTCATCCGGCTCCCAGTAGGTCAGCATCATCTTCAGGTTGCGGATAACATGCTGTTCAAAGGCGTCATCCCCCAGGGCCTCCGCCAGCAGCAGCATGGCCTGGTTGTTGACGCCGTTGTAATTGCCGGCGGATTTTTCGGAATATTCGCCGTCGTCGTTGCAATCGATGCCTTCCTTCAGGTAAGCGAAGGCAGCCCGGGTCAGCTCTTCGTCTTTGTACAGCTTGCCGCACTGGGCCAGCAGGGCTGCAATGGCCCAGCGATGGTTGGGGGTATGGAAACCGCCCTCCAGCAATCCCCGGCCGCCGTCATGGATGATCCGGTCCAGCTTTTTCAGCAGACGGTTTTCATCCTCTGTCCGGGTCTTTCGTCCCTTCAGATACTGGGCCAGATGCAGGATGATGCCGATGCAGAAGGCGGTATCCGGGGCGGAGAAAAAGTTGCAGGTGATATAGTCAAACAGACCGTTTTCATGCTGGGTGGAGCGGACATAGTCCAGGCCCGTCAGCATGGCCCGGAGCAGTTCGGGGTCGTGGTACAGCGCGCTGTCTTCGTTGCAGTACACCGCGCCCATGTCCGCGATGCAGTACAGCGCGTGTTTTTGCATATAAACGCCGTTGGGCATCACGAACGCGCCGTAATAGGGGCTGTTTTGGTCCCAATTCTGGGTCTTCATATGCCGCCGGGCCCGGAGTTCCGTGTCCCGGACCATCTGTTCGTAATGGGTTCTCATGGAATTTCCTCCTTATAACAACGCCGCCCCAAGAATGCCGGCATCATTGCCCAGCCGGGCCAGCACGATCCGGGTATTGCTCCCGGCTTTTTTCGCAAAGACCCGGTCAAAGGTCTTCGCCCGAACCGGCTCCAGCAGCGCATCCCCGGCGGCGCTGACGCCGCCGCCGATACACAAATAGTCCGGCCCGAAAATATTGATGATATTGGCAAATCCTTCCGCAAGGTAAGCGGTGTACCGATCCAGAACCGAAATATAGGCCTGCTCCCCTGCCGCCGCCCGGTCAAAGACGGTTTTCGCCTCGGTGACGGTGTCGCGGGTGGCCGCGCAGGCCTGCCGGATCAGCGCCGTGGCAGAGCCATAGGCTTCGAAACAGCCTTTTCTTCCGCAGCCGCAGGGCTGGCCATCCATGTGGATGGTCATATGACCCAGTTCGCCGGCGGCGTTATTGATGCCAGTATACAGTTGGCCGTTTAAGATGATACCGCCGCCGATCCCCGTTCCCAGAGTCACCAACACAAAGGAGGTGCCTTCATAGCCGCCGCCCCGGAATTCGCCCAGGGCCGCCGCGTCGGCGTCATTGGCCATCCGCACCGGCAAACCCAGCGCTTTCTCCAAAGGCGCCTTCAGCGGCGCGGAGGAAAAGCCAAGATGGTCCGCGTCCCGCATCCAGCCGTTCTGCAGATCGGCGGTGCAGGGCACCCCCACGCCCACGCTGTGGATCTGCCCATTTCGCAGGCCGTTTCGCTCCATCAGCGTCCGGGTCAGGTGCGCCATATTGCGGACGATGCGGTCCGGGTCCGTGGGGAGGTTGGTTTTGACCGCCGCCCGGTCCACGATGGCGCCGTTTTCATCCACCAGGCCGGCGGCAATATTGGTGCCGCCCAGGTCGATTCCGATTCTGTACATACAAGTTCCTCTTAGAAGTGAAGAATAAAGGTCTTGATCTCAAAAGCGCCGAATTCCAGCCGCCGGTCCGTCACGGCCCGGCCGTCCTCTTCCAGCATATCCGTTTCCTCGATCCGGCGGATCTTTTCGTGGGCGGTGAAATGGCAGGACGTGGCCTTGCCCATGGTCTCGCAGACCCGGACCAGCAGGGCATTTTCCGCCGTATCCGCCGGTTTGACCGTGTCCACCACGATATTTTTGGCATCGGTCAGGAAAATGGGACTTTGGCCTGCCGGCATGGCGCCGCACGCCAGGGGCGTATTGCACTCCGCCGCCTGCAGCGCCACATCCGAATCCGCAAAGGCGCCGTCGAAGGGGCAGAACCAGTAGCGGAAAGACTGCATTCCCCGGTCCGCATTCTGATCGGGCATCATGGGAGACCGCAGCAGGGTCAGGCGGATCTCGCTGTCCACTACGTTGACGCCATACTTACCGTCGTTGATCACCGCCGCGCCGTGGGCGCCGTCGGTCAGGGCCGTATAGCGGTGGTTGCAAACTTCGTAGCGATCCTTGTCGGTCTGGTAGGATCGATGATTGGGCCGCTTCACATAGCCGTACTGGATCTCGTGGATGGCCTCATTGGTATAAGCATTCACCGGGAAAGCCACCTTCAGCATCTTATGGCGCTCCTGCCAATCGATATGGGTGACAAATCCCAGAGCCTTGCTGTCAGCGGACAGCTCGATCCGCTGAGTCAATTGAGACTCCCCGACGGTCCGCCGGATCTCCAGCGCCGCCAGGCCGCTGCCGGGATGCACGGTCACCGTCACCGGGCCTTCCAGGGCCACGGGAGTATGTTCATACATGCTGCCCAGTTCCCAGGCATCATAGCAGGTGTTCACATCTTTGAACATCAGGAAGCGGTTGCCCTGACCGGCCAGATACTCCGTATCCCCGCCGGGCCGTTTGACGCTGATCACCTGGCCCTGGGGGTCGATGCGGCAGATCAGGTGCTGATTGGCCAGGATATAGCAGCCTTCCTCTGCCCGGTATTCCAGGGAGACGGGATGGCTGTGAGGTGCATCACGCCGGATCACGGCGCTGCTCTGGGCCGGTACCGTCACGCCGTGGCGCACCACGTCCCAGCTCAGGTGATTGCAGACCGTCTGCTCCGCCCCGGTCCCGTCCCCGGCGGGCAGGATCTCCTGCAGCAGTTCATAACAGCCGTCACAGACTGCCCGCAGTTCCCGCTCCGCCCGCTGATGGACCCGGGCAATGGAGGTGCCGGGGGCAATATCGTGGAATTGGTTAAACAGCAGCTTTTTCCACAGTTCTTTCAGGCGGATGGCCCAATTTTCGGGCATTTTTCCGCCTTCCAACAGTTGCCGGGCCAGGAAATATTCCAACAGTTTCAGGGCCTGCTCCGCATCCCGGATGCCCTTCTTGGTCTTGGCCTGGGTGGTCAGGGTGCCCCGATGCCAGGCCAGGTACAGTTCGCCCCGGAAGGTCTCTGCGGGATCGGGATGGCGGCGGAAGTATTCCACCGGGCTTTCCATATGGCACCGGGGAGCGCCTTCCAGATCCCGGCAGCGCCGGGCCATCTCCACCATTTCCCGGGTGGGACCGCCGCCGCCGTCGCCGAAGCCGAAGGGGAACATGAGTCCGTCGATGTTTTCCTGCTGGACCCGGTCCTCTTCCCAGCGGGTGATCAGGTCTCCGGCCTGGAAATTGGCATTGTTTTTCTTAAAGGTATGGGCCAGGACTTTACTGCCGTCAATGCCTTCCCACCAGAACAGATTGTAGGGGAAGGGTTCGGCCTCGGGATCCTGGCGGATCAGTTTTTGGGTGGCAAAATAGGGGATCTTGCATTTTTTCATGATCTGGGGCAGGGCGCCGGAGAAGCCGAAGGTGTCCGGCATCCAGGCCATCCGGGACTCCACGCCCAGATTTTCCCTATACCAGCGCTTGCCCCACACGAACTGGCGGATGAGGCTCTCGCCGGCGGGGATATTGGTGTCGCTTTCCACCCACAGGGCCCCTTCGGGATAGAATTTCCCTTCCCTCACCTTTTCCAGGATCCGTTGGTAGACCTGGGGATACAGTTCCCTGATCCACTCCAGAATGGGCGGCTCGCACAGCAGGAACTGATAGTCCTCATATTCCTCCATCAGCGCCAACTGGTTGGTGTAAGTCCGGGCGGTCTTGCGCATGGTCTCCTCCACGGGCCACAGCCAGGCCAGATCCAGATGGGACTGGCCGAACACGGTATAATCCGGCGCGGTGGAACCGTTGCGGCATTCCAGCAGGGGTTTCAGCACCTTGCCGGCCGCCACCACGGAGGCAGTCAGGGCCGGTTCCGGCAGTTCAAAATCCGCGATATAAGTAAATTTCTTCAAGCCTTCCAGTATCTTCATGGTCCGAAGATCCTTTTCGGGCAATTTCTGCACCAGGCTGTAGAGCGTCAGGTAGTCCATGGCCACCTGGAACAGTTCTTCGTTCCAGACGCCGAAATGGGACGGACCCACCGTCACCTGGCATTCCGGCGGCTCCGGAACGGTGTCCGCGCCCCAGGCCACGATGCCGGCCCCTTCGTTGCGGATGCCGTGGCCGGCGTAGCACTCGGCGTAAATTTCATAGGTTTCCCCTGCATCGGCACAGCGGGTCAGGGTGATGTAGCGGTGCTTCTTGTCGATGGCCCCGGCCTCCCGGCCGTTGACCCAAACCAGCATCTCCTCAGCGGTATTCAGAGTAAACACCACCCGTTTTCCCGCCAATTCGGGGCCAACGGTCACATTTCCCCGAAACCAGCCATACTCCCATTTCTTTCCCCATTGCATGCCAACAGGCGCAGGGGCATACTGCCCCTGCGCTGCGTGTTCATAGGATAAATGCTCCATGGTGGTGAAGAAGGAGACCGGGATGGCCCCCGCCCTGCGGTAATAGTGTTTCGGAAACTGCTCCGCCCAAATGCGAAGCCGGTCGCTCCACTGTCTGCCAATGTTCATAGTATTACCTCTCCTGCCTCATGGTGTGCGGACCGGCATCCTTGACGGTCCTTCTTCTCCGATCCGCCCTATGGATTTATTTCATCCGGGCGTCGATCCAGGTATACCGGGGATCCACGATCCGGTCGGTCCAGGGGTTACCCTCCAGGTGCCGGATCATCCAGCAGTAGTACATGGGGAAGGCCGGGGCCGTCACCTGGGGATGGGTCACACCGCCGGGAATGCAGGCACAGCTTCCGTCTTTAATTTTATACACATTCTCCCCTAAAAAGCAAGCACCAAATCCTTCGCTCCGTTCAAATCGGTAGTAATACACTTCCGGCTGGGGGTGGTGATGGGGAGTATAGCTGGACCAGCCGCCCTGGTGATTGACCACCTCGCCCAGGACCATGTTGGAATAGGGGGCATTTTTGTAATCAAACACGGTGCGGACCGTCCGCTTCATCTTGTTGTCGTAAACATCCAGGCCGAAAATATCGTCCCGGCAATCCTCCGGGCGGTAGAACACGCTGTCAAATACCCGGTCATTTTCCGTCTGCTGGATCAGCACTTCGCTGTCCTCATGGGCATAGACCGACACCTGGACATCCTTGCTGACGTGCAGACAGCAGGGCCCTTCCGCAATGAAACTGCGCCGGACCACCGTTTCCTCCCGGTCTTCCCAACGGAACGTCACATGGCCCTTTACCAGCAACACGGCGGTCTCGCCCACACAGTAACGGTTGACCAATTCCTGATCCGGGACCATGCGATGGACGCAAATGTTCATCATCATGTCATTGTCCCGGTCTCCGGCGCGGCACAGTTCCTTTTCGCCAAAGGCATCGAATTCGGGATAATGGAATTCCTTGCTCATAGCGCCACCCTTAGTATTCGATCTCGGACAGCTTCACAGGCCGGTGTTCCAGGACGGACTTCTTGGCGGCGATGCCCATCAGCACCGGCTTCAGGCCGTCTTCCACCCCCACCAGGGTGTCGGTGTCGTTTTCAATGGCATCGATGAAACCCTTGACCTCGGTGGCGAAGCTCTGCATATACCGCTCCAGGAAGAAGTACAGCGGCTTTTCGCCGGTAACGCCCTCGGCGTTGCTCAACACGGCGGTGGAGAGGGTATCGTTGGCCGTGGCCACCATGCCCTTGGAGCCAAAAACTTCCGCCCGCTGATCGTAGCCGTAGGCCGCCCGGCGGGAATTGTCGATGACGGCAATGGCACCGTTTTCCATTTTCAGGGTGATGACGGCGGTATCCACGTCGCCGGCCTCGCCGATGGCGGGATCCACCAGCACGGCGGACTGGACGTAAATTTCCTCCGCATCACAGCCGGCCAGGAAGCGGACCATGTCGAAATCGTGGATGGTCATATCCAGGAACATGCCGCCGGAAACCGCCGCATACTCGGCGCTGGGGGGTTCGGGATCCCGGGAAGTGATCTTGATGATGTGGACATCGCCCACCTTGCCGTCCACAACCGCCTTGCGGACCGCGGCGAAATTGTGGTCATGGCGGCGGTTGAAACCCACCTGGTACTTGATGTTGCTGCCCTTCAGGGCCTCCACCACCTGCTTGATCTTGCTCAGGTCGTGATCGATGGGTTTTTCGCAGAAAACGTGCTTGCCGGCGGCAATGGCCTCCAGGGAAATGGGAGAGTGGGTATTGGTGGACGAGCAGATCAGCACCGCCTGGATCTCGGGATCAGCCAGGATCTCGCGGTAATCCTTGGTGGTGTTCTCCACGCCCATGGACTTGAGCCAGCCGGCCGTGGTTTCATTCATAAAGGGGTCTGCAACGGTCTTGATCTTCGCGTTGCGGACGTAATTGCTGATGGATTCGGTATGGACTTTGCCGATTCGGCCCGCGCCGATAATGCCAACTGTAACCATAAATTTTACCTCCTGATATGATACGGTAAATTGTTGTTTAGCGCAGCGTGAAAACAAAAAACGTTGTCATCCCGAGCGACCGAAGGGAGTCGAGGGATCTTCGCATTTCGTTCTTGATTGCAGTAAAATCGGTGCCAAGATCCCTCCAC
>SVLA01000001.1 GCA_015068175.1 Oscillospiraceae bacterium
TATACCTTTACCAATTATCTTTGGAATGAGGATTGGGTCACCCTCAGCGACATTGGCACAGCCATGGAAGATACGGTGCCGAAGATCGCTGATTTTATCGGCCGGGCGGATTTTGCCCAGGCGCCGTATATGCTGGTATTGCAGGATGCAAAGCCGGAAGGCGACGTGCTGGCGGTCCATACGAAGCTGAACCAGAATTTCGGGGCGAACACGGCCATATGGCGTTGCCGGATTGCGTTGCCGGAATATGAGATCCAGGAAGGCGATGTACTGGAATATGACGTGATGATCTCGGTGCCCAGCAACGGTTTCGGATTTGTGGATGGCATCGTCACGAATGCTCCGGCCCTTCGGTCTCAGCCCTTCTGCGTCGATCAGTTCGGTGTGGCGGCGGACGGAACGGGTAGCCTGGCACCGCTGGCCGGCGGCCAGTGGGTCCACCGTATTCTGGGCATCGATGTGGCTTACAATACCGATAACATGAATCGAAACACCACTGGAAAGGTTTTGCGGGATCTGTGCCTGTTGGCGCAGCCGAGAAAACTCAACGGTAGTTTCGCATATGAAAGCGTCAGCGTTTACTACGATAACATTGTGATCACCAACAACGGCGAAGTGAAAGCGGTCATTTTCCGAAGCGGTACGGACCTGAAAATGGATCCGAAGACCACGGATCAGGAAGGCATGACAGCCGCCATCAAGGTGGAACAGTTCGAACCTTAAACGGTGCGGACATTGCCGTGAAAAGAACACCGCAATGTTTGGGAGTGGAAAAAATATGAAAAAGTCTGTTCTGAAATCGATCTGTGTGATCCTGTGCATCTGTATGATGTCAGGTGTGCTGGTCCAATGCCAGGAAAAAGAACCGGCAGGACGCAGCGCAGAAGTGGTGGAAAGCCTGGGTCTGTGCTTTACGGAAGGTAAGGTCACCAACCTGGATCCGGAAGCTCTGGGCAGCCGCTTCAAGGATTATACGGATATGGGTCTGAAGACTATCCGGCTGGAAACCGGTTGGGTATCCTTCAGCAAGGGAAGCTGGGCCTTGTCCGGCGATTCCCAGACCATTATGCAGGCGGCCATCGATGCGGGCCTTCGCTTGAAATTGGTGTGCCCTACCATTTCACAGCCGCAGACCTGGGTGACCCGGGATCCGGCATCCCAGATGCGCAACTATAACGGCGTCGCAGCGGTCAATACGCTGAGCTACTGGTATGAGGGTATCTACGATTACACGACGGATGCCATCAACAGCCAGTTGGCAAAACTGGATGAATTGGGGTTCCTGGAGCATATGGACGCGCTGGTGGTGGATTTCGGTCCTGCGGCGGAGCCGCTGTATCCGGCGGCCTGGACCCAGGGCGGCAGTTTGGACAACCCCAACAATGCGGCCACCTCCATGTGGTGCTACGATGACAATGCGGTAGCCGACTTTAAGGCAACCATGCTGGAAAAGTATGGCTCCATAGGGGAGATCAACAAGGCTTGGGGCACGGCATTGGCCTCCATGGAGGATTACACAATGCCCAAGGCCGGCACCGTGAAGGGACAGCAATGGGAGGACATTCTGACCTGGTACCTGGAAAGTAAGCGGGAATTTGTGGAAAAGCAGATCCAGATCTTCCGGGAAGCGGTCAATACCCACACCGACGGCCGTGTGCAGTTGATCCTGTATATGCCCGGCGCCAGCTTTAATCAGGCAGAGTGGGATGAATGCATCCAAAAAGGCGATGCCACCTTCTCTATGCTCATCGGCAGCGAAAATGAATTTATCGTGGAAATGGCGGATAAATACGGCTGCCTGCTGCAGTTTACCGGTCTGCCCGGTATCGAACCGCTGAAGCAGATCCGCCAGTGGATGTACACCAACGGCTACGGTGAAATTCCCGTATTCGGTGAAAACTATGCCGATCTGTCCTCTTCTCAGGATCCGGAAGCGCTGTATCAGACCATTGAGGACTTCAACCTGGCCGGAATCGACTATACATTTACCAAGTTCCTATGCCAGGATGACGGCGTGACGATGTCGGAAATCGGTTACAAGATGGCGGAGACTCTGCCCAAGATCGCGGAATTCATCCACGAAACGGATTTTGCTCAGGCGCCGTACTTGCTGACAGTTCCGGAAGCGAAACCCGAGGGAGATATCCTGGCGCTCCACGCCAAACTCGACGGTTCCACGGAGGATCTGGAAGCCTATGTCCGCTGCCGGATCGCTATGATCGACTACACCATTCAGGAAGGCGACGTGCTGGAATACGATGTCAGGATCTCCGTGCCCAGCAATGGCTTCGGCTTTGTGGACAGTACGGTGACAAACGCCGGCAATCTGCGGTCCATGGTTTATTGCATCGACCAGTTCGGCCTTACCGCAGGCGCGAACGACAGCCTGGCGGTCCAGGCGGGTGGGAAGTGGACCCATCGCATCCTGGGCATTGACATCCCCTATTGCAGCTATAATTCCGATCAAAACACCACCGGCAAGGTCATGCGGGACCTGACGTTGCTGGCGCAGCCCCACAAGCTCAACGGCGCATTTGCCTACAGCGAAGTCAGCGTGTATTACGACAATATTGTGATCACCAACAACGGCGAAGTGAAAGTGGTCATTTTCCAAAGCGCTTCGGATCTGAAACAGTGTGACATTGTGGATCAGTGGAATTTGGTGGCCGAAGTCAAGGTGGAAACCTATACGGATTAAGGCGCCGCCACGGCCCATTATCAAAGAACAGGAAGTGAAAAGATATGAGTCTGTTTGGAATGTCCGGAATTGAACGGCTGGCAATGAATTGCCATACCCGGGCCATCACACCGGAAAATCCCACCGGTGAAAAAGGAAAAGGCGGCATGGCGACGCCGGATGTGGGTACCGCAGGCAACTGCGCCGCAGACCTGGGTGTCGGCTGGAAGGTGAACCCCTTTATTGTTATTCCTTCCGGTGAGACCTGGACGTTGGCGGACATCAGCGGTTCCGGCGTTATCCGCCACATTTGGCTGACGCCCACCGGTTTTTGGCGGAATTTGATCCTGCGCTTCTACTGGGACGGCTGTGAAACGCCGGCGGTGGAATGCCCGGTGGGAGATTTCTTCGCTGCCGGCTGGAATGTGTATGCCAAGACAGCCTCTCTGGCGGTGTGCGTCAACCCCGGCAGCGCCTTCAATTGCTACTGGCCCATGCCCTTCCGCAAAGGCTGCCGCATTACCATGGAGAATACCAGCGAGATGGATCTGACCATCTATTACCAGATCGACTATGATGTGTGTCCGGTGGAGGAGGACTGCGCCTACTTCCATGCCCAGTTCCGCCGCGTCAACCCGGTTCCCTATAAGGAAGTATATACCCTGCTGGATGTGAAGGGCTGTGGCCACTACGTTGGTACCTACATGGCCTGGGGCGTCAACAACAACGGCTGGTGGGGCGAAGGTGAGATGAAATTCTACCTGGATGGCGATACGGATTTCCCCACCATCTGCGGTACGGGCCTGGAGGATTACTTCTGCGGATCTTACAATTTTGAAAATCCCCAGAGCCACCGCTACGAGACCTATAACACGCCTTATGCGGGCCTTAATTATGTATCTGAGCCGGACGGCTTATATAATTCCCAGCAACGCTTCGGTATGTATCGTTGGCATTTGTGCGATCCCATCCGTTTCCACAGTGACATTCGCGTCACGGTGCAGGCGCTGGGCTGGCGCAGAGGCCGCCGCTATCTGCCGCTGCAGGACGATGTTGCGTCGGTCTCCTTCTGGTATATGAAGGACCTGGGAACCGAGCTGTATCCGTTGCCGGATAAAGATTATTTGGAAATCATTTAAGGAGGAGAAACAACAATGAAGAACATTAGAAAGCTTTGCGCGCTGATGATGGCACTGATTCTGATGACGGTCTGCATGAGCATGGTCAGCGCATCCGAAGCTTCCAGCGAAGGCGCAGAAGGCGACATCCTGCAGTTGGACATGGAAGTGGGCCTGGATGCCAAGGGTTCCATTTTGTACTATGAAGAGGTCTATGTGATCCCTCAGGGTACATTGATCCTGCAGGAAGGCGATATGCTGTGCTATGATGTGCGTCTGCTGGATGAATACGGCGGATTTGGCGCTGTGGATATTGCCTGCGGCTATGGAGACAATGGCTTTGGCGACAAGACTTTGCGCGATGATGCCATGTCTGTTGACCAGAACTTCCTGCGTTGCCATCCCACGGTCAACCTGGCCGGTCTGTGCCTGAACCAGTGGTTTGCCCGCGAAGTGTATCTGTCCTCTTCTTTCATTGAAGTTGCTAACGAGCAAGACCTTCGCATTCTGATCGCGGTGGACCTGCCCGATGCCAGCATTATGGCCGGTCAGACCGTCAACTGCCAGTACGACAACATCCGCATCGTCCGTGACGGCGAAATCATTTACACCATCTTCGCTGACCGTGAAAATGCCATTCCCGAGGAGCCTGTTTACTACGGCGTCATCGATGGCAAGCCTTTGGATGGCATGAATGAGCATGTGGTTACGGATGTGTACGTGAATCTGGATGCCCTGGATGCCGAAGCCACGGAACCCACCGCGGCCCCCACGGAACCCAAGCCCACCGAGCCCAAGGCGACGGAGCCGGCCCCCACGGAACCCGCACCTGCACCTGCGCCGGATAATACCGTCCTGGTCATCGGCATTGCAGCAGCGGCGCTGGTGGTCATTGTCGTGGCCATCGTGCTGATTGTCCGCAAGAAGAAGGCGGCTTAACGGTATGTTCATTCTGTTGGGCGCATATTCCGGCGCACAACGGAATCAACAGATATAACACTATTTTTGGAGGAACAAGTATGAAGAAGACAATCGCAATTGCCCTGGTCGTATTGATGATGTGCGCCATGATGGTGCCTGTCAGTGCGAAAGAAACCACCAACAGCTACATCGAGCTGAAGGTCGAGATCCCCGCCAATGCAACCGCACCCATCGAGTACTACCTGACCGCTTTCCAAATCCCCAACACCGTCCCCTTTGCGGCCGGTGACCGTCTGGTTTATGACGTTTGGATGTCCGAAGCCGCCCCCGGTTTTGGTGGTCTGACGCTGATCAACGGCGGCAAGAACCTCCACGACAGCGGCACCCTGGACAAGGACGGCAACAATGTGCATCCCTCCTTTGACCTGAGCGGTCTGTGCACCGAGACCTGGTACACCCGTGACATCACCCTGCCTTCCGGCGAGGAGCCCTGGAACATGATCCTGGACTTCGCAGGCCTGGGCATCCCCTTCGCTTACGACGTTCTGCCTGCTGTCAATGTTCAGGCTGATGTGGTCGGCGCCCTGGCCGGCAAGACCATCATTGTCCGTTATGACAACATCAAGCTGGTGGCCGCTGACGGCACCGTCAAGCACGTAATCTTCGACGAGGGTCAGGTGCTGGGCACCACGCCTCTGGTGCATAATCAGGCCGCTACCATCACCCCCAGCGTTGGTACCGAGACCGTTACCCTGCCCGATAACCCCAAGACCGGTGACATTCTGCCTGCCATTGTGCTGACCGGCATGCTGTCCTGCGTCGCTTTGGTGACTCTGAAGTCCAAGAAGCACTGATCCATATCGATCCCAGGAGCCTTCGGGCTCCTGGGATACCATTCAAATAAGTACGCAGAATTGTAGTGGACTTCTCTAAAAACAGTTGTTCCCCCTGAATTTTCGGACGGGGAACGTCTGTTTTTACAGGCGTCCAGTAGAATTATGAAGGAGGGGGCCATTGTGAATCAGAAAATATTCGGGTCGACGATTGCTGCTTTGCGGAAAAAACGCGGAATGACCCAATCTGCATTGGCTCGGGAATTGAACGTCAGCGACAAGGCTGTCAGCAAGTGGGAAAATGGATTCGGTTACCCGGAGATCACATTGCTGCCCAAGATCGCCGCGGTATTTGGGGTGACGGTGGATTATTTATTTACCAGCGAGCGTCGGGGCATTGCGGTGGCAGGCAACATGCTCATGGACATCGTCAATAACATACATGCTTATCCCCGGAGCGGAACAACGACGGATATTACCTCCGTGTCCCACTCTGTGGGCGGATGTGTGACCAATATTTGCATCGATCTGGCCAAGATCGACCGCTCTCTGCCCCTGACGGCCATCGGTCGGATCGGTGACGATGAATACGGACGGGCCATTATCTCTCAACTGCAGAGATACCATGTGGATACGGGGCGGATCGCCCTTTCCACCACGGCGCCCACCAGCATCAGCACCATCATGAATCCGCCCACGGGCAAACGGACCATCTTCCATATCCGGGGCGCCAATGCGGAATTTGTTCCGTCGGATGTGGAACTGTCCAGCCTCCATTGCGCCATCCTCCATGCAGGCTATATTTTCCTGCTGGATCAATTTGACCGGGAAGACCCGGAGTATGGCACGGTCATGGCCCGGTTCCTCCACGATGTGCAGAAAATGGGGATCAAAACTTCCATTGACGTCTTCAGCGACATCCCCGTGGATCTGCCGGAAAAGATCCTGCCGGCGCTGAAATACTGCAATTATGTGATCATCGACGAGGATGAATGTTGCGGTATTTGGGGCCTGAATGCCCATTACGAGGATGGGCGGCTGAATGTGGCGGCCATCCGCACGGCCATGGAAAAGACCATGGCGGAAGGCGTTTTGGAGAAGGTGATCATCCACAGTAAGGAGGCCATGTTCTGCCTGAACTGCGATGGGACCTTTACGGCCCTGGGTGCGGTGGATGTGCCCCGGGCGGATATTAAGGGCAGCACCGGCGTGGGCGATGCGTTTTGCGCCGGGGCGCTTTACGGGATCTATCATAAAATGAGCGACGAGGATATTTTGGCCTTTGCCTCCGGCGCGGCGGCGTTTAACATCCAGGCGGAAAACGGCGTGGACGGTATGCGCAGCAAAAACAACATTTTGCACCTGATGCAAACCTGCCAGAGAAAACCGACACCGAAGGAATGAGGGATGAACGTGGCGAAAGATATGAAAAAAGGAATTTGCTGTGCGGGCAACATGATCGTGGATATTACCTATCCCATCGAGACCTGGCCCCGACAAAATGAACTGACCCATATTACGGAAGGGATCACCCAGTCCACCGGCGGCTGTGTGTGCAATACCGTCACGGACCTGGCCCGGCTGGACCCGCAACTGCCGCTGTTTGCCTCCGGTTTTGCGGGCCATGATGCGGAGGGCGACTTCATCCTGCAGGAAATGAAGAAGTATCCGAATATCGACCTTTCCATGGTGCGGCGGGATGGACGGACCTCCTTTACCGCCGTCATGAGCAACAACAAGACCAAGGAACGGACCTTCTTCCAGCACGCCGGCGCCAATGCGTACTACGGCGAAGAGCATATCGACCTGGATGCACTGGATGTGGATATTTTCCACATTGGCTACATCCTGCTGCTGCCGGAACTGGATTCTGCCGACGGGGAATACGGTACCAAAATGGCCCGGCTGCTGCACCGGGTGCAGAAAAAGGGCGTCAAGACCTCCATTGATGTGGTGTCCGAGTCCGGGGATCGGTTTGCCCGATTGGTGACGCCGGCCCTGAAGTATGCGGATTACTGCATCATCAATGAGCTGGAAGCCCAGCAGACCACCGGGGTCCCTCTGCGGGATGCGGAGAACAACCTGATCAGAGCGCATCTGCCCCTGGCGTTGAAACGGCTGAAGGAGCTGGGGGTTTCCACCTGGGCGGTGATCCATTGTCCCGAACTGGGATGCGGCATGGACGAAACGGGGGCCTATGTTGAGGTTCCCAGCCTGAAACTGCCCCAGGGATGGATCAAAGGCACGGTGGGCGCCGGTGATGCATTCTGCGCAGGGGTTCTTTATGGCGCCGAGATGGATATGTCCATGGCCGATGCCCTGACCCTGGGCGCCTGCACCGCCGGGGCTTCCCTGCGTGAAGTCAGCGCTTCCGATGGTGTGCAAAAAGCGGAAGAGGTTTTGAAGCTCCGGGAACTTTACGGAGCATAAAGGGGTGGGATGCCAATGAAGGAGAAGCCCTATCAGACCGGACTTTTTGGGATTCTGAGCCATCTGGCGGACCTGATGATCCTGAATATTCTGTGGATCCTGTGCTGTGTGCCTGTGTTTACCATCGGCGCTTCCACCACGGCTCTTTACACCGTGACCATGAAATTGCTGAAGGGGGAGGGAACGCCCATCGTCCGAACCTTTTTTGAAGCATTCCGGCGAAACTTCAAGACAGCCACCAAGACCTGGCTGATCTTGCTGGTGCCGTCGGTGTTGGTGGTCGGAAGCGCTGTGACGGTGCTGCTGAATCTTTGGGACGGGGCACCGGCAGTACGGATCCTGGCCCTGGCGGCGGCCGGTATTTTTTGGCTGGCCGGAAATTTTGTGTACCCGTTAACGGCTTATTTTGATAATTCCATTGGCCGTACGCTGCTGAATGCGTTGCTGATGGTTTTTGGAGATCCGGTCAGGGCGCTGGTTATCGGCGCGGCCAGCCTGATCCCCTTTGGGATCTACATGGCTGATCCATCGTTTTTTATGGGGGCGCTGATTTTTTGGATGATCGCCGGTGTGGGCATTATTGCGGATCTGCAATCCCGGCTGTTTTTGCGGATATTTGCGCGGTATGTGGAACCGGCGGAAGAGACAACGGAATAATGAAAGCAGGAGCAGCTTTGGAAGAAAGCTGCTCCTGCTGTTTTTATGTATTGGGGCGGTACTCCGGCGGACTTTGGGTTCAGCCGATGTATTGGGCGTAGTTCTCGAGGCGGTAGAAGGTGAGGTAATTGGCGTCGTGGTAATTTTTGGCGTTTTCCCGGGCCTCCCGGACGGCCATGAGGATGTCATCGCCGTCGATGATCCAATCCACATACTGGAAGCCGTTTTGGTAAACGGCGGTGTACCAATCCAGGACCTGACGGTCCGAGAGGAGGATCTCTTCCAGGGTCCAATGGACCAGATCGTCGGAGGAGAGAAGGACCAGGTAGAGGCGCTGCTGCTTGATGGCCGGGTCGCCACCGGTGTAATTGGAGATGGACAGATACTTGCCGGTTTTTTCGTCATAACGGACGGTAAATTTGTGGCTGCCGCCGTCCATGGACAGATAACCCACGGCCTCCAATGCGGTGCCGGCCTCGTTGAGCACCGTCAAATAGGCGGTGTCGGCGGTGTTGGAACGGGAGAGGACATAGATCCGGCCGTCGGGACCGAGGACGGGGTTGCCTTCGATGGCGTAGGACACATCGGCAGGAGGATCGGCGAAGGGGGCAAAATGCCAGTTTTCCGCCAGCATCAGATCGCTGCGCTCCTGAGCCCAGCACAGCACCGGCAGGGAATCATGCTCAAAAACGAAGTAGATCTTGCCGTCGTTGCGCAGACAGGCGGTGGGGGCCCGGTGGGGCATGGAGGAGGTGGTTAGATAGGTGATCAGGCCGTTGCCTTCGCTCATGCGCTCCCAGGTGTAGCCGCCGTCGGTACTGCGGGTGATGCCAATGTAGTAGCGGGTGGTGCGGCTGTTGCTGTGGACCCATTCGGTGCTGTAGGTGCCGAAGAGGTAGAGCATACCGTTGGCCTTGAAAAGGCTGGCCCACCAGTAATATTTCTCGATCCGGGACAGAAGTTCCCAGGTCTCGCCTTCGTCCAGGGAGCGGTAGATGGCGGTATAGAGGCCGTCGCTGGCATCCATGGAGGAGTAAAGGATGTCGCCCACCTTGATGATGGAGGGGCTGTAGACCCATTCTTCCGTGGATTTGTCGGAATACATGATGACTTCCCGGGTCTGCTCCACATTGATGGTGGGTTCGTTGTCATGCTCGGTGCAGAAGTCGTTCATGGTCTCGATCAGCGCCCGGTCCTGGGCGGAGGAAAGACGGGTGTCGGATGCGCAGATGACGAAAAGCTGATGCTCTTCGGCGGTCAGGTCGATGGTACTCAGGCCGGCGGCCCGGCAAAGATCCGGTACGGAGAAATAGAGGATGCCGCTGCGGGTGGTGCCGGTGAGGGTGGTGCCGCGGACGGTACAGCGGCTGCCGCTGAGGGTGGCGCCGAAATAGCGGACGGCGAAGGAGGCGGGGGTGTAAAGGGTGCCGCCGATGAGGATGTTGTCGGCGTCGTAGTTTTCCGTATCGGCTTTGACCACATAGCCCTGGTGGATAATGTTGCCGGTGCCGGCTTTCAGGACGGCGCCATTGCCCAGGCATTTCAGGAAGACATTGATCTTTTCGCTGAAGGTGAGGGTATCGTAAGAGTATTCGGTGTTGGGTTGGGAAAGGTACAGACCCCAAACTTCCGCGGGGGTCAGGAGCTGATCGTGGAGATAGAAATTATCGATGAGGCCGGTCATATTGGAGGCGGATTTGGCACCGTCGCCCCCCAGGGTATCGGCCTGCTGGGCAGAAGTGGCTACGTTGCCCGTGGTGCTGTCCTGACGGGTGGTCAGTTGGCGGCCGTTGGCGAAGGCGTTGACTTCGTTGGTATTGCGATCCACGGAGAGGGTCACGAACTGCCAGATCTCATCGTTGCCTCCGTAGGCCAGGGTGTAGGGGAAGGTGTAGGTATATTTGGTGTGGGTGCGGTGGTCGGTCAGCCACAGATAGAGGTGGCGATTGGAGCAGTAAAGGCCCAGATATTCGCCGTTTTCGTCGTACAGCGAGAGGATCCGCAGGTTTCGGCCCTGGTTATCTTCCATGCGGAGCCACATGGACACGGTGAATACCCGGTCCGGGGTGAGATCGGCCACGGTGTTTTGGCCGAAGGAAAAGCCGCAGCGCTTCTTGTAGGTGGTATAAAGACCCTTACCTTCGTAGGCATCCTGAACGGTGAGGTTGTAGCAGGTGCCGCGGATGCGTCCGTCGGAGGAAAGGAAGGTGCTGCCCCAGGGGTCGTTGAAGTCAAAATGCAGCACCGGGGCCGGGGGATCAGCCACTTCGGGCATGGTCAAAACCGGCTCGTTGGAAGGGGGTTGGGTGGCGGGCGGTTCCGTAGGGGTGGGAACGGTGGCCGGCGGCGCAGGGACGGAGGGAGCCGTTGCGGGGGGCTTTGTGGCTTGGGGGACGGTGGGTACCGGGTCCGTAGGAGCGATGGGTTCCGTGGGGACGGGACCGGCAGTGGGATCCGTGGGCAGGGCCTCGGTTGCACCTGCGGTTTCGCCAGCGGTGGGGTCGGCGGGGTCCGTGGGGGTGGGGGTGGTGGATCCACCGGTCTCCGTGGGCGTTCCCGGATGGCAGGAGATCAGAAAGATCGCCGCAAGGCACAGCGACAGCAGGCGGGTAAAAGCAGACCGGATCTTGACGGAAGGGCCCATAGGATCCCCCTTTTCTGTAAGTAATTTGGACCATTATAGCATGGCGGCCGGACAAATCGCAATAGGAAAACCGCCAAATATTGAATTTAGGGGAAAAGAAGGGGCGCGTTGCAAGCAACACGCCCCTGAGTTCGCCCAAAACCCTCTGGCGCGGTGCGTTTTGATCAGCGCTGATGTTCAAATGGGACTTTTTTGACACGCCCCTATTTGTGGTTCAGGATTCAGGGTTCATTAACGATGCCGGCGAAGAGGGGAAGATTGTCCCGGCTGGAAACTACAAAGAGGAAAGGCCGGTCCAGGGTGAAATCAATTTCCTTGAGGTCGGCGGGCATACCAGTACCATCGGTAGCGATGACGGTAAAGGCGGCAGCAATACAGCCCTTTTCATCGATGGCGACTCTTGCGGCATGGTTGATTTGGCTAACATATAAATTCGGCGTATCGGTCAAGGGGGTAAAATCGGAAATTTCGCTATTGAAAATATCGGTAATACCCAGATTTTTCATACCATCGATCAAATCACATTGGCTGACCACATCGAATTTGGGCAGGCTCAAATTGATCTTGTATTGCTTTTGGTTTTTCCAACTGCCGGGGTCCAGGGTCATGCGCAGATAATCGTCGCTTTCCAGAATCTCTTCCACGGCGTGTCCCTTGTCCGGCAAGATCAGCCACATTTTGTTGTAGCCGGTGAGACCCAAAGAAATGGCACCGAAGTTTTCGCCCCGGTAGTAGGTATATTGGGTGAATGTTTTGTTCATAAAAGGTGTCATCAAGTTGTGATCCGCACAGTGGAACACGGCATCGCTGGTTTTGCTGACGGAAAATTCCTCTTGCCAACCTGCGGAAAAGTAGAGCGTGGATGCCAGCACGAAAACGCAAAGGGGATCCAGTTTTATATTCTGAGCCTGGTCTTTCAGCAAGCCGCCGGTGTTGGCATCCAACCAAGCCTGTAGTTGCTTGTTCATATCACCGGTGCCCAGGTCACCGTGGAAAGAGGAAGCGAAATACTGATCAGCCAGCAAATTTGTGGTATTTTGGTGAAAACTGTAAAAGTTATCCAGCCAAACGGAGTTTGCCATCAGCAGAGTGGTCTCACCATCGTCGCTGTAATGGGCGTTCCACACATGGGATGCTTGTTCCCGCAACTGCTCGATGGTATCCAATCCAAACAGATCCAGGATCTGTTGCCGGGAATTGCCGCCGGTGGTCTCTGCCAACATGGCCATGGCCATGTACACATTCAGGGGGGAATAGGTGGGATTATCGGAGCCTTGCAGGAACTCTGCCATGCTTCTTTGGAAGAAGTCGGTCAGACTGTCAGCGTAGCCGTCAGGCTGGTTGTACTGCTGCTTCTGACTATCGTTCCAGGCGCTAAAGGCCGTGCTGTAGGCATTCCCGTCCCCACTGTAGTCATCGTAATTGGGTTTCTGCACCATTGCCGGGTACTTGGGCACGGCAACCGCGTATTGAAGTTGCAATGTATTAGGGGATTGAATGTGGCCGGGATTCATAACGGTCCCAGGGCCGTCGCTATGAACCAACGGTTTTCCGGGGTTCAGCAATGCGCCGATACCGATGGCCAGCGCCAGCACCGCCGCAACGGCGGCGAACCAATAGGGGCGGGTGGACCTTTTTCTGGGGCAGGCATCCAGGTTGGCCACATATTCTTCCACAAGATCGGGATCCAGGCCGTTCAAGGCTTCATCCCAGTCCTTTTTCGTCATAAGGAATATCCCTCACTTTCCAGTTTTTCTTTTAAGGATCTTCGGATCGCCGCCAGCTCCTTGTTGACCGTGGAGCGGCTCACTTTGAGCCGGGCGGCGATATTATCAATGGGTTCGGCGGCATAGTACCGGCTCATGAAGATGAAACGGCGCCGCTGGGGCAGGGCCCGGACGAAGTCGCTGACGGCGCGGGCCAGGGCCCGGGACTCCACCGGGGACAGGGGCCGCCCTTCGTCGGAGAGGATCCCCTCCAGATCACTCAAGGAGACCGTATGCCGGCTGTGGCGCTGCTGAAGGTGGTATCGGTTGATGGCGATGCGGCGCAGGACGGTGGTCAGGAAGGCTTTCAGCACGTTGGGCGTGGCCGGGGGAATGGCGTTCCAGGCGGCCAGGTAGGTGTCGTTCAGACATTCTTCGCAGGCGGGTGCGTCGTGGGCGATGTTATATGCGACGGAATAGAGGTAATTCCGGTATTTGAACGCGGTCTCATCGATGGCGCGCTCGTCCCGCGCCCAATAGAGGGCAATGATCCGTTCGTCGCCCAAGGGCGTCCGTGCCGGGGTTCGTTGACATGGGTCCATATGCTGCCTCCTCTCTTCAGTTTGAAAGGCCCTTCACTAATAGAGTCAAGAAAAATCGGAAAGTGTGTAATGTTTTTTGGAAAATTTCTGAAAATAATTATAGCAATTTTGCCCCCAAATAGCAATGCCCCCGGGACATCCGTCCCGGGGGGTTACGTTACGCAAGTCGTTCTTCGCCGACGCCATATTCTCCGTAGTAGATATTTCGGTTTTGTCCGATCAGCGCGGTCAGTTCTTCACGGGAAATCACATGGGCGCCGGTTTCGTCCAGAAGGAAAAAGGTTTCATCATAGTATTCCATGGTGGCGCTGTAATCCTCTATATCAAGCCACTCCCAAAAACTCCAGGCGACACGAACAACAGCATAAACGCCGGTATCCGTTTTTTCATACCACCCCACTGCGGAGTTGAAGCTCATGGTTTTCCCGGTGGTGTCAATGTGCTGCGGGGTGAGCTTGGTCAGGTCCAGATCGGCAATATAGGAGGCAAGATCCGGGAGATTTTCAAAGACTGCATCCTCAAAGCGGTACTCCGACCGGGTCACCGTTTCGTTCTTCGGATCAATTTCCACCCATTCGTTGGTGGGACAGCCGTTAATATAGCGGCGGACGCGGTAGGTATGCCAAATGCGTTCCGGGATAAAAATTCCGTTTTCAAAAGGTTTCAGATATTCCATGGCTTCCCGGGCGGCTTCTGTTTGATAGTCATGGAGATTGATTTTGGATGATTCCTGCGGCTCTTGATAATTCTCCCGAAGCTGTATCTCTCTGCGTTGCAGGGCGCCCTCCAGGGTGGATCCTCTATCAACCAGCAGGTTGCCGTTACCCCGATCCAGGTAGGACTTTGCAAACTGATAACCATAGTACCAGCTTTCCTCCTGCCATAAGGATTCATCAAAAACACCGTCGGTGAAGGCAATGATATTGCCCAATTGCGGCAAATCTTCGTGATCTGCAAAGAGATACTCAAAGGCTACCAGTTCCCCGCCGCAACGCAGCACATAGTTTTGCGGAAGCAGGTACATGGAGATCAGCAGAGCGTCATACTTTGTCAGATCGCCTTTCAGATCCTGGGGCAGCAGATAATAGAAGGTGCCCTCGATGCCACTTTGCAAGTCGTCAATGACTTCCATGCGAAGCAAACGGTATCCATTGGTTTCGGTGCTGCCGTATTCGTTCAGAGACTGGTAGATCCCCGGGAGTTCTTCCACCGCTTTGGCTACCACATTGTAGGAAAGCAGATCAAATTCAAATTGGGGAGGACTTGGCTGAAACTCGTTGATCGGATTGCGCTTTCCGGCAATGTACTGGAATGCCTGGCCGGTGAGGGAGGTGTCCGTCTTGTGGATTGCAGAAAGAAAGTTCACCGGGCCCCAACTGCCGGGATCATTCCCTTCGATGGGCGTTTGCGACTGGCTCCCAAGTGTCGGGGCGGGGGATGGAGCATCACTTGGCCCGCCCAGGGTGGTGATCAACAAAATTACCAGCAACGATGCCGTGGTGGTTGCCAGCAGGCCCATCAGGCGCTTTTTTGTTTTTTGCCGTTGTGTTCGCATGGCTTTGCCCCGCGCGAGGGCGCTTTGGGCCATTTCTTCATAGGTCTTCATATGCAAAGCCCTCCTTTTCAAGTTCTGATCGCAGGGACAGCTTTGCCCGATACATCAAATTCTCCATCTGTTTTTTGCTCTTGCCCATGATGGCTGCGGCCTGGTCGTTCCGGAAATCTTCAAAATAGACCAGGTACAGCGCCTGACGGTAGTCCCGGTTCAGCCGCTGAAGGGCCCGGTGGAGTTGCAGTTTTCGCTCCGTCTGTAAGTAATTTCGGACCACGTCCATTTCGTCGGCCGTCAGCGCCCGGGCTTCCTCCGAGGACAAGGCGGCGTGCTTGGCCTTGCGGCGCAGATGGTCCATGGCCACATTCCGGCCAATGGAATACAGCCAGGTCTTAAAGGTGCTTCGGCCGGAAAACCGGGGCCGCCGGGCGATGAGCTTGACGAAGGTATCTTCCGTCAGGTCTTCCGCGGTGTTGATGTTCTGGACGAAGCTGTTGAGGTAGAGCATTAAACCGTCTTTGTGTTCTTTGATGATCTGCACAATGCCGTCATCGTCACCTGCCAGGAAACGGCGGTAGCTACTTGCACCGTTATCCATAGGCTGTACTCCTTTCCGAAAGAGGTTGCGTCCTCTTTCACTTATTAGACGCGAAAATCCGCTGCTGCACTTACCGATTTTGTAAAATTATAGCAAAAAAATCGGCGGATAAAAAGGGGCAGCGAAAGAAAAAACAGCCATTGCACACCGCGGACGATGGCAATGGCTGTTTCATGTTCAGGAGAAGGTCAGTCGGAAGGTTTCGCCCAGGGGGATGAAGTGGGTGCATTGACCCTGATCCCAGCGGACGTCCACCCGGTGGCCGTTGGCCTGGCGGGTGATCTGCAGATCGAAGCAGGTGCCGCCGGCGTGGGCACGGCTCAGTTTGACCCAACCCAATTCCGACGGGACCGAGGGACTCAGGGCGATGCTCCGCAGGCCCACCGGGGTGATGCCGCACAGACCTTCGGTGACGACCCGGGCGAACAGGGCGCTTTCGGCGGAGAGATGGCGCTGGTTGCCTTCGGGGTAGGCTTCCACGGCATAGGGAACGTGGGGACCCAGCAGGCGCCGGAGGACGTAGCGGCGCAGGTAGGGATAGAGCCGGTCGCTTTCGCCGGCATTGAGGATGCCCCGGAAGGCATAGAGGGTGGAACGGTCCCAAATGGTGACGTCTCCTTCGATGCTGAGGACGCCGTCATCGCAGAACAGCTTGTCCGACAGCAGGGCATCGGCACAGCCCCTCTGGCGATCGTAGATGCCCACGGTCAGGGGAATGCAGATCCAGCTCCGGAGCTGGATATTGCCGTCATAGTAGCGGTAAGTGTCGTAACCGGAGACATTGGCGCCGAAATAGGCTTCTATGGCAGAGCGCAGGTCGGCGGCTTCCTTCCGCCAAAGTTCGGCGGTGGCGGTATCGCCCAATTCTTCAGCCAAAGCGGCGGCGGAGATCAGGCCGCCGTAGACCAGGCTGGAGGTGCAAAGGTTGGCATCGCCGGAGGGCAGGCGCTCCTCAAGTTCGTCGGAGTCCGAGGCAATGACTCCCTCGGGGGTCTTTTTTGCCAGGGTGAAATCGGCGGTCCAGCGGAGGGTCCAGAACATTTGCTCTGCCAGATCCCGGTTACCCAGGGCCAGCAGATAGCGGGAACAGCCATACAGATACATGGCCGCGTCGCCCCGGTCACCGTGGCCTTCCCAAAAATCCTGGCCGCCGTCGATGATGGAGGAGGGGATGGGGGTGCCGGCAGGGGACATGAACCGGGCGAAGAGCATATAGGCGTTGAGGCTGGCTTCGTTGGCCCGGGGATAGTTCATGAAGGGGAAGAAGGGGCCGGCGTATTCGGCCTGGTCATTGGCCCAAACGGCTGCATAGTAAGGGCCGCCGCCGGGAGAATGGAGGGGGCCGGCCAGGGTGTCGAAAATGCTTTCGGCGGCCCGCAGTTTGGCCAGACGGAAGAATTGGCACAGTTCCTCATCGGGGCAATCCAGCGTCAGGGAGCCGTCGGTCAACTGCGCCACCAGGTCCCGGCGTCGGGCCAATTCTTCGGCACCGTCCAGGTCCAAGGCGGGGAGCAGGTGGAGCCGCGCGGAAAATACCAGGGTGCAGGTGTCCCGGCCGCCGGGGGCCAGGTGCAGTTCCCGGCCGGGGCAGGAAGCCTGAACAGTATACACGCCGGCGGCGCCCCGGGCATATTCCACCCGGTCTACGGGGGCGGCGACCACTGTCAGGGGACGGTCGGCGCAGTTTTCCACGGTGACGGATTCCAGGTATGCGGCCCGGGTCACGGAGGGGAAGCAATGACGGGTGAAACGCAGGGTTTTTCCCTGGCTGTAGGATACCAGGGTCAGTACGCCGTCGAAGGAAAACTCCGCCGGATATTCGGTGACGGGGGTGCCGTCCAGGGAAAAGACGTGGCGATGGTCCTCCGGATGGAAGGCGTGGAGGGTGCCGAAGGTATCCCGGGGCAATGTCCGCAGACCGGGGTAGCACAGTTCCCGGCGGAGAAGCAAGGTGCCGTCCGGGGCGGTGCCATAGGTGACGATGGCGGCCAGTTGGTGGCCGGCCATTTCAATGTGGTCGGAGAAGGGGACGTCGGCCGGGCGGCGGATACCGGACGGAGTTAACTGCCAATGGGTATTCATAGAGCTTCCTCCTTGACGTTGACGGGATGGGGGGACCAGACATGGAGCCGATCCTGCTCTTTACGCAGGCAGACCACGTCGGTGCCGTCCACGGTGATCCGGGTGCCGTCCAGAACAAAACGGCTGTGGAGGGGATTGCCGGTGGGCCGGTCGGGGGCAGAGGCGGTGAGGATGATGGAGCCGTCCTGCATGACACAGCCGGCGGGGACCCGGTTGGTTTGGACGTTCCACTCCGTCAGAAGGGCGGTGATGTCGCCGATCTCGGGCCGCAGGGGGAAGTAAGGGGCGTCGGGGGCCATTTCGTGGAAAGCGGTCATGGGAGCGCCGTTGAAATCGGTGTCGCCCTTGCCCACGAGGATGAGCCTGGTCTTGCCGGCGTCCCGGAGCTGACAGAGGAAGTCTGCCATGGCGGGTTGGACGTACTGGGGCCAGGCCAGGATCAGGCAGGTATAGACCTGATTGCCGTAAGCCAGATAACCGTCGCTGTTGATGAACAGATTGCGGTCATAGATCTCATCGTCGCCGATCATGTCGCAGTTCCAGCCGGCGATCCACAGATCCCGGGTCAGGGTAAACATTTCCTTGAGCTTGCCGTTGACGATGTCCCAGCGGCCGTTGCTGTCCAGATTTTCCCGGCGGTTGCACAAAGCGGCCAGGGAGGTGACCACGGCCACGTCACAGCGGGCGGGACTTTGGACGAATTCGTCCACACCCCGGATCTCTTCTTCAATGGCGGCCACGGCTTCCAGTTGGCCGGGGCGGCAGAGCTGCTGGACGATGTGGTCCTCGTGGACGCATTCATAGGACAAAGAAATGGTGCGGCCGCCGTAGCGGACATTACGCCACATTTCCGTGTAGAAGGTGTGGAGGTCCAGGGTGCCTTCGGAATACCACATGTTATAGAAAATGGGGGCGCTGGCTTTGTGGGCCAGGGCGGTGCGGACGGGATAGAGCATGATCTCGTCGGTGAAACCGTGATCCTTCCGGGCGCTCCACCAGGTGATGCCGGTGCGCCAGATCTCCGGGCTGTTTTGGACTTCTTCGATGCAGAACCAGGTGTTGTGAGCGCCGACAAAGGCATCGGGGCCCAGGTATTCCTTGGTTTGCCGGTAGAAATTATTCTCGGCGGCGGCAATGCCGTCCCGGAGGCATTTGAAATAGCGGTTCGTGGCGGCGATCCGGCGGGGATCCTGGGGGGCGGACACATAGCGATAAAGGCAGTCCCGGATAAAATCGGCATCAAATTGCCGCTGATAGGCGGCGGCCAGGCCCCGGGAATAGACGGGGCAGTTGTCCAGGGTCATGTAAGAGCCGGCGGTGAAGTCAAAATCCGGGTGCCACATGAAGCACAGCTCGTCCAGGGCGGCGCCGTCGGGGTCGATGGTGGCGGCCAGCTCCATCAGGTGGGTGGCTTCGGCGTAATAAGCGTCGGAGCAAAGGTCCGGGAAATCGAAAATGGACCACACGGCCACAAAGATCTGTTCGTCAGCAGTGCCGGGGGCCCAGGTGACGGTGACGTGATCCCGATCCGGCCGGTGCAGGGTGGCATCGACGGGCCGCAGGCTGTCATCCAACACAAATCCATCGGCACCGGTGCGGTAAGCCATGGCCGTCAGCAGGGCATCGCCGGATTGGCGGTCGCCGCCGAAGAGTTCTTTGCCGTCGTTTCCGCGGATAGCGAAGGTACAGGCGCCGTCGGTGACGGGAACGGATCTCCAATAGAGGAAACCGGCCCGGTCATCGGGATGGTTTTTGGCGAAGGCGGCCTTTTCGGCCCGGACATCCACTTCCAGGATGACTTTGCGCCCGGCGTCGTGGATCTGCCTGCAGGCATTTTTCAAATGGGCCAGGGTGGCGGGGCAGGTGAGGCCCTGGTGGCACCAATGGGTGGTAATGTAAATGTGACTAAATGGACTGCGGGCCATGAGATCCGCGATCTGATGGGCATATTTGCCGGTTTCCAGATGCGTATCATCCCATTTCCAGTAGATCACGCTGGGAAAAGGCATGGGGATCCCTCCTCGGTTGATTATCAGGTCCAGTATAGCATCGGGAGCGACGGGATGTAAAGAACGAAAGTGGTAAACAAACAGATAAACAAAACGGGGATGTATCGGATACGGATTATGGGAAAACAGCGGTGTTTTCACGGCAGGGAGCGGAGAAATACGGGTCTGTTTTGCATTCTTCGGATAAATGAGGAGCGGAACGGAAATGCTGGAAAATAATGGAGATATATGGCAAAATGTACAAAATCGGATAAAATATAGGCCGATATTTTAATAAAACTGTAAAAATAACCAAAAAATGCAACCGATCGACAGTAAAACGGTTTACCAAATTTTGATTGCATTGGACGGCGGTGTTGCAGTAATATTATCGTGGGGGTTGGGCAGAAAAGTGTTTGAAAAAGCACCGTTTGTCCCGGATCCATAAAGGACATGGGCCGACGGATGAGAACATCTTCTGCTGAGAATGCCCGATACAATTTGAAAGGATGGAATAAAATGAAAAAACACGTATTACCGATTCTTGTAGCCCTTGTGCTGATCGTCAGCAGTGTTTGCGGCCTGGCTCTGACCGCCGGCGCTGATGAACTGCACTACGCCAAGGCCATTGCCATGGACGGCATCAATCTGGACGGCGACCTGAGCGATTGGGCCGGCGCAGAAAAGTATGTGCTGTCCTCCTATGACAAGACCAACAACACCTGGTCTGCCTCTGCCTACACCGTTCAGGTGGCGGCTTCTCCCGACAGCATCTATGTGGCGCTGACCGTGCCCGATGCTGAGAAGACCGTGGACGGCATCGTCCGTGACCAGATCCGTGTCTCCCTGATCACCCCCCAGGGCAAGCTGGGCCTGATGTACACCGACTGCGACACCTGGAACCAGTCTAACTGCAGCGATCTGCAGGGTTGGTGGGGCGTCCCCGCGACCTTTACCGAGAACGCCATCCTGGTGGAAAGCTCCACCAGCAAGTTCGTCTACAATGCCGATGGCACCGTTACCGTGGAGGCCCGCTTCTGCCTGAAGGTCCCCTCTGCCGCCGCTGCTGATCCTGCCCTGAAGGCCGGCGACGAGTTCCAGCTCGCCATTTCTTACATGAACAAGGAGAACTGCACCGCGCAGGCTTACGCCGGCGAGGGCTGGTACTCCCTGGGCACCACCGCTATGGTTGCCGATACCGCTGAAGAGATCACCACGACCTTCAAGATCGGTGACAAGCCCAACCAGGAAGCCTTTACTTATGAAGCCTCCGCTCCCGTGGGCGGCGCTGAGATGGACATCATCGAAGGCGTGACCTCCGATTTCGAGACCGATTTCTGGGAGTGGGAAGACGAAGAGGATGGCCTGTGGAAGGCTGCTCCCAAGTACCCCCTGGATGTTTACGATCCCGCTACCGGCATGTATGTGAAGTCTGAGACCGAGTATGTCCAGTTCAAGTATACTTACGGCCAGCTTTATTTCCGCGTCCATGCCAAGGATGCCGACGGCAAGTCCGTTGACGGCCTGATTCGTGACGGTGTGTATATCACCATGGTCATGCCTGAGGGCGAAGTGGGCCGCTTCTTCCTGGGCAGCGATGCTTCCAACTCCGTCGTTTGGAAGGAGTGGGGCGTTGAGGCTTGGTTTGATTCCTCCGTGCAGGATCCCAACGGCAGAAATGCATTCACCAACAACAATACCACCGCTTGCTTCCACTATGCTGACGGCTACGCCGATGTGGAAGGCCGCGTCACCGTGAAGGACAACTACACCCATTACTTCTCCGGCAACACCCAGCTGAAGGTCGGTATCGTTTACCGCGATAACACCAGCGTTCTGGCCACCGCCAAGGAAGGCGGCAACTGGGCCAAGTGGGGTACCACCGATCTGACCAACCACAGCGCTGAGCTGGTCACCGGTGTGGTCACCCTCTATGATCCCAATTTCCGTGATCTGACCGGCGTTCAGGTGGAGACTGCCACCGACGGCGCTGAGAATGACAGCTATTGCTTCGATGCCGACGGCAACCTGCTGGTCTACGTTAAGGAGACCGTCGGCGCCGCCGCCTACCGTGTCCGCGTGTTCAACCTGTTTGACGCACCCGTGACCTGGGAAGAGAGCGACAGCGTGAAGATGACCGTTCCCGGTCTGACTGCCGGTGAGGAACTGGCTTACCAGGTCATCGCCCTGAACGATGCCGGCGAAGTCATCGCTGTGTATCCCAAGGTGGAGTTCGTGGTCGGTGTTGATCCCGAGCCTCCCGTGACCGAGCCTCCCGCAACCGAACCCCCCGCTTCCGAGCCTGAGACCGAGCCCGGCACCGAGGTCAACCCTGAAACAGGCGATCCCATGTCCGTGGGCATCGTTCTGCTGATGCTGGCTTCCGCCACCGGCGCTGTGATCATCAAAAAGAAAGATCGTTAATTATCGCAACGAGGGCGGCTATGTCTGAGGTGTAGCCGCCCTTTTTGTACCCTTTTTATTTGGGACGAACGCCTGGAAAAAACAATCCTCCTATACTATAATTGAGAAGATCAAAGGAGGAATCGAAATGAAAGTCACAATGCAAATGGTGGCCGATCGCTGCGGCGTGTCCAAAGCGGTGGTCTCCCGTATTTTGAATGAGGATCCTACGCTGCGGGTGAAACCGTCCACCCGTAAAAAGGTATTAGAGATGGCGGAACAGCTCAACTACCATCGCAATATCAATGCCCGGGCCCTCTCGCTGTCCCGAAACGGAACCCACACCAAACAGATCCGGATCGGATATTTGTCTTTTTCCTCGCAGAAGCACACGGGCCATCCCTACTTCTCCCGGATCATCGACGGGATCAATGAGGAAGCGGCCCGCAGCAATGCGGAAGTCCTCATCGGCATGGGGATGGACGAGGCGCAGAAACAGACGGATTATCTGCTGAAAAACTTCGCGGACGCTCCTTTGGACGGCATTATTCTGCTGGGCCGTCTGGATGATGTGCTGCTGCGCCGGGTGGTGAACCGGATCGCCAAATATGTGGTGTGCATGGACAAGAATTACGACAGCAAATCCGATTATGTGGGAACGGATGCGGCCAAAAGCATTTTGCTGGCGCTGGAGCATCTGCATAAAGTCGGCTATCGGGAATACGGTCTGCTGTATGGCGGCGACGATCTCCGCCGGGACGCCTGCCTGCAATGGCTGGAAGAACACGAACTGTCCGTGGCGCCGGAATGGCAGATCAACGGTGAATTCACCCTGAGCGTGGCCCAAAGCCGGGTGGCAGAGGTGCTGGCGGAACATCAACCGCCGGCGGCCATCATTGCGGCCAATGATGAAATGGCCATCGGCTGCATCCGCGCGTTGCAGCAGGCCGGCTATCGTGTGCCGGAAGATGTGGCTGTTACGGGACACGACGATATTTTGCTGGCGGCCTATGTGGAAGTGCCCTTGACAACGGTGCATATCTACAAAAAAGAACTGGGCCGCCTGGCAACGAAAATGCTGCTGGACCGTATTCAGAACCGCCGGCAGACCCCCATTTCCGTGGAGGTCGCCAGCAAATTGATCCGCAGAGATTCCTGCGGGCATAAATTAAGAAAGCAGAAAAATAACGGATAAGATACACGGAAACCTACCTGAAAAGGAGAACTGTTATGAATGTAACAATGAAGAAGATCCTGGCGCTGGTGCTGAGCCTGGCCTGCGTCATCGGCTTGTTCGCCGGCTGTACGCCCGTTGAGCCCGACCCCACGGAAACTCAGCCGCAGGCCACAGATGCCAAGCCTACGGATCCCACTGTCGCCCCCACGGATCCCACCGCTGCCCCCACGGATCCCACGGCGGCCCCCACCGATCCCACGGTGACCCCTACGGATCCCACGGTGCCCCCCACCGATCCCACCGTTGTGCCCACCGAACCTACTGTGCCTCCTACGGAGCCTACGGTGGAACCCACGGAGCCCGCGACCAAGCCCACGGAGCCGAAGCCTGCCGTGGATTACTATGAGCATTCCCAGGGCAAGACCTTCCAGAACATGAGCTATACCTTCGAAGAACTGCCCAAGGCCTTTAATGTGGCCTCCACCTACACGGTTCAGGACCTGGGCCTGATGCAGTTCGAAGATTACCCCATCGACGGCGTTTACGACAATGCATTCAACTGCATCAAGGTGGGCGACACCTATAAGATGTGGTGGTGCCGCGCATGTCCCTTCGATACCATCTGGTATGCCGAAAGCAAGGACATGAAGAACTGGTACAACGAGCAGATGGTCATCGACCTGTACGGATACTCCTCCAAGTATATGCACAGCATGCTCTCCTGGCCCAGTGTTCTGTATGTGGACGGTAAGTACCACATGTTCTTTGAGGCTCCCGGCAAGGAAGATGAGGTCGGTGAGTACAGCAACAGCATTTTCTATGCCATGTCCAAGGACGGCATCAACTGGACTTTCTACCCCGACAACAAGAATCCCCAGCCCGTCATCAAGGACCCCACCCCCGCCGGTCAGCGGAGCTACGGTGTGGGTCAGCCCAAGGCTTTCTACATGGACGGCTACTTCTATGTGACCTATGTGGATGCCACCACTTCCGGCGGTAATGTCCGCATTGCCCGTTCCAAGGGCAACGGCTACAGCTTCGAGGGGGAAGTGTACGATCATCCCATGCTGCTGGAAGGCGGCGCCGGCGCGGCCATCCGCTACAATTCCGTTACCAACAAGTATTATTTCATGATCACCGCCTCCGAGACCCAGAGCAACGGCGTGTATAACGATACGCTGTTCATCATGGAGTCTGAGGACCTGTACTCCTGGCCGTACAAGACCGGCGCGCAGCTCCGCGCCAAGGGCGCCCGGCTGTCTCTGGCCAGCGATGTGATGAAGAAGGCCAATATCGACCTGGTGACCAATGAACACGGCATCGTCGATACGGAAAACATGATCCTCATGTGGATGGAAGGCACCATGCCCTCCGCTTCCGAGGACCACCGGAACACCCATACCACCTGGGAGGGCCGTATCGCCGTGATCGGCGTGGGCTCCAAGTATAACAAAACCCTGACCCTGCCCAACGGCAAGACCTGCAACACCAAGAACATGGCTTGGTACCAGGATCAGGTGTGGACGTGGGTCCGGCCCACCGTGGAAGTGGTCAACGGCACTCCCACCATCGACGGCACCAAGGATTCCGTCTACAACAAGAGCGAGACCGTTTTGATCGAGACGGTCACCTGGTCTTATGAATACTCCAAACCCACCAATACCACCGGCAAAGTCAACGCCGTTTGGGACAATGACGCGCTGTATGTGTATGCCGAGATCATGGACAGCACCGGTCCTTACACCGGCTATAATTTGGAAAAACCCGGCAATCTGTGGCGCAACGACGGCATCACCGTGTTTATCGACGTGATGGACACCAAGACCGGCACCAATAATTACGAGACCCTGACGCCTTTGTCCTTCATGGTCACCATCGACGCTTCCGGCACCCTGGTGGTGAAGGACAGCGGTGAGAATGTCTGCACCGAAGAATTCGCAGGCTACCAGGTCAAGACCAAGAAGATCTCCGGCGGCTATGTGATCGAGGCCAAGATCCCCTGGTACTCCATGGTCCAGGGTATGGTCAAGGAAGGCAAGACCATTGGCTGCGACTTCCAGATCAACGACAGCTTCAATGATACTGTGGGCCGTCAGGCGCAGGTCTACTGGAGCGACTACACCGGCGACAGCTTCCTGTATCTGGACCGCTGGGGCCAGCTCATCCTGAAGTAAATTTAACCAACCCAAACATGATCCGAGCGTCGCCCTTCGGGGCGGCGCTCGGAACAGAACCTTTTCAACTGCTGAACGGAGGCGGAAAGATGAACAAGAAGGTCACAAGAGGTATTTGCTGGCTCCTGGTAATGAGCAGCTTGCTGGCGGCTATGGCCGGATGTGTTGTTACCGAACCCAACAATACGAATCCCACTGCCGGTGCCACCGGGACCCCTACGGCGCCGACGGCGTCTACGCCTGCGACGGAAGCCACAGAACCCACGACGCAAACGACGCAACCTGCTACCCAACCTGCTACCCAACCCGGCACCGAGCCGCTTCCCACGGAGCCCACGGACCCCACGGAACCCACGGCAACGGAGCCGGTTGCTCCCACGGAGCCGATCCCCACGGATCCTCCGGCCACGACCCCGACAACTCCGACTTCCACCGAACATTATGTCCATTCGGCCGGGAAGTTGTTTGAAAATATGACATTCTCCTATGCGCCCCTGCCGGATGCCGTATACATCAAGGATCAGTATACATACCAGAGCCTGGGCAGCATGGAGTTTGAGGAATACCCCATTGACGGCGTTTATGATCAGGCTTTTAACTGCATCAAGGTGGGCGATACCTACAAGATGTGGTGGGGCCGTGCCTGCCCCTACGATACCATCTGGTACGCAGAGAGCAAGGATATGAAGCATTGGTACAATGCCCAGTGTGTCATCGACCTGAAGGGTTATCAGACCACCTGGATCAAGGAAATGCTGCTGTGGTCCAGCGTGCTGTATGTGGATGGCGTTTACCATATGTTCTTTGAGACTCCGGCCAGCTTCGACGAGCAGGGCGAGTACAACAATAACATTTGCTATGCCACCTCTCCTGACGGCATTCAGTGGACCTTCTACCCGGATAACGAAAATCCCCAGCCCGTCATCAAGAATCCCTCCATCGGCCGCAACTACGGCGTCGGTCAGCCCAAGGCATTCTACATGGATGGCGCGTTCTACATCGTCTACACCGATGCCTCCGATGGCGGCGGCCGGATCCGCGTCGCAAAATCCGAGGGTGATCCCTTCCACTTCGGCGACGTTTCCACCCACCCCATCATCATGTCCGGCACCGCCGGCGCTTCGGTCCGTTACAATGCGACCACCGGAAAATACTACATGCTCATTGCCGCGGACGTCAATACCGGCGGCAACAGCATGGGCATCTACATCCAGGAATCCGAGGATCTGTATAACTGGCCCTACTCCTCCCTGGCCAAGCTGAAGATCAAGGGCGCGGTGCTGGTGAGCCCGGAAGAGATCACCAAAAAGGCCAACCCTGATTTCGTCACCAACGACAAGGGCATCGTGGAGGGCGAGCATATGATCTTCATGTACATGGACGGCGTCATGCCCGGCCTGGCGGAAGATCATCGCAATACCCACACCACCTGGGACGGCTGCATCGGCGTGCTGAGTGTGGAAGGTGCCCACGGCAAGACCCAGATCCTGCCCAACGGCAAGAAGGCCACCAAGAAAAATCTGGTGTGGTACCAGGACCTGGTGGCCCAATGGGTACAGCCTTCTGTTTCCGCCGGTCAGGGAACACCCACGGTGGACGGCGAGAAGGACAGCATCTACGGCAGCAGCGCCGCCCGCGTGGAGACGGTGACCTGGGCGGACGAGCATGGCAAGCCCACCGCGACCACCGGCCTGGCCAATCTGCTCTGGGATGGGGACGGGCTGTATCTGTTCATTACGGTGAAGGACAATACCCCCAAGAAGGACGGGAAGATCGATAAAAATGACAGCGTGACCCTCTATGTGTGTCCCGGCGGCCAAAGCGGCGATGCGGATGCCAACTGTTACTGGGTAACGGTGGATGCGGCCGGCAATGTGCGGGCCCGCAACGGCGAAGGCGAAGATATCACCGCGGAATTGAGCGGTTTGACGGCCAAAGTCAAGACCGTATCCGGCGGTTACACCGTGGAACTGAAGCTGCCCTGGTACGGCAAGGTCAAAAAGCAGGTGGAGGAAGGCGCTTCCATCGGTGTGGATCTCTGCATTACCGATAACATCGGCATGACCCGCAATGCCCGGGTATTCTGGAGCGACTATGCGGGCAGTACGCACAAAGATTCTGACCGTTACGGAAAGCTGATTCTAAACTGACGCGAATCGTCAATTATTTGAGAAACGGGTGATGGCATGAAAACAGTGCAGTACCATCGGAATGGTGCCACAAAATGCCTGCAGATGGGGGAAAAGACCCTGTCCTGGCGTACATTGGCAGAATACAGTTTGCAGATCCAACGTGCCGACGGCAGTTTGGAAATGGTGGAGCCGGCCCATGATCCGGTGGAGACCCAGGGCCCCGATGGCTGGTCCCTGGCCTTCGAGCATGAGGCTTTGACGGTGCAGGTGCAGTATGCCCTGGACGGGGCAGTCCTTTCCAAAACGGTGACCGTCACCGCCGGGGAACCCATCACGGTCCGCTATGCGCAGACCGAGGTGGCGGCCGTCCGGGAGGAACTGTCCAGGGGCGGCGAAGGCCAGCCGCTGTTTGTAGGTAACGCAGGCTTTGTGACCAGTTTGCTTCCCGTGGCGGAAAACCGCCGGGACGGCGCGGTGCTGACGGTCCGTCAGGCACCCTTCCAGGTCCTGGAAGCGGGCCAAAGTTTTGAGTTCAGTCCGGTGATATTCGGCCTGAATACCGCGGAGCCCACCGCCGAAGGCGTAGCCGACGGATTCCGCCGATTCCTGCTGGCCCGCCGGCCCCATCCCAATGACCGGCTGCGGGTCTACTGCGACTGGGGCGCCCATGACGAACTGGCGGCGGAATACGAACTGGAACTGGACGAAAAGATGGCCCGCCGGTTGGTGGCCAATCTGCGCCGGGCCAGGGAAGAACGGGGCCTGACCTATGATTACTATCTGATGGATGATTGCTGGTACGATCCGGAGAGCTATTTCCGGTTCCGGCGTACCCATTGGCCCCAGGGCCCGGAGACCTTCCTGAAAGAACTGCGGGAAACGGGCATGGCGCTGGGCCTGTGGTTCGACGTGAATATGCAGCGGATCCGGGACCCGGAGAAGAAGATCTACCGCGGTGGTTCCAGTCAGGAACTGTGTACGGCGGTGGAAGAAAATTCCGCATGGCTCTTTGATGCCATTGAAAAGCACGTCCGGGAACACGGCGTGAAGATGCTGAAATTCGATTTTGCCTATTTTGAATGTGACAATCCCCATCATGATTTCCACTCTCAGCGGCACATCGCCTCCAAGGAGCCGGCGGTGCGGAATTTCATCACCCGGCTGGGTTCTCTGCGCCGGGAATGCCCGGAACTGCAGGTGCTGGCCTACAACGGCTTCACCACGAAGCTGGATTACATCGGCTCTGTGGATCCCAACCGGAGCGGATGGGCCATTTCTCCGCTGTGGGTGCTGTACATCGACTATCTGTACTGCGGCGATCCCCGTCCTGCGGAACGGCCGGCACCCATGGAAAAGAGCATCGTCCATTATACCGACTGCATGATGGAGCAATTTACGGATGCGCTGCTGCCCCGGGAGGCCATCGACGATCATGGCTCCATGATCGGTCTGACCAATACCATCTACTATCTGCAGAAGCGGTCCCTGCGGGACTCCTATCTGATGAACATCGTCCGCGGCACCCGGAAGATCCATCTTTACGGCGAAACCGGCCTGCTGGACGAAGATGACTGGAACTTCCTGGCCAAGGCCCAGGAATTGTTCGACTTTGTTTGCGCGCCGGAATGCCGCACAGCGCCGATCCTGGCCCGTCCTTCCAGCGGTACCGTTTACGGCTATCACAATGCCCAAAAAGACCGGGGCGTGATCACCGCGGTGAACACCACGGCGGCGACCCAGAGCGTTGTGGTCAATATCCCCGGCAAACTGCGCTGGAAGCGGATCTATCACAACGGCGATTGGTGCGAAGACATTCTGCCTTTGGAGGGCGGCCTTTGCGCCGAGGTGGAGCCCTACGGTATCGACGCATATGCCTGGGAGCGGGTGAGTGAGGAGCCGGTGGCAGAGATCCCGGAACCCATTGCCGCCCAATGCCCCGGCGGTTATGTGGACATGGACCCCAAGACCGCGGTTACTGTGCCGCTGCCGGCCCGTTGCAGCCGGATCGGCATCCGGTTCCTGACCGACAGCCTTTCTCCCATGCGGGGACCCAATGAAGAACGGGCCACCATGACCGTGGGCGCCCGGGGGGCGGAGCTGGAGCGGCTGGATACCATGGCGGTGTGGAGCGGTATTTCCTTTGCGGTCTATGAAATCCGTCATACCGCAGAAGGCGCCTGCCTGCGGCTGGAAAACAGCGGCGATCAACCGCTGACCGTTCATTGGCAGATGCTGATGCCCTGAAAGGAGTGGAAGTAATGGACGGAAAGAAAAAATTTCTGATTCTGGTGATCATTGCCCTGCTGGTATTCCTGGGCTGGGGTTTTGACACGGTCCGGGCCAGGGAGTTCACCATCGAAGTGGTGTCCGTTTCACCGGAAGTGGGCATTGCGGACGGTCAGACCCAAGTGACGGTGGAGCTGCTGGTCACCAGAAACGGTGTTCCCTGCGAGGATCACATTATTTACGGCATTTCTCTCAACGGCGGCAATTTCCGGGCGAAACGTGTGAAAACGGACGAAAACGGTATTGCAACCTTTATTTATTTCCCTTATTTCAAATCCGAACTGAACGACCTGGTGGATGTGAACCTCCACTTTGAGGACGAGAGCAACTCGCTGTTTATTGCGGTTTCGGCAAAAATGGACATGGTATTGCCCATGGAAGCGCCGGAAGAGGATGATACACAGCAGGGCACCAATGAGGGCATGTTCGGATAAGCAAAGCGGATCGACGGAAAGGACGGTGTGCAAGTTTTGGTAAAAGACTTGGCTCCAAAGCATAACCTGTGGCAGCGGATCTGGCGTGGCCGCATGGGTTATCTGTTTATTCTCCCGTTGATGCTGGGATTGGCGATCTTTTCCTATTACCCGGCGTTCAGCGGCATTTACCACTCCTTCTTTGACTGGGACAGTACCGGTGATGCGGTATTCATCGGTCTGGACAACTTTATCGAGCTGTGGCAGGATGAGGTGTTCCTGGAATCCTTCGGGACCATGGTCCTCATCCAGATCCCCAAATTGCTGATCGGTATGTTCTGTCCCCTGATCATGGCGGAGCTGATCTTCAATTTGAGATCCCAAAAATCCCAGCGCTGGTACCGGACCCTGATCCTGCTGCCCATGGTGACCCCGGCCATCGTTGGCACGCTGATCTGGGAGTTCATCTATGACCCCAACAACGGCCTGATGACGGCCATATTCCGCGCCTTGGGTCTGCTGGGAGAAAACGGCGTCATCGATTGGCTGGGCGACCCCAACTGGGTCATTTTCGCGGTGATCTTTATGGGTTTCCCCTGGATCGGCGGCACTTCCGTGCTGATCTATATGTCCGGCCTGATGGATATTCCCACGGAGGTGCTGGAAAGCGCCCGCATGGACGGCTGCAGCACCATCCGCCGGATCTTTTCCATCGATCTGCCGGCGATCCTGGGTCAGGTGCGCTACTTCCTGATCACCGGTATCATCGGCGCTCTGCAGGACTACTCCCTGCAGCTCATGCTGACGGAAGGCGGCCCCGGCTATACCACCATGGTGCCCGGCTACTATATGTACATCGAAGCGTTTACAGCCAACCGGATGGGCTACGCCTGCGCCATTGGCACCAGTTTGTTTATTATCGTGTTCGTGTTGACGATCCTCACCCGGAAATACGTCAACAACGGAGATTAAACGGGGGAGGAGGAACGAAGGAATGAAATATCGCATTAAGGAAAAGGCGGCCCAGGCAGCGCTTCATGCCGTGATCCTGGTACTCATCTGTATCATGCTCTACCCCCTGGCCATGTCTCTGTGGTCGGCCTTCAAGAATGAAAATACCTTCCAGTACACCAAATGGTATCCCACCCTGCCGCTGTTTTTGAACAATATCCGCACGGCGGTGACTTCTCTGTCCCGGTATATGTTCAATACCGCCTTTGTGGCCCTGGCCGGTACGGCGGGAATGCTGATCGTCTCCTCTTTGGCGGCCTATTCCTTTTCCAAGCTGGAATTCCCCGGCAAAAACGTGATCTTCATGTTTGTCATTGCCCTGATGATGATCCCCAGCATTCTGACCCTGGTGCCGTCGTTCATGCTCTACAAGCAGATCGTGGGATTGGACAATTATGCCATCCTGATCCTGCCCCAGATCGTGGGCCCGGTGTTTGCGGTGTTTTTGCTGCGGTCCTTCTTTGAGGGATTGCCCAGCTCCGTTTTTGAGGCGGCCCGGATCGACGGCGCATCGGAACTGTCCATTTACATGCGGGTGTGCCTGCCGCTGTCCAAGCCCATCCTGGGCACCCTGACCATTATGCAGATCTGCGGTGCCTGGAGCGACTATCAATGGCCTCTGCTGACATTGAAGTCGGAAGAGTATTTCCCCATCTCCCTGGGCCTGGTTCTGCGGTATGTGGGACAGATCAGCACGGATTACCCCCATATTACGGCCGGCTTCCTGGTGGCTTCGGCGCCGCTGATCTTCCTGTTTATTTTTGCAAACAAAGTCTTTGTGCAGGGCCTGACGGGCTCCGGCATGAAGCTGTGACGATAAGGAGTATCTGTTATGACAAGGCGTTTATTGTGTATGTTCCTGTGCCTGACCCTGGTGTTCGGTCTCTTTGCCTGCGACAAGGAAGAGCCGATTGCTACCCAGCCGTCCGATTCCGGTAACGACAAGGTGGTCTCCTCCACGGGCGTTCGTGACAAGACCGAGGCCGAAAAGCTGTACGGCGTGCTGTACGGCGGCGAGCCTTACACCCTGCGGATCGATCTGAACACCCTGATGCCCTCCGAAAACACCACCGATCCCTCCGCCAACAAGGCGGCCCAGTTGATCGCGGACAAGTTTACGGAGATGTTCCCCAACATCACCATCGAGTGGGACCGCACCAAGGGCGACGACTGGTCCTACTGGATGACCACCCAGTTGGCTTCCGAATCTGCGCCGGATATCTGCTTCCTGCAGGGCTCTCAGTATGCTGACCGCGGTTGGTTTGTCCCCCTGAACGATTACCTGGACCAGGCCAATGTGTTTGAACCGGGCAATACGGTCTGGAGAGATATGTTCCCCGACTATGTTTGGGAGAACTATCTGTGTACTGACGCGGCGGGCAACAATGTGGCGGTGCCCCTGACGCTGTACCCCGGCACGGCCACGGCTTACTACTACAACAAGGAGATCTTCGCTGAACTGGGTCTGGAAGTGCCCACGGAGTGGGATGATTTCGTGGAAATTTGCAAGAAGATCAACGAAGCCGGCTATATCGCTGTGGCCCCCTGGAAGGATAACAAGAAGGTCAACACCGGTCTGTGGGATATTCAGTTCTCCTTGGGCCCCACCTTCTCCTATGCCCTGAAGGATCAATGGGATCTGGACGGCAGCGGCACCATGTCCCAGTATGAACTGCTGCGAGCCGCATATAACGGTGTGTTCGATCTGACCGAAGACAGCGGCGGCATGGTGATGTATGACCTGATCAAGGTGAAGTATAGCGAGATCCTTCAGGTTGGCGCCGCTGGCACCGACTATGAGCCTCTGTGGAATGAGGGCAAGGTGGCTATGATGGAGGATGGTCTGTGGCGTCTGCCCCAGGAAAACGCCAATACGGAGCGTGAATTTGAATACGGTATGTTCCCCGTGCCCGTAGCCACCAGCGCCACTACCGACAAGGCTGCAGACGTGGAATACAAGCAGGGTGCTTACAATCCGCCCATCCATGAGTCCTACCAGATCGTGAAGGCTACCGTGGAGCGGAAGGGCGAAGGCGCCGTGGAGGTCTGTGTGCGGTTCCTGCAGTGGCTGACCTCTTCCGACAATGTGAATCTGCTGGTCCAGGAAGGCAAGGGTGGCTTCATCGGCGCGGTGAAGGGTACCATTGTTCCTTCCGTGCTGAACGAATGGCTGCAGAACGATTTTGCCCGTCTGCCCACCAGTCAGTGGGTCATGTGGCCCACGGCCAACTCCTACCTGCGGATGTCTAAGTATTTGGAAATGTATGTCCGGGATATGATCACCAAAGAGGAATTCATCGAAGGATATAACAAAGAACTGGAAGAAGGCGTCAAAGGCCAGATCGATGGTCTGGGTATTGATGCCGGCGGCTGGTAAGGAGGTCTGTTTATGAAGAAAATGAATCGCTTGATTGCCATGATCCTGTGCGTGACGCTGACGATGTGCGGCGCGGTGGGATGTGTCGATCCTGGTAATACCACACCTACGGAGGGTACCGACATGACAACGCAGCCCACGACCCAACCTACCCTGGAACCCACGGTCCCCACGGACCCCACTTTGGAGCCCACGGTCCCCGCGGATCCCACGGATCCCACCGCCGCGCCCACCGTTCCCACGGTTGCACCTACAGAACCCACCGCGGCACCTACGGATCCTACGGTGGCTCCCACGGAACCGAAGCCTACGGATCCGAAACCCACCGAACCCAAGCCTACCGAACCCAAACCCACCGAACCGGAAAAGCAGGGTTATCTTTCTGAGAGTGACACCACCGTCGAGCCGGTCCGCACCCTGGAAGAGATCCTTGCCGGCCTGTCCGCGGAGGATCTGGCCTGCGATCAATACGATCTGGAAAAATATCTGCAGCCCTACTGGCAGGGCAATATCGTTTATAACGAGTCCCTCACATTCTACCGTGATCAGTCCGGCCGGGCCGTGGCACCGCTGCTGTTTGACGCGGCCAAGATCCTGTCTGTGAAGAGTTCGGATCTGAAGACCACCTATGTGGAAGGCGTGGATTACATCGTCGAGGACGGCATGCTGGTGCTGACCGCCAATTCCACCATTCCTTGCTTCAACTACAGCGATCTGTATTTTTCCCAGGAGAAGGCTGGCTGGAGTTGGGCCCTGAAGAAGGGCGGATTTACCCTCTTCCAGGAAGGCATCTATTTCCACCAGCGCCAGGTGGCGGTCACCTATCTGCACACCCAGCCCTGGACCGGCTACAAGCCTGCTTATCAGGGAAGTATGCTGCCGAAGATCATCAGCAAGCTGGAAGCCGGCGAGGATGTGACCATCGTTTATCTGGGCGACTCCATCACCAAGGGCGGTAATGCCTCCGGTATGTTCGGCGCGGCACCCAATATGCCCATCTGGACCGAAATGGTCACCACCATGCTGAAGCTCGCCTATCCCAATGCCAAGATCTCCACCTATTCCGCTTCCGAAAACGGCGCCACCACGGAGCAGGCCCTGAAGAATCTGCGCCAGTTGTGCAGCAATCACAAGCCGGATCTGGTCATCATCGGCTTCGGCATGAACGACGGTTCCGATTCCAAGATCACGCCGGAGCGTTTCCAGTCCAATATTGAAAGCATCATGCAGATGAACGATCTGCTCACCGGCAAATCCTGCGATTATCTGCTGCTGTCCACCACTCTGCCCAACCAGGAAGTCAAGCTGGGTGATGCCAATACCCAGGGAGAGCATGCGGCCAAGCTCTTTGAACTGGAGAAGCGGGGCACCGCCACCACCGGCGGCGTGGTGGTTGCGGATATGACCGCCATCCATTCTTACATGCTGCAGAGCAAGCGGTTTATTGATATGACCGCCAACAACATCAACCATCCCAACGATTTCCTGGTGCGGGCCTATGCCCAGGCTGTTTGCGCCATGCTGATCGAGTGATCGTTCCGGAACACACAAAACGTCCATTGCCTGGTCCGGGCGATGGACGTTTTTGCAGAAAGACCTTGGAAATTGATTGATATATGTCACAAATTAATATTCCTATGGTCTGAGAAGTGTGTTACAATGGATCTATACCAATATTCACCTGCGGGCAGCCGAGCGGCTCCGCATCTGTTTCGGATACTGAAAATAGAAGGAGAAACTGGTTATGAATACATTTTTCAAAAATGCGACCCCCGTATGGCTGGAAGGCCTGGAAAAAGAGCGGAATATTACCGCCGGCCTGTACACCGAGATCGACGGCGCCGCCGGGAAGGCCATGCTGTCCGTGGCCACCTCCGGTTTTTACCGGGTATTTATCAACGGCCGCTTCGTGACCTACGGTCCGGCCCGGTGCGCCCATGGTTTTTTCCGGGTGGATCGGCTGGAATTGGAGCTGGAGCCGGGGAAGAACCATATTGCCCTGGAAGTGGTGGGTTACTATCTTAACGGCTTCGCCTGCCTGCTGCAGCCCAGCTTTATCCAGGCGGAACTGGTGGCGGCGGGAGAAGTTTGCGCCGCCACGGGCGACAAGGGTTTTACCACATACCGCCTGACCGAGCGGATTCGGAAAATGCAGCGCTACAGCTATCAGCGCCCCATGAGCGAAAGCTATCGCCTCAGCGCAGGGGTCCATGACTGGCGCCTGGGCGGTTCTTCGGCAACGGCCCTTCCCTGGCGGATGGACAAGACCGGGGAAAAGGAACTCATCAACCGTGGCATCGCGCCCTTCTTCTTCCCGGTATGCAGCGCATCCCGGAAGGTGTCCGAAGGAACCTTTGTGACCGGCGTGATCCCGGAAAACTATAAGCGTGACCGCTCCCTGCGGGAGATCGGCGATCCGGGCAGCGGCATCATTTGGGGCTGGCGCCAGGAAGAGCTGGAGCTTCACCTCAGCGATGAGGTCCAGGAGTGGCAGGTCACCGCCTTGACGGAAGCCGCCGACACGGATCCCAAACAGACCAAGCTGACCGGGGGCCGGTTTACCATCCTGGCGCTGCCTTGCGAGAAGACCGGTTTTATCTGCCTGGACCTGGTTTGTACCGAGGCCGGCACCATTTATCTGGCTTACGATGAGACCCTGCGGCCCAATGGCGACGTGGATCCTTTGAGCATGGAATGCATGAACGCCATCCGCCTGGATGTGACGCCGGGTACCTACTCCTTCCAATCCATGGAACCCTACGGCTTCCAGTTTATCAAGCTGGCCTGCACGGCAGGCGCGTTCACGGTGGAAAATGTCCATGTTCGGGAGCTGATCTGCCCCCAGCCCATCACCGCGGCCTATGAAGGCGACGATCCGGAGCTGGCGCTGGTATTTGATGCGGCGGTGGAGACCTTCCGGCAGAATGCGGTGGACGTATTTATGGATTGCCCCACCCGGGAACGGGCCGGCTGGCTCTGCGACAGCTTCTTCACGGCCCGCAGCGAGTGGGCCCTGACGGGGGACAATGTGATCGAGCGGGCATTTTTGGAGAATTACCGCCTGCCTGCGGGCTTTGATTTCCTGCCGGAGGGCATGATCCCCATGTGCTACCCGGCGGACACCCTGGACCGGCAGTTCATCCCTAACTGGGCCATGTGGTTTGTGCTGCAGTTGGAGGACCATGTCCGGCGTAACGGTGACCGGGCTTTTGCCGAACCCTTCCGGGACCGCGTGTACGGCCTGGTGCGGTATTTTGCCGGCTTTGAGAACGAGGACGGCCTGCTGGAGAAGCTGGAAAGCTGGGTGTTCCTGGAGTGGTCCCGGGCCAATCAGTTGGTCCAGGATATCAATTTCCCCAGCAACATGATGTACGCCCGGATGCTGAAGGCGGTCTCTGCTCTCTATGACGATCCCGCCCTGACCGAGAAGGCGGAGCGGCTCATGGCCTGCATCCGTCAGCGGTCCTTCAACGGCCAATTCTTTACGGACAATGAAGTGTATCAGGACGGCAAGCCTGTTTCCTCCGGCGAAAGCACGGAAACCTGCCAGTATTATGCCTTCTTTACGGGGACGGCCACGCCGGAAACCTATCCCGAACTGTGGCAGACGATGCTGAAGGACTTCGGTCCCAAGCGTGTGGAGCAGGGTCTGTGGCCCCAGATCTGGCCCAGCAATGCCTTTATCGGCAATTATCTGCGGCTGGAACTGCTGCTGCAGCAGGGTGAATACGACCAGCTTATCGAGGAATGCCGGGGGTACTTCGCCTATATGGCCCGGCGTACCGGCACCCTTTGGGAAAACAACACGGATTACGCAAGCTGCAACCACGGCTTTGCATCTTATGCCGCCGTGTTCATCCTGGAAGCGGAGAAGCATATGAACCGGTGATAAATAAAATATCAGGAAATTCTTTCTGCCAACACCGGGGCAGGATCCCCCCATGAGGAAAAGAACCTTCTGTGACGGTATAATGTCATTGTGAAAAGCTTGATTTTGCGTACCCGGAGTCTATGAAGAAATCAGAAAACCCTCCGGGGCATAAGGGAGGAACAATATGGAAGGAACGAAATTTTTGAAGGCCCGATGCCGAAAGACCGGTCTGTATTTCGGTCTGGAGATCCTGAAGGTGGGCAGTAAGTGGAAAGTGGTCAATATGATCCGGCTGTCCGACGAGGAAGCGAAGCTGATCTCCTCCGAGATCAAGCAGACCGCCTTTGACACCAACGAGAATCTGCTGGCCTGCACCAAGTGCGGCAGCCGGCGGGTGGGCGGCTGTACCTGCGCCCAAAAGTCTCTGCGCTGTTCGCCCACCATGGATTATGCCTTCGGCTGTGTTTACTGCAAGGAATTGCAGATCGACTACTCCCTGCCCACCCGTGCGGATGTGGGCGCCCGGGAAGGGGGCACGGTGAAGCTGTCCCAGGGCCAGGAGGTCAAGATCCGCTATGCCGACGACCGCCCCTTGAGCAAGATCCTGGTGGGCGTAGGCTGGGACCCGGCCAGACGGGGCGCGGATATCGACGTGGACTCCTCGGTGGTGGTCATGGCCCCCGGCGGCCGCCAGCGGGAATTGGTCTATTTCGCGGACAAACGGCATAATTCCGGCTGTGTCATCCATCACGGCGACAATTTGACCGGACAGAACATGACCCAGGGCGACGATGAAAACATCTCCGTGTTCCTGGATAAGGTTCCCCTCAACCGGGACCGGCTGGTGTTCGTGCTGAATATTTACCGGTGCGCCCAAAGACATCAGACCATGGGCATCATCCGGAATCTGTACATCCGTCTTTACGATCCCGATTCCGGCACGGCGCTGGTGGAATACCGGGTGGAGGGTAATTTCAGCGCCGATACCGCCCTGGTCATCGGCATGGCCCAGCGGAAAAACGGCGCTTGGGTGTTCAAGGCCATCGGACGGGGCAGCAAGGCCCGGACAGTCCAGGAACTGGCCGACGAATGCGCCCACCATTACAGCTAAGAAAAAACAGAGCGGCAGGGCCCACCGTGACCCTGCCGTTTCCTTATTGCTTTCTGCGGTAAGCGCCGGGGGAGAGCCCCACATGGGCGGAAAATACGGCGATGAAGTAATTGTAATCGGTGAAGCCGCATTGCATGGCCACATCTACGATCCGCATTTGCCGATGCTCCAGCAGGAGCCGCTTGGCCTTCTCCAGACGCAGGGCCCGGATATGCTCCGCAATGCCGCAGCCGTAGAGTTGGTTGGACAGCTTGTAGAGCTTACTGCGGCCAATGAAAAATTCCCGGCAGAGGGAGGCGGCGGAAATATCCTCGCAGAAATGGGCCCGGATGTAGGCGTCCAGTTTGGAAGCCAGGGTGCCTTCCTGCAGCGTGGCCATCCGCTGCATCACCAGGAAGGAAGCGGTGGCGTGGAGGATCTGGGCGGCGGAGAGTATGTACTCATCCGTGACCTGGGGGCAATCTTTCAGGGCCCGGCGGAGATCTTCGGGGTCCACGGGATAATTGGCGCAGCATTCTTGGATGACCCGCCAGCCGGCATCCTCGCTTTCATAGGCAAAAATGTGGCCGAAAAAGAGGTACCCCACCAGAGCGTTGTCCACCCACAGGGGCATGATGGCCTCCGTCAGGCCGGCGTGACAGCGGTAAATGTAGGCGCTGGCCCGACGGGACGCGGCGGCGCAGGCGGCCCGGTCACATTCGGCGCAGGCCCGGCGTCCCTCCGGGGTGCTGCGGATGAGCTGGCAGAAGGGGGCGCAGTTTTCGGGATAGGAGACCAATTCCGCCAGGTTGCTGTCGAACACCGTGATGCGGATACCGGCGATGCGGTAAAAATCCTTCAGTAATCCCTGCAATTGTTCGATGTTAAATACGGAAACCATAGAAACCTCCGCAAATTGCACAAAAATCTACATTGATATTGTAACACATCCGCGGTCAAATTCAAAGTATTTTATACAGTTTTCTATATCTCTTTTTTTCGCTCCTCCTTAAAATGGTATCAGAAGAATATTACGCCCACAGCCAATAAGGAGGAAAACATTATGAAAAAAATGACATTTGCCCTTTGCTTCTGCAACCGCGGCTTTATGCCCGGCGAACTGATCTACGGCGCCCGGGAGGACATGGTCAAAGCGGTGACTGCCGCCGGCTATGACTACATCATGATGGATGCCGAGCTGACCCGCTACGGCGGCGTGGAGACCCGGGATGAGGGCCGTCTGTACGCCAAGTGGCTGGCCGAGCATAAAGGCCAGTACGATGGCGTCATCTTCTCCATGCCCATTTTTGCCGACGAAAACGGCGCCATCACCGCTCTGCAGGATGCCGGTGTACCCATTCTGATGCAGGCTTACCCCGATGAGATCGGCAAGATGGACTTCCAGCATCGCCGGGATGCTTACTGCGGTAAGTTCTCCGTCACCGACGTGTTCTGCCAGTACAATGTGCCCTTCACCGTCCTGAAGCCCCATGTGGTCCACCCCCTGAGCGACAAATTCCAGGAAAACCTCCGGGACTTCGCCGCCATCTGCCGGGTGGTCAATGGCATGAAGCGGTTCAATCTGGGCTGCATCGGCGCCCGTACCACCGCCTTCAAGACCGTCCGCTTTGATGAGATCGCCATGCAGAAGCACGGCATCAATGTGGAGTCCTTCGATCTGTCCGAACTGTTCGCTAAGGTGGGCGAAAAGAAGGACGACGATCCCGTGGTCCTGGCCAAGCTGGAACACCTGAAAAATTACACCGATTTCAGCAGAGTGCCCGCCTCCAACGCCCTGACCCTGGCCAAGGTCTCCGTGGTCATCGACGAGTACATCGAGGAATACCACCTGGATGCCCTGGCGCTGCGCTGCTGGGATGAGATGGAGACTTACCTGCGGGTATGCCCCTGCGTGTTGCTGTCTGAACTGAATGACCGGGGCATCGTGGCCTCCTGCGAGATCGATATGTGCTCCGCCATCACCATGCGGGCCATGAGCCTGGCCTCCGAGGGCGCCACCGCCGTTCTGGACTGGAACAACAACTACGGCGACGACGAGAACAAGGTGATCCTGTTCCATTGCGGCCCCGTGGCCCAGAGCCTGATGGCCGGCTGCGGCACCGTCACCGAGCATAAGATGTTCGCCAAGAATGATCCCGGCAGCGGCTGGGGCTGCAACGAGGGCCGCATCAAGCCTATGCCCATCACCATCTCCAACTGCCAGACCAAGGACGGCAAGATCATCATCTACGCCAGCGAAGCCAAGTTTACCGAGGATCCCATCGAGGCCGAGTTCTTCGGCTGCGGCGGCGTTGCCGAGATCGATGACCTGCAGAATAAGCTGATCCGGCTGGCCCGTGGCGGCTTCAAGCATCACACCGCCATCTGCGAAGGCCACTATAAGGAGGTGCTGAAGGAAGCCTTCACCACCTACCTCCACTACGATTGGGTCGAGATCGACTGATCCTCCAAATCCCCCCCCCGGTGCCGGTCCAACCGGCACCGGGGGTTGTGTATTTTTTAGGCGAAAAACAAAAGGATCTTGCTCTGTTCGGAAAAAGCACTTGACAATCCTTTTCCTTTTCCGCGATAATAAACAAAAAACGGAAAGGACCGTGACCATGGAAAAATTCGTATTCGGCGTTGCCACCGCCGCTTATCAGATCGAAGGCGCCGCCAATGAGGACGGCAGAACGCCCTCCATTTGGGACACCTTCTCTCATACTGAGGGGAAAGTGCGCCGCAATGAAAACGGCGACGTGGCTTGCGACCATTACCACCGCTATAAAGAAGATGTGGAGCTGATCGCGGACCTGGGTGTGGATTATTACCGCTTCTCCGTGTCCTGGCCCCGGATCTTCCCCCGGAAGGGCGAATATAACCCTGCCGGCATGGCCTTCTATAAGGACCTGATGAAGCAGATCAAGGATAAAGGTCTGAAAGCAGCGGTGACGCTGTACCATTGGGACCTGCCCCAATGGTGCCAGGATCTGGGCGGCTGGCCCAATCGGGAAAGCTGTCAGTGGTTTTTGGAATTTGCGGAAGCCTGCTTCCGGGAACTGGCAGATGCGGATATGTGGTTCACCTTCAACGAGCCCATGTGTACCTGCGAACTGGGTTACGGCCATGGTGTTCATGCGCCGGGCCTCCGGGACACCAAACAGTTCTTGCAGGCATGGCATCATGTGGCATTGAGCCACGGCCTGGCCATCCGGCTGTATCGCCGCATGGGTTTGACGGCCCCCATGGGCATCGTCATCAACACCCAGCAGCAGACACCCCTGGATCCCCGGAACCCCGACGATGTCCGGGCGGCGGAGTTTGCCAATGATGCCTTCAACGGCTGGTATCTGTACCCGCTGTTCCGTGGCTGTTACCCCGAAACGGGTAAGCGGCTGTACCGCCATATTGAAAATGCCTTCGACTATATTCGGGAGGGCGATTTTGAGATCATGGGCGAACCCATTGATTTCATCGCCATCAATTACTACCAGGAATTCTATGTCCGCTATATCAGCCAGAAGGATGGGATCATTCAGTACGAAACGGTGCCGGCGGAAGGACCCAAGACCATGCTGGGCTGGAACATTACGCCCCAGGGCCTGGAAAATGTGATCCGCCAGATCCGCCGGTATACGGATCTGCCCTTGCTGGTGGCGGAAAACGGCTCCGCCTGGGCCGATACGGTGTCCCCGGACGGCAAAGTACATGACGAGGAACGGATCGCCTATTTGAAAGACCATCTGGAAGTGGTGCGTCAGGCCAATGAGAAGGGACTGAATGTCTTCGGCTATTTTGCCTGGTCCCTGATGGATAATTTTGAGTGGTCCGAGGGTTACGACCCTCGGTTTGGCCTGATCTATGTGGATTATGCCACCCAAAAGCGGATCCCCAAGGACAGCTACTATGTCTACCGGGACCTGATCAAGGAATGGAAAGCGCGTGGTGAGTAAAAATGGACGGTGACAGTCTGGATCTTCGGCAGTTGCGTGACCCTTCGGCAGAATACCGGGGCGCGCCCTTCTGGTCCTGGAACGGCGAAATGGAAGAGGACCGTGTGGCGGCGCAACTGCGCTCTTTTTACAATGCCGGCATGGGCGGCGCCTTTATCCACAGCCGTTCCGGCCTGAAGACCCCCTATATGGGGAAAAAATGGTTTTCCTGCGTTCAGGCGGCGGTGGATACGGCGGCCCAGGCGGGGAAAAAGGTCTATTTGTATGACGAGGACCGCTATTCTTCCGGTTTTGCCGGGGGCGAAGTGTGCCGGGATCATCCGGAATTCCGGGCCTGCCATTTGACGGTGGCCACCCGTCCGGTGCCCGATGGAGAAATGCTGGCTGTTTTTGCGGTCTGCCGGCCCACGCCGATGAAAGTGGCTTCCTATCGCCCCCTGGGGGAAGGAGAGCAAGCCGTGGCAGGGGAGGAAGTGCTGTACTTCCAGATCTGCGATTTCGTGCGGAATCCCCAGTGGCACAACGATTCAAACCCCACGGATCTGTGCAGCAAAGAGGCCGTGGAGCGGTTCATTTCCCTGGCTTATGAGCCTTATGCGGCAGCGTTTGGGCAGCATTTTGGCCATACGATTCCGGCCGTTTTTACGGATGAGGTCTGTTTGACGGTACTGCCCAGCGGCAAACGGACGGAGGATGTGCTGGCCAATCACCATTGGACCCGGGATTATCCCCGGCTGTTCCGGGAACGTTACGGCTACGATTTCCGGGATTACCTGCCGGAACTGTTTTTTGAAACGGACCGGCCCCAAAAGCTGACCCTGGCCCGGGATTACCTGCAGGGACTGTCGGACCTTTTTGAAGAGAATTTTTCCAAAACTATGGGCCGGTGGTGCGCGGACCATGGCCTGGCCTTTACCGGTCACCTGAATTTTGCGGGTTTCCTGGATTTCACCCGGGTGGGCAATCCCTTGGCCCAGTTCAGCCATTGGCAATGGCCGGGTATGGATATCCTCACGGACCAGGTGCTGAAGCTGGCGGCCTTCAAGATGACCGCCTCTGCGGCCCATCAGTTCGGCGGCCGGATGATCTGCGAGACCTACGGCTGTACCGGCTGGGATTGGCCCCCGGAGCGCCAGCGCTTCCACTCCGGCTGGCAGTATTGCCTGGGCGTGGATTTCCGGTGTCACCATCTGTCCCATTACAGCCTGGCCGGCTGGGGAAAGAAGGATTATCCCGGCAGTATCGCCCATCATGCCCCCTGGTTCGGGGAGTATAATGAGATCGAAGACCATTGCAGCCGGCTGTCCTATGCTCTGACCCGGGGCCGGTATGCCGCCCGGGTGCTGGTGCTGTCGCCCTATGAAACCGTCATCGGACTGTACCGCGGTAACCATTTCGGCCCCACAGACCCGGCAAAAGCGCGGCTGGAGCATTTGAACGCGGTGTGGGAGCGGATCAACCGCACCCTCATCGAGTACCATATCGACTTTGACTACGGCGACGAAGGACTTCTGCAGAGCCGGGGATATTGTCGGGACGGCAGGATCGGCCTGGGGGCAATGGAATATGACCGTGTCCTGATCCTGCCGGGCCATACCCCCGGAGAGGGGACCCTGACCATGCTGGAACAGGGGGGCATTTGCCCTGTTTGGCTGACGGAAGACCTGCCGGCGGCCCTTTTGGAGGAACTGAGCGACCTGCGGATCACTTGCGGCGGCATCAATGATGCTGCGGTGTGGTCCACCCGGCGGCAGGACGGAGATCAGACCGTTTTGTTCCTGCAATCCATGGATAAACGGAAGAAAACGGTAGATGTTGCGGTGCCGCGGACCCATTCCGTTCTGCTGATGAAGGAATCCGACGGCTCTTTGCTCCGGATCCCCACAGAAAACGGCGCGGGGGAGAGCCGGTTCCGCCTGACTCTGGAGCCGGAGGCCAACGCCCTGGTGCTGCTGGGCTATGACGCAGAGGCGGCGGAACTGCCCGGCCCCATGCCGGCGCAGACCCTGGAATTGCCCGCCGATGGCTATTGCTACACTCTGGAGGAACCCAACACCATGCCCCTGGACCGGGTGCAGATCGCCTTTGGGGACGGCGAATGGTCCGAGGCAATGTCCGTGTCCGAGGCGGAGGAGCGGATCCGCAGCCGTTACGGCCTGCCGCCCATGCGGTTTTACGAATCGGCCCAGCCCTGGTATATCCGCCAATGCTGTTACCGCGCTTTTGAGGAGCTGTGCCGGATGCGTTTTGTATTCCGCGCGGCCCGGGTGCCGGAAAGCTGCGCCCTGATGCTGGAAGGCTATGACCGCTTCGAATCCGTGACCCTCAACGGCAAGCCGGTACCCCGGCCCACAGACTGGCTCATCGACGAGGATCTGCAGACGGCGCCGGTGGATGGACTGCTGCGGGAAGGGGAAAACGTGCTGGAGGTCCGTTTCCGCTACAATACGGACCTGGAATTGGAAAACATGGCCCTGGCCGGGGATTTCGGCGTGGGTCCGATCCGCCCCGGTGAACCGCTGAACAGCGACAATGTGCAGCTTGTGGCGCTGCCGTCCCGACTCACCGGCGGCTCCTGGGCGGATAACGGTCTGCCCTTCTACACGGGGCGGCTGACCTACCGTTACCAATGGGAAAGCGACGGACGTCCCTGCGTTTTGGATCTGTCCCGGGCGAAGATGCTTGGATGCGTGGTGACCCACAATGGGAAGCGGATGGCCAAGCTGTGCCGGCCCTACAAATTCGACCTGACCGACACGATCCGGGCCGGCAGAAACGAACTGCAGATCCAGTTGATCCCGGGCCGGAAGAACCTTCTGGGACCGCTGCATGTGGAATTGCCGATATTTGTGGAACCGGACCATTTTCGGTTTGATTGCCCCCTGTGGCAGGAGGATTACCAGCTCCATCCCTACGGACTGATGTTGTAAAAGGAATAAACCTGCTGAGCCTGTATCCTGCAGATTTCTGCCGGATGCAGGCTTTTATTTTTCGGTAAAATGCGATGCTGCAGAGGTAAGATCTTGACCTGGGACCGGCGCGGATGGGTAAATTTTAAGAAAAATTCCTTACAAAATTGTGGAGTTGCGTGTAAAAACTGGAAATCCGCCGGGAGGTATTGAAGTTCCACAAAAAAGAAAGTAAAATTTCATTACAAGGTAGTAAACATGCTGTAGAACACAGCATTATTCCGGGAAGGGAGGAAGGCAAATGCATACACCCGCAGGACTCTTTGATAACAGCATTCGGGCCACATGGATAAATGTTTGGATCGCTTCATCAGAGTCCCATTGGTTCAACCCGGACCACCTGCACGGCACCCGCATTTTCTTCGACGGGAAAAAAGTGTCCATCAACTGGGATGACATGGGCCAGGTGCGCCAGCATTTGACCCAGATCCGGGATGCCGGTGTTCAGGTGGCCCTGCTGGACCTGACCAACGGCTTCCACGATTTCGTCATGGAACGGGCGGCCCGGATCGGTACGGTGTGCCGGGAACTGGGACTGAAGTTCGCCTTTGCCGCCGGAAACGATCAGGATGATGGCTTCGAGCGCAGGGCCCGGATGACCTGGGAAGGCTTCTGCGGCGAGGACGCGCCCTTCCGGGATGTGTATTTCACCCTGGACGGCCAGCCGGTCCTGGTGCTGTATGTGGTCCGGGAACAGTTTGAACGGCTGAACAGCCGGGAGGAAGGGTATCTGTCCCGATTCTATCGGGGATGGGCCTCCGGCGAGGACCCGGACATCGATAAGTGGGGCTGGCAGTTGACGCCTCAGGTGGGTTCGGTGCCCTCCGGCAATGTGATGTATATCACCTCCTCATTGTGGTGGGACCGCTCCGGTGAAGAATTCTGGCACAAGAGTCTGTCTTATCTGGACTACAATTTTCTGAAAGCGCGGCAGGCGCAGCCCCGGGTGCTGATCGTCGGCTCCTTTGACGACGTCTGCGAGCGGAATTCCTGGATGCCGGTGGATACCACCGATGCCGCGCCCTGGCTCCATCAGCGGAATCCTTGGGGCGACATCGATCCCATGTATTATTATCAGCGGGTCTGCCGCTGGCTTTCTCCCGCCGGCCCGAAAACCGTGCCCGGCGGTGTCCTGCCGGACGGCGCCTACCGCATGGTGACGGCGGAGGCCCGCTGTCTCCTTTCCCCGGCGCGGGAGGATGGCGTGGATGTCCCGGTGGTTCCGGGCGTCCCGGCGGAACCCTGGCAAAGCACCGTTTGGCTGTACCACTTGGGCGGCGGAGAATACCGGATCCTGCGGCTGCATGCGGGCCGTTCTTTGGAAGAGGCCGACGGCATCCTGCGGCAGACGGAAGATCGCAACACACCGTGTCAGCGCTGGCGCCTGCGCCCGGAAGGCGCAGGCTGGCGGCTGCAGAATGTTGGGTCCGGCCGGATGTTGGAAGACGTTTGGTTCCTGGAAGCGGAACTGACAGTATGATCTGCCGGGAAATTCCCGGTGGAAGGATGGGAGGAGAGGCCCGATGTCTTGTTTATTGACAGGCCGCGCAAATCGGCTCTGTCACAATAAAGTGCACGCAATTTCCCAGCAAGACCCAATAACAAAAGGAGGAGTTCATCTATGAAAAAGTTCGTATCCTGTCTCTTGATTGTGGCATTGTTGGCCGGCATGCTGAGCGTACTGCCTGCGGTTGCCGCTTCCGATGAGACACTGAGCGTCCGGATCCTCAATGATTTTGAGGAGTCCACCCGGACGGAGGCCCACAGCGCCATTGTGGACACCGGCGCCCAGGCCAACAGCTTTGAGGCCGGCGGCTACAAGGGTTCCACCGGTCTGAGAATGTACAATGACAACGACGGCTGGCTGAAGTATCTGATTTATAACTACAGCTACGAACAGTTGGACAGCACCTGGCGCGACGAATGGCAGGAGGCCCAGTACCTGCAGTTCTATGTCCGGAACGAAGGCCCCGGCGTGGTGAACATCTGCATTTCTTCTTTGAAGAAGGACAGCGGCGCCATGGACCATTGGCAGGAATATGACATCACCGAGGCGGCCCAGTTCGTGACTTCCACCGATGGCGTTACCTGGACCAACCTGGATAAGACCCTCAACGGCAACGGTGTATACGAGATCCAGATCGCCTCCGGCTTCGAAGGTTTTGTCCGTGTTGCTGTGAACAAGGACACCTTGTCCTTCCCCGACCAGGGTTGGGGTCTGTTCGACGGCATTGCCGGCCGTCTGCAGATGACCTTCGGCGTGAAGAACACCACCGTGTTTGTGGACGATGTTGCCCTGGTGGGTGCGTTCTCTGATGTTGTGGAAGGTTATCAGTTTGATGAAGCGGAATACTTCAAGAAACCTGTTCAGATCCCCGACGAAGTGGTTCGGATCCTCAACGATTTTGAAGAGGCCACCCGGACGGAGGCCCACAGCGCCATTACGGATACCGGCGCCCAGGCCAACAGCTTCGAAGCCGGCGGCTACAAGGGTTCCACCGGCCTGAAGATGTATAATGATAACGACGGCTGGCTGAAGTATAATATCTACAGCTACGGCTATACCGAACTGGACGGCACCTGGCGGGATGACTGGCAGGAAGCCCAGTATCTGCAGTTCTATGTCCGTAATGAAGGCCCCGGCGTGGTGAATATCTGTCTGTCCTCCCTGAAGAAGGACAACGGTGCCATGGATCATTGGCAGGAATATGACATCACCGAGGCGGCTCAGTTCATGACTTCCGCCGACGGTGTCACCTGGACCAACCTGAACAAGACCCTCAACGGCAACGGTTTGTACGAGATCCAGATCGCTTCCGGCTTCGAAGGTTTCGTCCGTGTGGCCGTGAACAAGGACACCTTGTCCTTCCCCGACCAGGGTTGGGGTCTGTTTGACGGCATCGCCGGTCATATGCAGATGACCTTCGGCGTGAAGAATACCACCGTGTTTGTGGATGATGTGGCCCTGGTTGGCAATTTCACTGACACCGTGGAAGGCTATCAGTATTCCCTGAAGGACTATCTGGACAAGACGGAGAAGCCGGAAGAAGCCGAACCCACCGATCCGGCGCCTACCGATGCGCCCACCGAGCCTGCTCCGGCGGAGACCAAGCCTGATGACGACGTCCGTGTGATCCAGG
>SVLA01000092.1 GCA_015068175.1 Oscillospiraceae bacterium
CTGCCCGATGTGTTTGGCTACTCTGCCAATCTGCCTCAGATCTGCAAGCGCAGCGGTATCGACTATTTCTATACCACCAAGATCGGCTGGAATGAATACAATAAATTCCCCTATGACACATTCCGGTGGCGGGGTCTGGACGGCAGTACCGTTCTGACCCACTTTGGCTGCGCCATCCAATATGCGGATATCGAGACCGACTGGATGACCACCTACAATCCCACTTTGGAGCCGGCCTTCGTGCTGGGCGCCTGGAGGCGCTACCAGCAGAAGGATCTGAACCGGGATCTGCTGTTTGATTTCGGTTACGGTGACGGCGGCGGTGGTCCCACCCAGGAGATGATCGACTACGGTCGCCGTTTCCAGGCAGGAATCCCCGGCTGTCCCACGGTGAAGTTTGCCAAGACCCTGGACTACTTCAAGCATCTGGAAGAGGAAGTGGCGGACAATCCCCACCTCCCGGAATGGACCGGAGAAATGTATCTGGAGTTCCACCGCGGTACTTATACTTCCCAGGGTAAGACCAAAAAGAACAACCGCCGCAGTGAGCAACTGTACCATGATGTGGAAAATCTGTGGTCTTTTGCCAAGCTGATGGGCGCAAAGGAAGAATATCCCGCCGAAAAGCTGGAAAAGAATTGGAAGCTGATCCTGCTGAATCAGTTCCATGATGTTCTGCCCGGTTCCTCCATCGCAAAGGTCTACGAAGATGCCCAGGAACACTACGATCAGATCCTGGGCCAGGGCACACAGATGCGGGATGATGCCGCCGCTGTGCTGGCTTCCAAAGTTCATACCGAGGGCGACAGCCTGGTGGTGTTCAATACCATGTCCTTTGCCCGTGATTGTGTGGTGATTTGGGACGGCAAAATCGAAGGCCTGCTGGATCCGGACGGTACTCCCATCCCTTGCCAGAAGACCTACGACGGAAAGACCGTTTTTGTGGCACCGGCTGTGCCTTCCAAGGGTTGGAAGGCGTTCCGCATCGGCGGGGCGGCCCCGGCAGAGAAGAAGGTCAGCGTGTCCGCAGAAGGCATCGAGACCGATGGCCTGCGGGTGACCTTTGACGACCGGATGCATATTACCTCCCTGTATTCCAAGTTCGCCGGCCGCGAAACCCTGCCCCAGGGCGCCGTTTCCGGCCGCCTGATCGCCTATGACGATGTGGCACGGAATGACGATAACTGGAATGTCCAGGCATACTATCGTGAAAAGTACCGGGTCATCGACCAGGTGACCGATGTGCAGGTCCTGGAAGCCGGCCCGGTGCGGGGCGTGATCTGCGTGGATCGAAAGTTCCGCAACTCCACCCTGCGTACTTATATGATGGCTTATGCCGGTTCGGATCTGCTTCATTATGAATATGAGATCGACTGGCAGGAACACAATCTGTTCGTCAAGGCGGAGCATCCCGTGGATGTCAACGCCCAGAATGCTTCCTACGAGATCCAGTTCGGCTATGTCCAGCGGCCGGTGCATAAGAATACCCTTTGGGACTTTGCGCGGTTTGAGGTCTGCGGCCATAAGTATGCGGATCTGTCCGATGGCGGCTTCGGTATGGCCATCCTCAATGATTGCAAGTATGGCTTCGATGCCACCCGCAACAGCCTGAATATTACCCTGCTCAAGTGCAGTACCTATCCCGACAAGCAGGCGGATATCGGCCACCATAGCTTTGCCTATGCGCTGTACCCCCACGGCGGAGATCTGCTGGCAGGCCGTGTCCGTGACCGGGCCTACGATTTCAACTTCCACGCACCTGCGGTGGCGGTGCCTGCGCAGCAGGGCGAGCTGCCCGGCGTGTACTCCATGCTGAGCATCAGCGCTCCCAACGTGGTCATCGAGACCGTGAAGAAGGCGGAGGATTCCGACGATATCGTGGTGCGCATGTATGAAGCTGAAAACAAGCGGACGGAGTGCCTGCTGTACACGGCAGTGGCTCCGGCCGGCTGCACCGAGACCAACCTGATGGAAGAGCCGGAGAATGTATTGCCCGTGGAGGGCAACACCGTGGCTCTGACCTTCCGCCCCTTCGAGATCAAGACGGTGATCATTCACAAATAATCCTTTTCACGGCTCACGGAGATCCGCTGAGCCGTGAAATTACCCCTTCATTTTGTTAAGTTAATTGGCAATAAATGACATTTGTGCATTCGGAAAGGAGTATCCTATGGAAGGTAAGTACTGTCAAATGGCGAAAAAAGCCCTGGAAGATGTGTATGCCCGGTTCTGGACGGATGAGGATGGCGGCCATATCCTGCCCACCCATTGCGGTCAGGTGGTGGAAAAACCGCTGATGATTTGGGAGGTGACCATGCTACTGATCGCCATGGAAACCTATTATGATGCCACCGGCGACCAAGAGACCGCAGGGCGGATCGCCGGCACATGGCGCTATTTGAAATCCGTGTTTACCCGGGAGCAGATGGTGGCCAATTTCGGCAGCGAACCCAATCTGGCGGTGGACGACGTGGGCTGGGACATTATGTGCTATCTGATGGCCTACCGCTTCACCGGAGACGATGAGGCCCTGGAAATGGTCAAGACCACCCTGCTGGGTGCCTATGAGCATTACAAAGACGGCGACGATCTGCGGGCTGAGGGCCTTTGGTACAATGACTGGGCCCAGTATAATGACCAGTGGAAGTCTTCTTACATCGTCAGCCTGCTGATCAGTGCGCTGGAATATAGCCGTATTACCAAAGAAACGGACAAGTTCTGCCCCGAACTGGAGGAGAAAACTCTGCAATTGTGCGATTGGGTAGAGCATACATTCCGCCGGGACCGGGTCTACACCGTGGAAAACGGCAGGAAAGACGGAAGCCCCTATACCGTGGATGTGATCGACCATCTGTACTGGATCGACTTCAACAAGGATCGGGAAAACAGAGACGAGCGCAATGGCCCCAGCGGCGGACTGCGACCCCATGATATCCGGGAACTGGGCAGCGTCAGCGCCATTTTTGCCAATATGGGCATGGCGGCTGTGAATGTCATGCGCTATGAGATGTTCGGTGACGAGGAATGCCTGCGGAAGGCTATCCAGACGGCGGATGCCCTGGAAAAGCGGTACGATAACAACGGCGCTTACCTCAACGACCGTGACGGACATACCAATGCCACCATGCTGCGCTGCTATATCCATACCCTGCTGGGTACCGAACGGACCACGGCGGCGCAGAGAGATCTGTTGTTCCGCACGGCGGAGAACATCTTTGCTTCCGCCCGGAACTGCGATGGCTGGTATCTGCCCTGGTGGGGGAAAGTGGTGGACCGGATCCCGGAAATGACCCCCTCTTTTGCACAGTCGGTGTACGGCATCATGTTCAATGCCACCTCCGCCACCATGATCTGCGGCGCGGCGTTGCTGGAGAGTATGGGCTTCAGGCCCGGCTGGGAAAAAGAAAACGTCTAAAAAACGGACTCTTGGGCGAAATGGGTCAAATGTTATAACATTTGCTGTTATTTTTCGTTATATTCAACAGAACAGCGATAGCATTATTGACGATCCAGACAAATTACGAAAAATAATTTGTTTAACCGATTGACAAAGGCGCGAGAAGAAGATATTATTACCATAGGCGTGCCCCTCCCGGCATCGCCACATACATGATTTGGAGGAATCGAAAAATGAAGAGACTGTTTAGCCTGATGCTGGCGTTGATGATGGTCCTGAGCCTGGCTGCTCTGGTTTCCGCTGACGAGAATGAACTGGCTGCTGACGGTTGGAAAGTTGCCAATGACAATTTCCTTGGCTGGACCAAGGAAGGCGACGAGATTGTAGGCGATTTCAACATCGGCTGGGAAAATGCAGAACCCATGAAACTGTGGAAGAGCATGATCACCGACTTTAACAATTTCCGCCTGGAAATGACCCTGACCGCCAACAATATGACCAGCCCCGCCATCTCTGTGATGGGTGTCCGCATTGAAGCCGACGGAAACGGCGGCGACGGCCACCAGGTCTACCTGAAGACCAACAACACCGAAGGCTTTGAAGGCAGAAACCAGACTTATGACTGGATCAAGGCGGCTAACTCCAAGGTCAATGTGACCGTGGCCCGTAAGGACGGCGGCGACCTGCACATCCTGATCGCCGGCGAGAGCAACGAGAACGTCATCGGTGAGTTCAAGCTGATCACCGTGCCTGTGACCGCTGAGACCGATACCGTGGAGATCATGGCTTACAGAGGATGCGCCCGTTTCGGTGCCATTACCCTGACTGAGGGCGCTGATGTGGAACTGCCCACCGAGCCCGCTCCCGTGGTGCCCCCCACCGAGGCCCCTACGGATCCTGTAGAATTGCCCACCGAGCCCGAGGCTACTGAACCCGAAGCTACTGAGCCCAAGGCTACCGACCCTGCTGACGACGCCCCCGCCGGCGACACCAGCATCGGCCTGATCATCGCCATTGTTGCTGTGGTGGTTGTGGCTGTTGTGGTCATCGTGGTCATCCGCAAGAAGAAGGCGTAAGCTGATTATGTAATTAGCGGCAGAAATGCCGATAATAAATGAATTTGGAGGGACTATTTTATGAAGAAACTGATTTCTGTTCTCCTGGCACTGACCCTGGTTCTGGGTCTGGCAACTGTTGCTTCTGCAGCTTCCATGGCTGACAGCGGCTGGTGGGATGACGACGGCCAGTACGACGGCTGGACTCTGAACGACGACGGCTCCATGACCATGATCAATGGTAATGGCTCCGGCAAGAACGACAACCGCATCGGCCACGGCATCGAGGATCCCGATAACTTCGAGATCACCGTCGTTGTGGACTCCGAGACCAACAGCCGCCCCGTCATCAAGCTGTTCGGCCTGATCATCGAGCTGAACGCCGAGAACGGCAATGGCAACCAGTTCTTTGTTAAGAACATGGACGCCAACGGCAACTGGAACAACTTCGACTGGCTGAATGCTACCGAGTGCGTCGTCACCGTGAAGCTGGTTCGCGCCAATGGCGGCAACCTGCAGGTCACCGTTACCGGTAAGGACAATGCTACCCCCATCACCATGGATATGGCGATCGGTGATGCTTCCGCTACCAACCTGGAGCTGGCTATGTTCGACTGCGGCAACCATCCCCAGCGCGGCATCGCTACCTACACCGTGACCTTCCCCGCTGCTGAGCCTCCCGCAACCGAGCCTCCCGCAACTGAAGCTCCTGCTGAGACCAAGCCCGCCAACCCCAAGACCGGCGACATCTTCGGCGTCGTCGTTGCTCTGCTGGCTGTTTCCGCTATGGGCATCGCTGTTGTTTCCAAGAAGCACTAATTCCATAACGCAATTTGGGCACCGCATAGTGCGGTGCCCTTTTTGCCTAATCACTCTAATTTCGCAAATATCTGTGACTGCAAAATGGGCCGAGATAGACCGTGACACGAAAGGAACGATACCATGAAACGTATATTGAGCATGATGATCGCGGCGGCGTTGCTGCTGAGCATTTTGCCTGCGGCGATCCTGGCGACGGGCCAATCCCCTGCAGATCAGGGTTGGCAGACGGACAGCAACCGTTTCGACGGATGGACGACCGAGAACGGTGTCATTACTTGTGATTACAACACCTCCGCCACCACGCGTATGTGGCGAAAGGTGGATAGTCCCAACAATTTCAAGATCTCCTTTGATATTACCTGCGATAACCGTACCAGCCCCTATATCCAGTTGGGCGGCACCATCCTGGAAGTGGATGCCAACAACGGCGACGGCAATCAGGTCTATCCCAAGGTCAACGGCGTGGGCAGCGATTGGCTGAAAGCTGACGGTTGTAAGGTCCACATGGAGATCAACCGCGTCAACGGCGGTTATTTGACGGTGACCATCACCGGCGCCGGAAATGATGCCCCCAGAGTACTGACCGCAGCCTGCGGCGATGTGGACAACATTGAGATCGGTATGTACCGCGGCGGCTTCTTCTCTTTGGCCAACTATAAAGAAGAGAAGGGCGACGATTCTCAGGTGGGCGAAGACCCCGATGCCGGCAGCGGCGAACTGGGCGTTGAACCCGACAGCAGAGGGAGCGAGGTGTGGACCTTGGGTGAAAACTGGGCCGTCGACAAAGAAGATTCCGTGCTGATCCTCACCAAGGCCAACGGTGGCGAGGCCCTTTGGAACGAAACCCTGGATATGAACCAGAGTTTCACTTTCTCCATGGATTGGGTGGTCAACACCACCATCAACAGCAACAATACCTGGGCGGAAAAGATGGCGCTGTGCCTGAAGGATTCCGCCACCGGCGATTACCTGTTCATCCGCCTGCAGCGCTACCGCAGCGGCGGTGGTATGTATCAGGTCCACATCGGCGCCCAATGGTGGACAGCGGCCACCTCCAGTTGGAGTCCCAATGTCCTGGATGTTTGGGCTTCCAAGATGAGCGGCGGTGTTTTGAAGGATATGAAGGTGCAACTGGTGCGGGATAATTCCCAGGATGCACTGCAGATCAAACTGCTGGATAATGAGGACGGTACCAGCCTGGGCAGCGCCATCCTGAAGCCTGGCAATTTCTCCGATGCCACCATCCGCAATAAGTTCAGTGAGATGGTCCTCCACGGTACCGAAGTGGCGGTGGCCATCAGTTGCGACGGCAACAATGCGCCCTACTACCTGACCAACCCGGTACTGGGCGAGGAGGAAAAAGTCGTCAGCCAAAATCTGTTTGCCTGCGATGACGTGTGGAAGCCGGAGCTGGACGACAAGGGCAATCTGCACTTTACTACGAAAAATGCCGGCTTTGGCTGGATGGAATATAATGCCGGCCTGGATGCCGCCGCCGGTTTGGACTTTACTTATGCCGTGACGGTGACGGATTACGGCAAGGATGGCGCCTCCAGCGCGATCCGCCTTCGTTTCTGCGAGAATCCTGAGCAGTATTTCTTTGCCCGTCTGCGTTTTAAGGATGGCCAGTTTGCCATTCAGGGGCAGATGTGGGACGGAAACTGGACGGATCTGATGGGCGGCAATCAGTGGATCAGCGGTGAGACCCCAAATGATACCTGGCTGGTCCATGTGACCGCTGGGAACAATGTGCTGAAGTTTGAGATCCAGGACAGCACCGGCAAGGTGCTGGGTACTTACTCCACCGACCGGCTGCCGGCGGCATTCTTTGCCTGCGAAAATCTGGAATTGATGTTCTGCACCGAGGGCAACGGCCTGCACAGCCTGTCCGGATTCAAGGGCCTGCCGGAGATCTACTCCGCCGATCGCCGCAGTGAGCCCTTCGGCAAGGTGGTCTTTGCCGGCGATGTGGTCCGTCAGTGGAATGAGACTTTAATCAGCGATCTGATCGCTTACCAAAACAAGACGCCCGAAGCGGCCCTGGTGGCATGGAGCAAGGATGCCATCCTGGAGGAGCAGGGCCACCTGATCGTGCTGTCCGACGGTGTCGGCGCCATGTTGGGCGGTACTTCCGCCGCCGACTATGCCGCAAAGCTGAAGGAGCTGATCTCTGCTTTGAAGCAGGAAAGCGGCGTGGGCACGGTGATCCTGGTAACGGGCCTGCCCTATATCCAGGGAACGGATAGCCAGCTGTGCGCAGAATACAATGCGGCGATCCGGGCCGTGGCCATGGATCAGAACGTGCTGTACGCCAATCTTTACAGAGCCCAAAGCCAGACGGTCTGGACCTTGGACGGGGAACTGAACCCCACGGAGTCCGGCAAGCGGCTGGCCGCCGGCGAAGTTCTGCAGGAACTGCTGCGTACTTGCAGCTGCCTGGCGGTGAACGCCACCACGGAATTGAAGATCGCGGCTACGGCCCCTGCGGAAAAGACCCAGGCGGCGCTGGATGCCTTCCGGACCGCCGCTGATGCCAAAGCCCTGGAAAAGGCGCTGACGGATGCCCACTTGGGTGCGGACCTGGATCTGTACCTGGGCTTCAGCACGGCGGTGCAGGAAAAGACCGTGCAGGCGTTGTTGGCCCTGGATCGCAGCGGTATCAACAGTTTTGAGGCCGCCGATGCCATGATCAACGCCGTTGCCATGAAGGTCGGCCTGGAAAATCGCCGTGAGATCCGCGGCCAACAAC
>SVLA01000093.1 GCA_015068175.1 Oscillospiraceae bacterium
CGTTCCAGCATCTTTCATCACCCGAAATCATTATATCACATAAATTAGAAAAAGCCCAGCTTTCGCTGAGCTTTTTCGACAGTCTGCGGGCCTGCTGCGCTGCAGCAGGCCCGTTGGTTGTTACGGAGAGTGGACCGTCAGGGTGGCGGGGGTGACGAGAACTTCATAGTATTCATCCGCATAACGGATGTCGGCGCCGTTGATGTCGAGGACCCGGAGCGTTTCCGGGTAAACCACCAGGGTGCCCGGTTCGGTGATACTTTCGGGGATCTCCACATGCAGCGCATGGCCCGGGAGCAAACTGCCGGCGCTGATCCAGTAGTCGGTGCATTGGAGAGGCTGGCCGTCGTAGATCTTGGTGGCGGAGCCGAAGGTAACGGTGATGGGCCGCCGGTGGATGGTCAGGGTCCCCGGCATCAGGACCAGGTCATAGTATGTGGAAGTGATATCCTTCCCGTTTTCGTCGTAGATTTTGCACCTGGTGATCTTGTTGATGTAATCGCCGGGGGTGGTGACGTTCTTGTCGTAAGAGACGGTGACTTCCATGCGGTGGCCTTCGGCCAACTGGCCGGAAACGATGTAATACTGCGCCAGGTCGCTTTCTGCGAAAGGCTGGCCGTCGTAGTATTTTTCGCCGCTGAAGGCCTTCAGGACCAGGGAGGGTTTGATGATGCTGCCGCCCTGGCTGGGGTCACCTTCCACAAAACCGCTGCCGGTGACTTCCATGGGGACCCAGCCCAGACCGTCCACATAGATCTCCACCCAGGCGTGGGCGTTGTAGTCGGTCAGTTTCGTGGTGGTGCCGTTTTGGACATAGCCCACGAAGCCGACGGTATACCGGGCCGGGATGCCGAAAGCGCGGTACAGCAAGGTGGCGGCGGTGGCAAAGTGCTGGCAGATGCCCTCCTTGGCCTCCGTCAGGAAATAGACCGCCACGTCCACGCCCTCGGGATAGGGGTCGGCGTTCAGATTGTAGATGGCACCGTTGCGGACGGCATTTTGAATATCCTGCACCAGGGTGCTGCTGTCGGCCCAAATGCCCTGCTCTTCGGCCCATGCCAGCAGCGCTTCTTTGGTGCTTTCCGGGATCACCGTGTAACGCCTATGCACCAATGCCCGGTAGATTTTCTCCATATCGGTTTCGTATTTGCTGACGGTCATATTCTGCAAGTCTTCGTAGGAATAGTCGGTGTACATCGTCAGGACATAGGATTGGTGGCCGTCTTCCAGGCAGCAATCGTTGCCGGAGGCACCGGTTGCGTAATAATTGTTGGCATAATAGGGAAGGAGGGTGGGGCAATAGGACATCCGCTCAATGTAGATCTCGGAGGAACGGGCGCTGGTATAGCTCAGGGAACGGCCAATAAAGACCAGGGCCAGGTTTTTCTTGCCGCTGTAGGAGTTGGTGTCCGGGGCCGCCGCGTCCCAGCCGCTGCCGTTATAGTTGCCGTAGGAGGTGTCCCGGAAGTAGACCTGGGTGCTTTTGGAGAATCCCTTAATGCCCTTGACGGTGGCATAGACGGTACCGGAGGGTGTGGGGAAATTGAGCTTGGTGGGGGTATTGTGGCTGCCAATGCCGGTTTCCTTGTTGCTCTCGGTGGGATCCTTGTAATTCGGATTGTCCAGGACTTTGAGGGTGCCGTATTCGTAGGTGATGTCGTAGCAATAGGTAATGTCCCCATTGGTTAAGGAATTATAGATGCGGACGGAGAAGTAGCTCGGACTGCTGCCGACCGCGGTTTGGGAGCCGGTGAAGCTGGTGTTGAAGTAGGGGGTATAGCCGTTGATGGCGCCCAGGGATCCTTCGGTGAGGTCGAAATTCTGGGCGGTCAGGGGATATCCGTCATAGAGTTTTTCGGCGCTGCGGGAGGTGACGGTGATGGGCCGGGGTGTGACGGTGAGGGTGCCGTAGTTGATCACGATCTCGTAGCCTTCGTTGGTGACGTTTCTGCCCCGCCGGTCCGTAATGGTGACCGCCAGGGTATTGCGCAGGGTAGTGGCGTAGAGCAGGGAGCCGGTGACTTTCGCTGTCAGATTGTGACCGGGAAGGGTCTCGCCCTGAACAAGCTGCCATTGGTCGTTGCGAAGTTCGGTACCGTCAAATACTTTTTCTGCGCTGCCGGTCTCAAAAACCAGGCGGATGGGGATCACTTTCAGTTCGCCCTGGGTGATGACAAAGATATAGTTGTGGGTCACATCCAGGCCGGCTTCGTCGTAAACGGCCAGGTCGATGGAATTTTTAGATGTGCCGGTGGTGGTGCGGGTACCGGTGACGGTGCCTGCCAGGGTATGTTCCTCCAGCAGGGTGCCGTCGGTCATGCGCCATTCGCTGCAGACCAGGGGCGCGCCGTCATACTGCTTTTCGGCGCTGCCGGTGGTGATGTAGATCCGCCGTTGGCGAATATTCAATGTAGCTTCGTGGGCGGTGATGGCGTAAAATGCGGTCACGTCCTCGCCGGCGGCATTGCGGATCCCGTAGGAGTAGGGGATCGGATAAACGCCGGCGTCGACATGCTCTGCCATGGATTCGAAAGTGGCTTCCAAGGTATCGCCGGGGGCTAAATTGCCACCGGTGACGGCAGCGGTGCCGGCGGTGTGATCCCAGGGCTGGCCGTCGTAGGTTTTTTCGGCGCTTTGGGCGCTGATGTCCAGGGGCCGCGGATCGATGATCATGGCGGCGCCGGTGGTGGAAATGCGGTAGCAGGCGGTCACGTCCAGGCCGTCGGCATTTTCGACGCGGATGGATGTTGGGGCGACGGCGTAGTGGCCGAAGGCGGTTTCGTCTGCCTGGCTGTCATATTCCAGGGCGGCGATCCGGTCGCCGGGAGCCAGGCCCGTGACGGAAGTGGCGGCCTGCAAGTGTTCCCGGACGGGTGCGCCGTAGATGAACCGGGTGTCGGAAAGAGTCACATTCAGGTCCCGGGGCAGGATACGGACTTGGACGCTGTTGCTGTAACGGGGAGTGCCGAAACCGTTTTGGGATACGGCCCGGATCCGGTAAGATCCCGGCGCCGTGGGGGTCTGACTGCTCCAGGCGGCATCGCTGTCCACCGGGGCGAATTCATAGCGGACTTCGGCCCAAAAGGCCTGGACCTGGGCCGCCGGTGTTTCACCGTAGACAAAATCGGTGCAGGTCAGGGGAGTGGTGAAGGTGCCGGTATAGCTCAAAAGACCGGCCAGAAGGCCCAGTACCGCCAACGTCAGGAAGGCGATGAGGAGCCGATGGCGCCGTAGGGTTTCCAAAATACTTTTAAGATTTTGGAGCCGGGCGGCGTAGCGGGCATAGCGGGGACTGTCGGCATGGGGGATATAGGAAATGCTGATCTCGGAGTCCATAGGGCGCCTCCTTTCCGTTGGATCAGTTGGGCAGGATTTCCAGGGAGCCGAATTCGTAGGAAATGCGGTAGCAGTTGGTGACATCCGTGAGCTGGCCGGAGGATGACTTGATGTAGATGGCGCAGGACAGAACGGCGTTGTCACAATAACCCGGTTCCGCCAGCGCGGTGCAGAGCAATTCAATGTATGCGTTGCCGCACAGACTGCCGCTGAGGATCTCGTATTCATTGCAGGCCAGGGCCGTGCCGTCGTACACTTTTTGGGCGCTCCCGGTGCGGAGGGTCAGGGTCCGGGGCTGGACGGTGAGGGTGCCGTACTGATAAGAAATATCGTAGCGGTAGGTCACGTCCCGGCCGTTGGCATCGGTGATCTGCAGAAGCATGGTGTTATCCACCGCGCCTACCCGATTGATGGCGGCGGAGCGTACAACGGTGATCCGGTGATCGGCCGGCAGAGCGCCCTCCGCAAGGGTGCATTCCGGGGCGGTGAGATCGGTGCCATCATAGACCTTGGTGTCGCTGGCGGTTTTGAAGGTCAGGGGGATGGGGCGCAGTTCCAGGGTCCCGCAGGTGATGCGGATGTCATAAAGATGGGACATATCCCGGCCCTCCGCGTCGGTGACCGTGACCTGGGCCTCATTGGGGGCCGAACCCACATCCCGCAAAACGGTGGTGACGGTCACGGAAAGCTGATGGCCTTCCAGCAGCTTGCCGGATGCGTGTTTCCAGTTGGGCGCGGTCAGCTCCTGGTAGGCGTAGGTGGCGGTGGCGGAACCGGTGTGAATGGAAAGGGGGATGGGGGAGACGGTCAGGGAGCCAAGCGCATCCTCAATGCAGTATTGATCCGTGACATCGTGGCCCTCCGCGGACAAAATGGCGTAGCTGGGGGCAATGGGTTCCTGGCCGGGGAGGGTCAGGCTGTTGGCGCCTGTAAGCTGAAATTGGTGGCCAGGGGCCAGTTCGCCCCGGACCTGGATCTGGTCCGGTTCCAAAGGTGTGCCGTCGTAGATCTTGGAGCGGTTGGGGGCAAAGAGGGTGATGGGCCGCGGGGAAATGACGATGTCGCCGAAATCTTCCGTGATGTCATACTGTTCGGTGACATCGGCCCCGGTGGCATCCAAAATCACATAGGTAGGGGTGTTGGCGTAGACGCCTACGGTTTGATGCTCCGGCAGGGTCAGAACTTCCAAATGATGATCGTTGTTTAGCCGGCCGAAGCGGAGCTGGGGCATACTGCCGATGACGGTGCTGCCGCTGTAGGTTTGGTCCAGGGTGGGGGTGTGCAGGGTGATCCGGGTCTGCCGGGGATGGATGAGGCCCAGGACGCTGAGGAGCAGCAGTATCGCCAGAACGACGGCGGAAGCGATGACACCGATGCCCGCAACATAGGAAGCGGCGGTGACGGTTTTCTTGGGTAATTTCATATCAGCACCTCACTTCCCGGGTTAACTGTTGCGCTGCAGGCGCAGCAGGTATGCCTGGCTTTGGGGCAGGGCGTTTTTGCCGAAGAGATCATCCAGAGTCGCCAGGAGGCCGGGGATCTCGGATTTGAGGAGGATGGGGCTCTGCTGTTCCAGCTTCCGCAGGATCTTCCGGGCCAGAATATCGTCCAGGGCGCCGATCTCGGTGCCGCCGCAGGCGATCATGATGGGTACATACCGCTGAAGCTGGCCCATGATGCGGTTGCCGAAGGAAATGCGGAAGGTTTGGGAAATGTAAGCATCCAGCTTCGCCAGCTTGTCCCGGCTGCCGTCGGTGAGCGGGTAGCGGGATTGGGCATCGTTGAAGCGGCGGACCAGGTCGGAATAGGAAATGTGGGCGCCGGCGGCCCGGTGAGCCTGGAAAGGCTGGCTCTTTTTGTCCAGATCCAGGACCGCGGCCCGATCATAGACCTTGTCGGAAATGGAGAAGGTGGAGTCGTCATTGTTGGCGGTGCCCACGAACCACATATTTTCCGGCAGGATCAGCTTGCCGTTTTGCAGGCGCTGGGGGTCTGTGTCCCAGGAATCGGAGACCACATCCAGGGCCCGCTTGGAGGGATCCGGGATCTCCAAAAGGGAGAGAAATTCCGCGAAATAGTATTCGATCCGGGAGATATTCACCTCGTCCAGGACGGTGATGTACACGTCATCGTTTCCGCCGGCTTCGTAGAGTTTGCACAGCAGGGTGGTTTCGTTGAACCGCTTGGTGAATTCGTTGAAATAGCCGATGATGTCGGAGCGCTCCTTCCACATAGGCTGGATGGGGACGATGGTGGAGGGATTGCCGAAATATTCGCCGGCGGCGTAGGCCAGGGAGGTCTTGCCGGTGCCGGACATGCCCCGGAGGATGACGAGGTGGCTCATACCCATGCCGGCCACGAACCGGCGGATGTCGGCGATGTCGTAGTAAAGGCCCAGGCGGCTGGCGGAAAAATTCCGGAAGTCCGCGCAAATGTCGCCCAGGGATCTGCGGTCATAGGGGATGGCGCGGACGGTTTTGGATGCGGCATCGATCCGGGTCAGATTAGGAAAGCGGGAAGTCTTGCGGCGCCGCTGTTTTTTGATCCTGGGCAGGCGCCGGAACAGGGGGGCCGCGTTCAGGATCAGGGCGGTCAGCAAAACGGTCAGCCCCAGGGGCACGGCGATGCAGAGGGCGATCATGAAGTAGACGGTCTCGGAATTGACCAGGGAAGAGGAGATGCCGGAGGAAGAAGGATCATCCAGCCGGCTGAGCAGAAGGAAAAACAGGATCCCAATAAGGGGGACAAGGATCGCAATACGGATCCAAAGCTTGTGCGCGGATTCTTTCATGGATCTGCCTCCTTACTTTTTGGATCTTTTCCATAGCTGCCGGCGAAGCTGTTTCTTCGCCAGGGTCCATTGCTGCTGGTAGTAACGGGTGAAAGCCTTGTATTGGGCCTCCAGCCGGGAGAAGGATTCCCGGGTGTCAAACACTTCCGCCAGGTCTTCGTTTCCTTCTGCAAGGTCCCTGGCCCGGAGTTTTCCCTGGGCCAGGGCCAGTTCTTCGGCCAAGGCGCCATAGGCGGATTGGTATTCCTGCTTCAGCTTGGCCACGGTGGCCGTGTGCTGGGTCTGGAGGGCCTTTTGCCGGGCATCGAAATCGGCCTGCTGCCGCTGGGTGTTTTCCTGGAGTTGGGCATTGCTGTGGCTCAACCGGCGGTTTTCGTCCTCTGCCCGACGCAGCTTTTCGCCCAGGGTAATGTTTTCTGCCTGGACGGCTTCCAATTCCTGTTGGAGCTGTTTCTGCAGATCCTGCCGGAGGGCCAGGGCCGCCATGTTCTTCTCAAGCTGGCCGTTGCGCTGCTCCAGGGCCAGGATGTAGGAGAGGGCAGGACCCTCCAAATCCCCGACCCGCTGTTTCAGGGCGGCCAGGAGGGCCTTTTTCTCTTCCTCAGCGGCGGCTTTCCGGCGCTCTTCTTCCTCCAAGAACCGGCGGTCCAGTTCTTCTTCCATACCGCCGTGACGGTAGGAAAGATAGGAGGTCAAATTTTGCAGCGCGTGGAGGTGGGCCAGCAGTTCCGGCGTGCATCGGCCGCTGCTGCGATGGCGCTCCACCTGCTCAAAACCGTCGGTGCTGTAGGCGAACAGATAGGAGTACAGCTCAAAAGCAGCCTGGAAATTGGGATCGTGGAGCAGGACATTGGTCCGGGTAATGGGCGGCTTGAGCATGGGGGCGGCGGAGACTTCCTTCATCAGGTCCGTGCGCAGAAGCAGGTCGGTGGCCTGCATAATGGTCATCATGCGCCGGAGGGCTTCTTCCGTGGCCGGATTTTGAACGCCCTCCATATCCGTGGTACGTTCGCTGTGGCGAAGCTCGAACCGGCCGTTCCGGGTGTGGCTGTGGATCTCCTGCTCCAGGCCGATCTCGGAAGAAAAGGCGGAGCGAAGCTGCAGTACCTTCCGGTGGCGCAGTTCCACGAAGTCCTGCAGATAGCGCAGGAGCATATACAAAAATCGATTTTCGTACACGGCATAGGTGCCGATGTTTTCCGTCACATGGAGATGGTCGGGGATCAGATCGTCCCCCTCCTGGGGTTTGCGGGTGATGAGCTCGCTGTGGCGGGCCAAATGTTCCACAGAGGACCGGGACACCTGCCGCACCTTCTCGATGGGGACTGTTTCGCCCTGACGGAGAATGAACTGGCGATTTTCCCGTACGGCATTTTCAATAAAGGGCAGGGCCTTCTCGATCTGCTCGATCCAGTCGGTATTCACGGTGCAGTCCGTCAGCACCGCGTCGAAATGGGCCTCCCGGGTTGCGGCATGGAGGTCATGGGAAACCGCAGAGCCGTCTAACTCCTTCAGGTAGGCCAAAAAGGCCCGGTGCTGCAGATCCAGCCAATTGCTGTTCATAAAGGATCACCCTCCTTTTGGTGGGATCAGGATGGGTCAAACGCTTTTGTGAAGTGCTGTGAGGAATGCCTGGCTTTGGGGCAGGGCGTTTTTGCCGAAGAGATCATCCAGAGTCGCCAGGAGGCCGGGGATCTCGGATTTGAGGAGGATGGGGCTCTGCTGTTCCAGCTTCCGCAGG
>SVLA01000094.1 GCA_015068175.1 Oscillospiraceae bacterium
GCCGCCGAAGCGGTTCATGATGCCGGTGCAGACGAACACCAGGGCCATCAGCACCAGGCTCAGGGCGGCACCCAGGTTGGGATTGTTGCCCTGCTTGAACAGCCGCTCAATGACGTCGCCGATCAGCATGGTCTCAGGATCGCCCAACTTCTGGGAGATATAGAAGGTGGAAACCGCCGGCACGAACACCATGGTGATGCCGGAAAGGATGCCGGGGATGCTCAGGGGCAGGGTGACCTTGGTAAAGGTCTGCACCGGGGTGCAGCCCAGGTCCTCCGCCGCTTCAATGAGCCGGCCGTCGATCTTCACGATGGTGGCATACAGCGGCAGGATCATATAGGGCAGATAGTTGTACACCATGCCCAGCACCACTGCGCCGGGGGTGCGGATCATGGGGATCCGGTCCAGACCGATGGCTTCCAGGATGTTGTTGATGATGCCGGTATCCTGCAGCAGGCCCACCCAGGCCAGGGTCCGCAGAAGGAAGCTCATGCACATGGGCAGCATGACCAACATATACAGCAGTTTCTGGGTCACGGCGGACCGATGGGCGATATAATACGCCACGGGGTAACCCAGTACCAGGCAGATCAGGGCAGAGATCAGGCTGTAGACAATAGACTGTCCCAGCACCGGCATATAGCTGCCCAGCTCCAGAATGTTCCGGAAAGAAAACAGTCCGGTATCGGGGTCCGTCAGGGCATAGTAACCCACCACGCCCAGAGGGATCAGGGTAAACACCACCATCCAGAGGATGTACGGTGCGCTCAGGAGGATGGAATTATTCTTCTTCATCGTCGGCATCCTCCGTCAGCTCGTCATACTCGGCGGAGTAGGAGCTGTAGTCGCCAAACATACCGGAGTATTCACTCTTACGCATGATGTGGATGTCTTCCGGGTTCAAACGAATGCCGATGGTCGAGCCTACCGCATGGAAATCCGTGGTCTGGATCAGCCACTTGAAGCCCTTGAATTCGACGATGATGTCATAATTCAGGCCCTTGAAGGTCACGGATGTCACGGTGCCCACCAGGTGGCCCTGGCTGGGTTCCACGATATCGATGTCCTCGGGACGGATGACCACGTCCACAGGTTCATTGGGTTCAAAGCCTTTGTCCACGCATTCAAAAACACGGCCAAAGAACCGGACCTTCAGGTCCGCGATCATGACGCCGTCCAGGATGTTGCTTTCTCCGATAAAATCGGCCACAAAGGCATTCTTCGGCTCATTATATATATCTTCCGGCTTGCCGATCTGCTGAATACGGCCCCGGTCCATGACCACCACGGTGTCGGACATGGACAGCGCTTCTTCCTGGTCATGGGTGACATACACAAAGGTAATACCCATGGCCTGCTGGATCCGTTTCAGCTCGTTCTGCATATCCTTCCGCAGGCGCAGGTCCAGAGCGCCCAAAGGCTCGTCAAGCAGAAGCACTTTGGGACGGTTGACCAGGGCCCGGGCAATGGCCACGCGCTGCTGCTGACCGCCGGACAGTGAGTTGATCCGCCGGTTCTCGTAGCCCTTCAGGCTGACGATCTCCAGCATTTCCCGCACTCTTTGATCGATCTCCTCCTTGGGGGTCTTGCTGACCCGCAGGCCGAAGGCGATGTTGTCATAAACATCCAGATGCGGAAACAGAGCATACCGCTGGAACACGGTATTGATCTGCCGCTCATAGGGCGGGACATCGTTGATCACTTGTCCATCAAAGGTCACCGTGCCGGATGTGGGCGTCAGAAAACCGCCGATGATCCGCAGCGTGGTGGTCTTGCCGCAGCCGGAAGGGCCAAGCAAGGTTAAAAATTCATGGTCATTGATATAGAGATTGATGGAGTCAAGAATACGCTCCCCGTCGAACTCCATGGTAAGATCCCGGAGTCTGATGAGTTCCTTGGACATTATCCTCCCCCGTTTCTGTGGTTATTTCGTCAAATTATGACAAGTATACATATATCTTAAAAAAAGGGTTTTGTCAATTATTTTTCCCGGAATAGGCACAGAATATTTTCAGACCGTCCGTCCCGGAAATTGTTGTTAGCGCAGCGTGAAAACAAAATGTTGTCATCCCGAGCGACCGAAGGGAGTCGAGGGATCTTCGCATTTCGTTCCTGGTTGCAGCAAAATCGGTACCAAGATCCCTCCACGCGGCTTCGCCTTGGTCGGGATGACAGCACTTTGCGTCATTGATACTGCTAGCATAAACACCAATTTATTTTTCCATTCCCTGGTTTATTTGGCGGGAAAATGGCAATACTAGGCTACGGAGGTGCATTACAATGCAAAACAACAAAAAATTCGGCAGTTTCGCCGGTAAGGGCTACTACATAGCCCTGATCCTCTGTGCGGCTGCCATCGGGATCACCGGCTATCTGTATTACCGAAATCTCAGCGAAAACACTCTGTCCAAGGACCCGGACGCCACCATTCAGGGCGACGGCGGCAATGTCCAGGCCGGAGCCTCGGACCCTGCCGGCAACGGCAATCAGAGCGATGTGGACGTCATCAGTCCCACCGATCCGGCCAAGCTGACGGTCTGCATGCCCGTAAATGGCGAAATCATCCATGAATACGCCATGGACTGCCTGTCCTATAACGAGACCACCCGGGACTGGCGGGTCCACGACGGCATCGACATTGCCGCCGAAGCCGGCACCCAGGTCCGCGCCGCGGCTGACGGCACGGTGTATACCACCTATTCCGACGATGCTCTGGGCACCACGGTGGTGATCCGCCACGAAGGAGGCTATGTCACCGTCTACGCCAGTTTGTCCGATCACCTGCTGATCCAGAGCGGCGACACCGTCAAAATGGGCCAGGCCATCGGCACCGTCGGCAACACCGCCAATGTGGAGACCGCCATCGGGGACCATCTCCACTTCTGCGTCACCTGCAACGGCGAAAGCATGGACCCCACAGAATTTCTTGACCTGGATTGAACGATCCTCTTTTTCTTTCCTCTTTAATTTCGGCCCGGACGGATCTTCCGCCCGGGCCAACTTCTTGATTATAAGAAAAATTGTTGTTTACGGTAGCAGTAGAAATTACACAAAGTGCTGTCATCCCGACCAAGGCGAAGCCGCGTGGAGGGATCTTGGCACCGATTTTACTGCAATCAAGAACGAAATGCGAAGATCCCTCGACTCCCTTCGGTCGCTCGGGATGACAACGTTTTTTGTTTTCACGCTGCGCTAAACAACAATTTACCTTTCCAGGATTCTCAGGATCAGTTGCAGCAATTCCCGCCAATCGTCGCCCTCAAAACGGAAATGCCGGGGTTCTTCCCGGATCAGGTCCGCCGCCGGCTGATCTGCCGGAGTCAAGGCCGTGTGCATATACAAGGTGGCCATGCCCACCTTCCGGGCGCCGCCGATGTCCGTGTGGAGATCGTTTCCGATCATAAGGCATCGGGCCGGGTCCAACCCCTGCTCCCGGATCAATGCCTGGAAAAACCGGGCATCCGGCTTCCGGCAGCCGTAGTCGGAAGAAATATAGACGCCGTCAAATTCTTCCCCCAGTCCCAGATGCCGCAGTTCATAGGCGGTGAAGATCCGCTGGGCGTTGCTCAGCAGCCACAGCCGACAGCCCATGGCCCGGAGCCGGGCCAGGGCTTCCCGCACCCCGGGATAGAGCCGGATATACTCCAGCGAAGAAATGCGGAACAACTGGGCGGCGTTGATGCCCAGGGCCGCCGCTTCCCGGTCTATCCCCTTGGCCCGAAAAAGAGCGGCCATGATCTCCTGGAAGGGAATATCCGGGAAACATTCATAACTCTGGCCGGCCATGGCCTCCCGGGCGGTCAATTCCCGCTGAAAGGCGGCTTTCAGTTCCGCCGGGGTATACCTGGCGCCGTAAAAGCCGAAATAAAAGGCCGTTTTCTCCCATACCAGGTCATTTTCTTCCGTGTGGATGTCCACCAGCGTGCCGTAAAGATCAAACACCAGGTCTGTGTAACGCATAAGTCCCTCTTAAAAAAGTCTGCCGCAAGGGATCCTTTGCGGCAGACCGGATTTATTATTCCTCGACCAAAGCAATATGGACCGTGTCCAACTGGCTCTTGTCCACAGCGGTGGGGGCGCCCATCATCAGGTCCTGGGCGGACTTGTTCATGGGGAAGGTGATGACCTCGCGGATATTCTCCTCGCCGGTCAGCATCATGATCAGGCGGTCCACACCGGGGGCGGCGCCGGCATGGGGGGGCGCGCCGTAGGTAAAGGCGTTGTACATGGCGGGGAACTTGGCCTTCACGTCCTCTTCGCCCAGACCCACCATCTGGAATGCCTTGACCATGATCTCGGGATCATGGTTCCGGACGGCGCCGGAAGCGCACTCGTAGCCGTTGCACACCAGGTCATACTGGTTGGCGTTGATGGCCAGCAGCTTCTCGGTGTTGCCCTCGGCCTCCAGCAGCGCCTCCATACCGCCCTGGGGCATGGAGAAGGGATTGTGGCAGAATTCCAGCGCGCCGGACTCCTCGCCGATCTCGTACATAGGGAAGTCCACGATCCAGCACAGGGCGTACTGCTCTTCGTCGAAGTGACCGGGCACCCGCTTGCCCAGCATGGTGCGGATGACGCCGGCGGTCTTCTGTGCGGCGGTCTTCTTGCCGGCGGCCATGCAGACGAAGCTGCCGGGCTTCAGACCCAGCTTTTCGGTCAGGGCGGGGGCGCAGTCCTGCAGGAACTTGGAAACGCCGCCGGTGAGCTGGCCGTTCTCGTCCACCTTCACCCAGCAGGCCTTATTGCCGGTCTGAACTTCCACGTCCGCCAGCAGCTTGTCGATCCACTTGCGGCCCTGGTCAAAATTGTGGACAGCCACAGCCTTGACGGTGGCGCCTTCGAAGGGGCCGAAGCCGCAGCCCTGAACTTCCGCGGTAATGTCGCTGATCTCCAGGTCGATCCGCAGGTCGGGCTTGTCGGAGCCGTAGCGCTCCATGGCCTCGTTGAAGGGGATGTGACGCCAGGGGGCGGGAGAGATCCTCTTGTACTTGCCGAACTTCTCGTAAACGGGGTACAGCACTTCCTCCAGCACCGTCAGCACGTCTTCCTGGGTAGCGAAGGCCATTTCCATATCAAGCTGATAGAACTCGCCGGGGGTACGGTCGGCACGGGCATCCTCATCCCGGAAGCAGGGAGCGATCTGGAAATACTTATCAAAGCCGGAGGTCATCAGCAACTGCTTGAACTGTTGAGGGGCCTGGGGCAGAGCGTAGAACTTGCCGGGATGATTCCGGGCGGGCACCAGGTAGTCCCGGGCGCCTTCGGGAGAAGAAGCGGTCAGGATGGGGGTGGTGATCTCCAGGAAGCCCTTCTCGGTCATGAGCCGCCGCAGCTCCGCCACCACCTGGCAGCGCAGCACGATGTTGCTCTTGACTTCGGGGTTCCGCAGATCCAGGTAGCGGTACTTCAGGCGGGTGTTCTCATCGGCGGCCTTGGACTTGTTGATCTCAAAGGGGAGCTGATTGTGGACACACTTGCCCAGGACCTTGATCTCGGTGGGCACCACTTCGATCTCGCCGGTGGGGATCTTGGTGTTCTTGCTCTCACGCTCCCGGACGGTACCGGTGACGGAGATGGTGGACTCCTTGTTCAGGGGCTTGACGACGCTCATCATGGCCTCATTCTCGATGACCACCTGGGTGGTGCCGTAAAAATCCCGGATCACGCAGAAAGCGAAATTGCTGCCCACTTCACGGACATTTTCCAGCCAGCCGACGATGGTGACGTTCTTTCCGGCATCACTCAGCCGCAGCTCGCCGCAGTTATGTGTTCTGGATTGCTTCATAATCAAAGCCTCTCTTGTTTTTTATTTAACCAACACATTATTACACAAAGAACCGGGATTGTCAATCCGCCCCGGCGGAAAAAGCGGGAACTTCTCCTTATTTCCCTTCCAGCGCCAGCAAATATTCCACCAACGCGCCCAGTTTGTCCTCCCGGCCGGTGTTGCCGGGGAAGCCGATGTAAAGGCCCTTGCCGGTGGTACAGCCTTCATCCAGGGGCAAGCCGGAAAGATCGATGGCGGTGGGCACCTCGGTGCCGTCCTTCAGGGTCTGGTACACCAGCCGCCCTTCCAGAGCCGCTAGCTGCTCCCGGCTCAGCAGATTGGCCAGGTCCTGGAAGACCTCCTGCTGAGCGAAGTAATTCTTCGCCGCCTCGTCCATCAGCAGATAGTCCAGTTCCTGGGCCGTGATGCCCGCCACCAGCTTGGTGATCTCGGCATAGTTGCTGCTGGCGTCGTGGGTCACGGAGGTATCGGTGACGATGGTAGAGAACATCAGCTCTGCCGTCTGATCCTCCGTCCCCTCAAAAAGGGCCAGCAGGCCCTCGGACAGATCCTTTTCCGTTTGCTCCGACAGCGCCACATTGACCACGGCGCCCTTGATGATGATCTCCGGCCGGGGTTTCAGCGCATCATACAAAATGGTGCCCAGCACCACCGCCAGGAAGATGGTGACGATGGTGGCTACCTTATAATATTCCCAAAAATACTCCCACCGTTCCTTCCAGGTCATCTCTTTCATAGTGGCCCAGAATTTCCGGTATCCCTGATCTGCGTGTTGTTCTTTCATAGTACCCTCCTGCGGTTTTCATAAATTGACATTATGTTACCACTTTTCCCCTTTTCCGTAAATAGGTTTTGCCAAAGTTTTACGAAAACTTAACGATTGCCCTTAAAATACGGCGCAGGGGCCCCCTTCCTTGTGCAACCTGTCCGCATTTTCCACAAATTTCATCCCTCCGGCTTATTTTTTATGTATATACTTTAAAAAGTTGTAAAAAAACTCATTTTTTAGATTGATTTTACGGTGACTTTGGCATACAATAGGCAGGCAAGTGTTTTGGGGAGGGGAAGTCATGCTCAATATCGTCCTGGTAGAACCGGAGATCCCCCAAAATTGCGGCAACATCGCCCGTACCTGCGCGGCCACCGGCTGCCGGCTCCATCTGATCCGCCCCCTGGGATTTGACATCTCGGAAAAGGCGGTCCGCAGAGCCGGCCTGGATTACTGGCACATGGTGGAAGTCTTTGACTATGAAAACCTGGCGGATTTCTTCGCCCGGAACGATGTTAAAGAAATGTGGTGCCTCAGCACCAAGGCCCCCCGGGGATACACCGACGCCCGGTTCTCCGACGGCTGTTACCTGTTCTTCGGCAAGGAGACCAGGGGTCTGCCGGAAGATTTCCTGCAGGCGCACTACGACGAATGCATCCGCATCCCCATGCGCTCCGAGGCCCGGAGCCTGAACCTGAGCAACGCGGTGGCCGTCACCGTGTTTGAAGCCCTGCGGCAGTTGGACTATCCCGGCCTGCAGGATCACGGAAAAATGCGTAAATAATCATTTATGGAGGAATCAACATGAACTACAATAAGAAGTCCATCGAGGACATCGAAGTAGCCGGCAAGCGCGTTCTGTGCCGCTGCGACTTCAACGTCCCCACCAAGGAAGGCAAGATCACTTCCGACAAGCGGATCGTGGCTGCCCTGCCCACCATCGAATACCTGATCGCCCACAAGGCCAAGGTCATCCTCTGCTCCCACATGGGTAAGCCCAAGGGCGAGTGGAAGCCCGAGCTGAGCCTGAAGATCGTGGCCCAGCGCCTGAGCCAGCTTCTGGGTCAGGAAGTCATCATGGCTTCCGACGTAGCCGGCGAAGATGCCAAGGCCAAGGCCGCTGCCCTGGAAGAAGGCCAGGTCATGCTGCTGGAGAACACCCGTTACATCAAGGGCGAGACCAAGAACGATCCCGAGCTGAGCAAGGCGCTGGCCGACCTGGCTGACATTTTCGTCAACGATGCCTTCGGCACCGCTCACCGCGCTCACTCCTCCACCGCCGGCGTTGCTGACTATCTGCC
>SVLA01000095.1 GCA_015068175.1 Oscillospiraceae bacterium
ATTTATCTGCATGGCTGTGTATAGTTTCCAATAGCGGCCTTTTCTTGCCATAAGTTCATCGTGGGAACCTGATTCGCTTATGCCATGGTTTTCGACAACCATAATAATGTCTGCATTTCGGATCGTGGAAAGACGATGGGCTATGATAAATGAGGTGCGGCCGGGAAGCACCCGGGAAATGGCATCCTGGATGGAAGCCTCTGTTTCGGTGTCAATAGAACTTGTGGCTTCGTCCAGAATAAAGAGGGGAGGATCGGCTATCATGGCGCGGGCAAAGGAAACAAGCTGTTTTTCTCCAATACTGAGCCTGTCGCCGTTTTCACCCACATTTGTTTCGTAGCTATCTTCAAGGCGCGCGGCTACCCTGTCCACGGAAACAAGCTGTGCAGCGGTAAGCATTTCACTTTCGGAGGCGTCCATATTGCCGTAACGAATATTATAGCTCAGGCTGCCTGAGAAAAGCTGGGGGCTTTGCTGCACATAGCCCAGATTAGAGTGCAGCCAATGACGTGAACGGCTGCGGTAATCAGTGCCGTCAATAAAAATTTTACCTTTGCTGGGTTCAAAAAAGCGGCAAATAAGATTTACAAGTGTACTTTTCCCGGCACCGGTTTCGCCAACAAGGGCCACAGTTGAACCTGCGGGTACTGTAAATGACAGGTCCTTGAGTACATAGTCGTCTTCATCTGCATCCGGGTATCGGAACCAAACATTTTCAAAACGAATGTTTCCCTCGATTGGGGGATAGTTTTCGACTTTAGGATTCAGGGAGTCGCCATAAACTTCTTGAACCTCTTCTGTCTCTCCGGCCTCGGTTTCTTCGCTGAGGAGGGAGCTGACTCGCTCAACATTCACCTGCACCGCAATAAACTCATTGTATATGCCGGAAATGGATACAATAGGGTCGATAATGCATATAGCGAAGGAAATAAAAGCAGAGAGCACGCCGTAATCCAGTTTTCCGCCGATTACCGCGGTACCTGTGCTATGAAGAGCTGCGGCTACGGCAACAGAGCCCAGAAGACTTACAAGAGGTAAAAACAGCGAATTCAAGCGGGCAACGCGTATATTGGATGAATACATTTTCTTAGTGAGCTCAGAAAACTCATCGGAGCTTTTATCTTCGGTAACAAGAGTCTTGGTGGTCTTGGCACCGGAAGGCGCCTCGAAGGTGATGTCGGAGTCGGCCTTGGCGTTGGAACCGACCACCAGCGTGACGATATCGCCGGCGGCGACCTTCAGGGTGAAGTAAACACCGGGCTCGCTCTTGTTAGAGTAGACATAGCCGCTGTAGACATTGCCATCGGCATCCTTCAGACTCTTGCTGTCGTAACGGGTCAGAGCGGCGTTGGTGGTACGCAGGCGGTGGGTGGTGGGATAGCCGCCGTCGTTGAAGCTCAGCAGGCCGTCGGCGGTGGTGAAGCTGGCCAGATTCACGCCGGAGGTACCGGCAGCAACATCGGCAAACCAGCTATTGATCTCATCCACGGTCAGCATGTTGAAGAACTTCTCGGCATCCAACTGTTCAGCGCCGAAGTCCCAAACATAGATCTTATCGGAGGAATACTCGGGGGCTTCGTCAATCACCAGCTCGCCCAACTCGATCTTGGCGATGTAGCTGGAAACGTCGCCCACCACGATGTCCACGGTGCCGGCTTCGCCGGTGTGGTTGTAGGTCAGGGGAACCATCGTGCCGCCGTCACCGGAGGGGAAGGACTCATTGGCGCCGTCGGGGAAGGTAATGTCCCAGTTGTAGCCGACGTAAACGGTCACGGAGCAGGGACCGGAGACGGGGACGGAGATGGTGGAATTCTTGGTGTTCATGCCGTAGGTAGCGCCGTGCTTGGAAGCGCTGCCGGTGATGGACAGACCGTTGTAGGGATTCTGGCCGGTGTAATCATCGGAAGTGAAATCCCAGGAAGTGGCTGCGGCAGGCTCGGTGGGGGCTTCCGTAGCTTCAGGTTCAGCGGTACCGGCGGTGGTCTCCACGACCACAACCTTGGACAGCCGAGCGTTGCGTTCACTGCTGGGGGAGGCAATCTGATAAGTACCTGCGGGCAAAGCCTTATAGGTTACTTCGATGTAAGAAGTGCCGGTGACTTCGGGCGTTGCAGTGCCGTCCATGTCGGCCACGGCGACGCCGTTGGCATCCAGCAGGTTAAAGGTGGAGGTGTTGCTGCCGCCGGTGGAGCCGATCCACACGGTTACATCGGCAGTACCGGTAACGGTAAAAGTCAAACCGCCGGCGTTCTTCTTTTCCAGTTCCACGCAGAAAACAGCTTCGCTCTTGGTACGCTTGGTCAGCTTGCCGAAGCTGGTGAAATAGCCCTCAGCAAAAGCGGTGCCGGCCTCCACGGCTTCCTTGTCTGCTGCGGCGGTGAGGGTGGTGGCATCGAAAGTGTAGGTGCTGGTCACGGTATCGTTACCTGTATTGCCGCCCTCGCCGGAACCGGAGGCGTTCTCGGTCACTTCCAGCTTGAACAGATAGTTGCTGCCTTCGGGCAGGCCCAGGTAATAAGTACCTGCAGCTTCTACGTTCAGTTCGGAGATGTACAGACTGTTCTTAACGGACGCGGCGGGATCGGTGGTGGTCAGAGTCGAGCCGTTGGCGTCGTAGATGGCGAAGGTACGGCCGTCACCACCGGAGACCCACCAGACCTTCACGACGGCGGCGCCGGAAGTGGTAAACTGAATCGCGTTCTTGGTCGTTGAGCCGATGCTGCTCTTGGCGCCGAAGTTCAGCCGCTGGGTAGCGGAGTAACCGTCGTCAAAAGTCTTGCTGCTCGGATCGACCTTGTTCTTTGCGCTGTAGTGTACGGTGAAATAGTCATGGAACTTTTCGGTTTCACCGTCTGCCTTCGCACCGGCTTCGAATGCGGTCAGGTCAGCGGTGGCATCCAGGACATGGACGTTGTCCGCTGCTTCCACAGCCAGCAAAGATGCCGGCAGGATCTGCACGACCATCAGCAACGCAATGGCCAGCGCAAGGATCCGGTTTTTCATCTTCTTGCTCATTGTTTCTACCTCCTAAATTCGACCAGCTTTCCTGCGGAAACTTTGGTCATATTTACCATTTCATCATACCGCAAAATGGACAGTTCGTCAATATACAATTAAACTAAATATACGGATTTTTCACGTTTTTTCTCTTGCATTCCGAGCGGTAATATGAAATAATAACAAAAAACTTTTGGAGGGATCCTGCAATGATCAATGTTGTTGCTCTTGGCGAACTGCTCATCGATTTTACCTGCGTTTCTGCCGATGCCGAAGGTTACCCCACCATGGCGGCCCACCCCGGCGGCGCACCGGCCAATTTCCTGGCGGCCTTGTCCTCTTTCGGCGCAAAGACGGCCCTGCTGGGCAAGGTTGGCAATGATACCTTCGGAAAATTGCTGACCGGCACCCTCAATGCCGCCGGCATCGATACCCGGGGCCTCGTCATGGATGACGGCGTGTTTACCACCCTGGCCTTCGTGACCCTGGATCCTTCCGGCGACCGGGAATTTGCCTTTGCCCGGAAACCCGGTGCCGATACCCGGATCCGCTTTGAGGAACTGGATCTGTCCCTCGTCGATGAGGCCCAGGTTTTCCATTTCGGCACCTTGTCCCTGACCGATGAGCCGGCGGCGGATGCCACCCGCCGGGCCGTTGCCTATGCAAAAAGCAAGGGCAAGCTGATCACCTACGATCCCAACCTCCGCAAGCCGCTGTGGGACGACCTGGACCGCGCCAGGGAACAGCTTTTGTGGGGTTTGCACCAGGCGGATGTGGTGAAGATCAGCGATGAAGAGGTCCGTTTCCTCTTTGATCTGGACCCCGTGGCAGGCGCGCAGTACATTCTGGATCATTGCGGTGTCAAGCTGGTATTTGTCACCTGCGGCCCTGAGGGCTGCTGGTTCCAAAATGCCCGGGCCAAGGGCATGGTCCCCGGTCTGTCCGATATCAAGGTGGTGGATACCACCGGCGCCGGCGATATTTTCGGCGGCAGTGCCGTTTGGAAACTGCTGCAGACCGGCAAGGCCCCCCAGGACCTGACGGAGGAAGAACTGCAGGATACGGTCCGTTTTGCCTGCACGGCAGCAGGCCTTTCCACCACCAAGCACGGCGGTATTTCCAGCGTTCCCGCTCTGCAGACGGTTCTCGACCGCATGGCATAAAAAACCGGGGCCCGGCAGTTTTGCCGGGCCCCGCTGCGTTCAGGTGGGGTCTTCGGGTTTGCGCTTCACTTTTTTCTTGGTGCCATCGGGATAAACGATGGTGGTGTGTTCCAGTTGGCCCTTCAGGTTGGCCGTCACGGAGTCGATATAGGCTCTGCGGAGCCGATCCCGCTCGGCAAGCTCTTCAGGACTCAGGCCGTCGGCCTTTGCTTTTCTGGCCAGTTCGTTGATCCGGGTGATCATTTCGTTCAAGTTCATATCATTTACCTCATACATAGCGATGGATTGTTACGGAAATGCGGTCTTTTTTCGTTCGTCCGCCGATCACGGACAGCCGGACCTTGCCCAATCCCCGAACGGAGATCTTTGCGCCCTCGGAAACAATCTTATCCGGCTTCTCGCAGGGGAGGCCGTCAATGGCTGCTTTTCCCTGGGTGATATATTGTGCGGCCAGGCTCCTTCCGATACGAAAACCGCTGGAGATCACGCTGTCCAGCCGGAGGGAAGCCAGGGTGTCCCGGATCTCTTTGACTTCCGGTTCCGGGATCCGGGCCTCTTGCAGGGGGATTTGCTTCAGTTGCACATGGGTCCTGCCGGCGGAAGTGAAATTCTGCAGGATATAAGGGGCAATCTCCGCGGTGACGAAGAAATCGCAGCCGTTTTCACCCACGCAGATGTCGCCCACGGTCTCCCGTGCGATGCCGGAACCCATCAGGGCCCCGAGGAAATCCCGGTGGCTGGGGCTGTCGCCGTGGTAAAAATCGGCATGGAGGCATACCAGGGGGCTGTCCTCTGCCCACAGACAAGACTCGTCCAGATATTCCGGCAGGTAGATCAGCATTTTGCGCTCTGCGTCCTCATAGCCGCCGAAGGCGTAAAGGCCCGGTTCGTCACCGAACAGATACCGGCTCATTTCCAGCTCCCGGGGGCTGAGGAATGGGGTGTTGGCAGGGATGCTGCGGCGGATGCCGGCGTTGATCTTGTCCCAGAGCTTGGCCAGCAGCAGGCGGTCCTCGCTGTTTTGGGCGATCTTATCGATATTATTGCGGTCCATTTCATCACCAAAAGTGATTATAGCACAACTTTTCCGGAAAGGAAAGAAGTTTTTCTTGTGCCGGGCGAAAATCTGCGTTATAATATACAAAATACACCCTTACATAGGAGGGATCCATTTGATCATCGGTATCATCGGCGGCGGCGCATCGGGTATGGCGGCCGCCCTGGCTGCGGCGGAAAGCGGCGAGCATCAGGTGATCCTCATGGAGCGGCAGGCCCGGGTGGGCCGCAAGCTCCAGGCCACCGGCAACGGACGCTGCAACCTGACCAACCTTCATGCCGCGGCGGAAAAATACCACGGCGAGGAGCCGGCTTTTGTGGCCTATGCCCTGGAAAAATTTCCTCCGGAAAAGACCCTGGATTGGTTCCGGGACCTGGGATTGCTGACGGTGGCAGAGGACTCCGGCCGGGTCTATCCTTACTCCGACCAGGCCAATTCTGTGGTGGATGTCCTTCGTTTCGGTCTCCAAACGGACCAAATTGAGACCAAAATGGGCTTTGAAGTGACCAAAATCAAGCAAAACGGCACCGGTTTTTCCGTCGAAAATGGGGAGGAAACCGTCTTTTGCCATAAGCTGATCATCGCCTGCGGCGGCCTGGCAGGCACAAAATTGGGGGGCGGCATGGCCGGTTATAAGCTCTTGCGGAGCCTGGGCCACCGCTGCAGCAAACTGCGGCCCACCCTGGTGCAGCTCAAAAGTGATTGGGGCGGCTGTCCGTCCCTGAAGGGCGTTCGGGCCAATTGTCGGGCCACGATCCAGAAAAACGGTGAGAAATTTGCCGAAAGCACGGGGGAGATCCAGTTTACGGAGTACGGCCTTTCCGGCCCGGTGATCTTTGAGATCTCCCGGGATGTTTGCCATGAGAAGGGGAATTGGGCTTGTAAGCTGGACTTTCTGCCGGACCTGGATGTCCGTCCCTCGCTGACAGCGCGCCTGGACCGGGCATTGCCGGTGGAAGAATTGCTCACCGGAATTCTCCATAATCGCCTTGGCCGGGTGCTGACCCAGGCGGCAGGAATCCGGGGACAACGGCGCACAAACAGTCTGACATTGGCGGAAATTGAGGAAGTTTGCCGCCTGGTCCATGGCCTGGAAATCCCGTTGACCGAGACTATGGGCATGGATGCGGCCCAGGTCACTGCCGGCGGCATTCTGACCGACCAATTCGATCCGTCCACCATGGAGAGCCGCCTGGTGGCCGGCTTGTACGCTTGCGGAGAGGTGCTGGATATTGACGGCGATTGCGGCGGCCATAATTTGCAGTGGGCCTGGAGTTCCGGCCTGCTGGCCGGCTACAGCGCAGGAGGTGCCTTATGATCCGCATTCGGGATATTGCGCTCCCACCGGAGCATGACCACCATCAGTTGGTCTACGAGGCCGCCCGGGCATTGAAGATCTCCGGCTCCAAGATCATGAAACTGGAGATCTTCCGCCGCAGCATCGATGCCCGGAAGAAGCCGGATGTGCGGATCGTATACACCGTAGATGTGTGGATCGCCGGTAGCGAACAGAAGATTTTGAAACAATCCGGATGCAAAAAGGCCGCAATTGTAGAGAAAACCTACTATAAAGTGCCGAAAATTGGAAATGTTCCCGAGAAGCGGCCGGTGGTGGTGGGCTTCGGCCCGGCGGGGATGTTTGCGGCATTGACCCTGGCCATGGCCGGCTGCCGGCCCATCGTGCTGGAGCGTGGCGAGGATGCGGCCAGCCGCCACGAAAAGGTGCAGAAATTCTTTGCCGCCGGGGAACTGGATCCCCGGAGCAACGTCCAGTTTGGGGAAGGCGGTGCCGGTACGTTTTCCGACGGAAAGCTGAACACCGGTGTCAACAATCCCCGTATCGGCTGGGTGCTGCAGCAATTTGTCCGCTTTGGCGCCCGGGAAGACATTCTGTTCGACGCAAAACCCCATATCGGCACCGACGTATTGCTGGATGTTGTGCAGAATCTGCGGAAGAGAGTGATCGAGCTGGGCGGCGAGGTCCGCTTCAATACCCAGGTCACGGGGCTGTGCGTGGAAGACGGACAGATCACAGGCGTGGAAACAGACCGGGGATCGGTGGAATGTGACCGGGTGATCCTGGCCATCGGCCACAGCGCCCGGGATACTTTTGAAATGCTCCATGCCATGGGCATCCCCATGGAACCCAAACCCTTTGCCATGGGCGTCCGCATTGAGCATCCCCAGAGCCTGGTGGATGCGGCCCAATACGGCAATGCGGAGCTGCCTTTGCCGCCGGCGGATTACAAGCTGGTGCGGCACCTGGAAAATGAAACGGTGTACACTTTTTGTATGTGTCCAGGCGGTTACGTGGTGGCCGCCGCCTCGGAAGAAGGGGGCGTGGTGACCAACGGTATGAGCAACGCGGACCGGGATGGCGACAACGCCAACGCGGCCTTGCTGGTGTCCCTGAACCCGGCGGATTTTCCTTGCGGGGGCGTTTTGGGCGGTATGTATTGGCAGCGGGAGATCGAGCAGAAATGCTACGGTCTGACCGGCAGTTATCGGGCTCCGGCCCAATTGGTGGGGGATTTCCTTGCTGGACGTCCCAGCACCGGTGCCGGTGCCGTGGCGCCTACCTACCGGCCCGGGGTTGCCTGGTGTGATCTGCATGAGGTGCTGCCG
>SVLA01000096.1 GCA_015068175.1 Oscillospiraceae bacterium
TTGCCCAAAAGCTGTCAGAGCGTATTTTAACCGAGCTTACCCAGCTGGATATGCCTCGGGTGCAGTTTTCCTGCGAATTCACGGAGTTGGAATTAACCGGCAATGGTGCCGATGCAGTGGCATTCTTCATGTCCGCCAATGCCGGTGAAGCGCTGAAACCTATGAGTAAAGTAGCATCCGGCGGCGAATTGGCAAGAATCATGCTGGCCATGAAAAATGTGCTGGCGGAGAAGGACCGGATCGACACATTGATCTTTGATGAAGTGGACACCGGTGTGTCCGGCAGAGCGGCGCAAAAGGTGGCCGAGAAACTGCGGGCCGTTGCCGCCCATAAGCAGGTCCTCTGCGTCACCCATCTGCCTCAGTTGGCGGCCCTGGCCAATACCCATTTCCTCATCGCAAAGGCGGAACGGGAGGGACGTACATATACCACCGTGACCCCCCTGGACCTGGAGGGCAGAAAAATGGAGCTGGCCCGGATCATCGGCGGCACTAATATTACCGAAACCACCCTCAAGAGTGCTGAGGAAATGCTGGGATGATCCCGTATTCGGATCCCATGGCCCTAAAAATCGGAAAACTCTTGACAAAATTCACAATTTTTGATAGCATATTTTCAACACATTGATGGGAACAAGTATGCGTTCCATTTCCCGCCAGAGAGCTGCCGGTGGGTGCAAGGCAGCGGGGAAACGCGCTGAAATACCTCCCGGAGTGGCCTTCCTGAACAATGCAGTAGGGAAGGACGGGGACGCCCGAAACAGCGAAAGACGTTGTCAGACGTCATGAGGGCATAGCCGTGAGGCTCTGCCGAACCAGAGGTGGTACCGCGTTGATTACGCCCTCTGTCCGCTGCGGACAGAGGGTTTCTTTTTTAGAGAGGAGAGAATTATGATCAGCAAACCCATGGATGTCCTGGAACATTACCAGGTGCGCAAATCTGCCCGTCAGAAGAAGATCTTCCGGGAGGAGGTTGCTGCCTATTGTACCGATCTTGGCTACTGCGTCAAGACAGAGAAGGGGAGCATGGGCGCGCAGAACCTGATGATCGGCGACCCGACCACCGCAAAATATCTGATCACCGCCCACTATGATACCTGCGCCCGACTGCTCATTCCCAATTTCATTACCCCCTGCAATATGCCGGTCTATCTGACCTATCAGATCCTGGTGATCGGTCTGTTCTTTTTGGCGGCGTTCCTGGTCTGTCTGCCGGTGTATCTGGCGACACAGAATGCATACGCCGCATTTTGGGCAGCTTACATCACCTACATGAGCCTTATTCTGCTGATGATCTTGGGACCGGCCAATAAGCATACGGCCAACGACAACACCTCCGGCGTGGTCACCTTATTGGAAATTGTCCGCACCATGCCGGAAATCCACCGAAATAAGGTCTGTTTCATCCTTTTCGATCTGGAAGAAGCCGGTCTTGTCGGCTCAGCATCCTACCGCAAGGCCCATAAGGCTGCCACCGACAGCCAGATCATCCTGAATCTGGATTGTGTGGGCGATGGGGATGAACTGGTCCTTTTCCCCACAAAGAAACTGAAAAACGATCCCGATACCATGGCCGCCCTGGAAAAGATCTGCGGCCAATTCGGCCCCAAATCCCTGGCTCTGCACAAAGACGGCTTTGCCATGTACCCTTCGGATCAGAAGAATTTCCCTCTGGGCGTGGGCATCGCCGCCTTCCACCGCAATAAACTCTGCGGTCTTTACTGTGACCGCATTCACACCCACCGGGACACCGTCCTGGAACTGACCAATGTAAATATCCTGCGCGCCGCATTGACCACCCTCATTACCGGCGCCGCAGCGGAATAAGAAAGGAACATGAAAATGAAACTCTATGATGAACTGGTGGCCCGGGGCCTCATTGCCCAGGTGACCAATGAAGACGAGATCCGCGAAATGATCGACAACGGCAAGGCCACCTTCTATATTGGCTTTGACCCCACCGCCGATTCCCTTCATGTGGGCCACTTCATGGCTCTTTGCCTCATGAAGCGCCTGCAGATGGCCGGCAACAAGCCCATCGCCCTCATCGGCGGCGGTACCGCCATGATCGGCGACCCCTCCGGCCGTACCGATATGCGCTCCATGATGACCCGGGAGACCATCCAGCACAACTGCGATTGCTTCAAGAAGCAGATGGAGCGGTTCATTGAATTCGGTGAAGGCAAGGCACAGATGGTCAACAATGCCGATTGGCTGCTGGATCTTAACTATGTGGAAGTCCTTCGTGAAGTGGGCGCCTGCTTCTCCGTCAACAATATGCTCCGCGCTGAGTGCTACAAGCAGCGCATGGAGAAGGGCCTGAGCTTCCTGGAGTTCAACTACATGATCATGCAGTCCTACGACTTCTACTATCTGTACACCCACTACGGCTGCAATATGCAGTTTGGCGGCAATGACCAGTGGAGCAACATGTTGGGCGGCACCGAGCTGATCCGCCGTAAGCTGCAGAAGGATGCCCATGCCATGACCATCACCCTCCTGCTGAATTCCGAAGGCAAGAAGATGGGCAAGACCGCTTCCGGCGCCGTGTGGCTGGATCCCAATAAGACCTCTCCCTTCGATTTCTACCAGTACTGGCGCAATGTGGGCGATGAGGATGTGATGAAGTGCATCCGCATGCTGACCTTCCTGCCCCTGGAGCAGATCGATGCCATGGCCGATTGGAAGGATGCCAAGCTGAATGAGGCAAAGGAGATCCTGGCATACGAGCTGACCAAGCTGGTCCATGGCGAGGAAGAGGCCAATAAGGCCCAGGCTGCGGCCAAGGCTCTCTTCGTGGGCGGCGGCGATGATGCCAACATGCCCACCACCGAGATCACTGCGGACAAGCTGGTGGACGGCAGGATCGGCATTCTGAACCTGATGGTTTTGTGCGGCCTGGCCCCCTCCAACAAGCAGGCCCGGCAGCTTGTGGAGCAGGGCGGTGTTATGGTCAATGACGAGAAGGTGCCCAATGCGCAGTTCACCGTCAGCGAAGAGATGCTGAAAGCCGGTGTGAAGATCCGTAAGGGCAAGAAGGTCTTCCATAAGGCGGTGCTGGCTTAATGCTGGAACTGGCCAGGGAAGACGACTGGGCGGCTGTGAACCGCCTTTCGGTGCAGGTCCACGACCTCCACGTCCGGATGTGTCCCCAGATGTATTTCCATTGCGATGAACCTCTGGCGAAGGAGGATTATCTCCAGGCCCTTCGGGATCGTCTGTTGTATGTTGCACGGCGCAACGACACCGTGGTCGGCTATGTGCTGCTGTCCTTTATCCGCCGCGCCGGCAATGGTGTGGTGCCCCATAAGGAATTGCGGCTGGACCATATCTGTGTGGATGAAGATTTCCGCCGTCAGGGCATTGGCAGAGCCATGATCACCGACGTTCGGGCCTTAGCCAAAGCCTTCGGGTGCAGGGAGATCGTCCTGGGTGTCCATCCTCAAAATGATGATGCCGTGGTGTTTTACCAAAAGTGTGGCTTCACGATCCGCACCGTGAACCTGGAACTGAAATAATGACATGACCCCACAGACGAAACAGTCTGTGGGGTCTTTTCATACTGCTGCACCGGCGCATTCCAGCTTCCGCCGGATGGCTTCTTCCGGAGTGATTTCCCCGGTGGAGAGCATGGTCATATGAGCCACATCCATGGACCAAAGGGTCAGGAAATTCGAGGTTTTACGGCACATTTCCGAAAGATCCTCCACATTGGGCGTCCATATGGCCTGCAGGATCCCCTGGTCTGTCAACAGTTCCAGGGAATAGATGTTCTCCTGGCTCCATCGCTGGGCATAGGTGACCATATTATCATTCAAAGCCGACGGCAGGAGAGCGGTGGTGATCAGACCCACTTGTTTTACCGTGCCGCCGGGGCCAAGGATGACCATGATATGGAGTTCTTCTGGCGATGTTTCAGGACCGCAGATCATATGGAAGCATTCTTCCTCCACGCGGCGAATATCCCGGATCTTATAGTTCGGGAGGGTCTTCAGAAGACCGAAATACACTCGTTCCGCCACCTTTCTGCGGGCGAGACGGATGATGCGCTCCATTCCCTGGAGCCGCTCCTTCTGCTGAGGGGCGGCGCACCACCGGAGGAGATGCTGCGCATCTTCGATCCTGGTCAGGAATTCTGCTTCCCGGTACGGTTTCAGGCCATAGTATTCCGCCTGGTCCAGCAATGCCTTGATCAGGTCCTGATTGGAACCGACCTCTCTGAGCTTGCTGAGCTGTAATTCGAAAAGAAGATCGATATCCTTTCGGCTGGCGCTTTTATCCTGGATCATCAGTTTGGCCAGGCGGCCGGCAAATATGGCCGCGTAGCGGGGCATTTCTTCATTGAGGACCAAATTCAAAACCTTTTTCAGCAGTTCCGTAGCCTCCTGGAGCATCGAAAAATGGACATATGTGTCGACAAAATTTTCATATTGTTCGAACCGTTCCAGCTTTTGATCCGACTCAGAGAAACCGCGGATGGTCATTTCGTGGCAATGAATGGCCAAATGCGGTTCCTGCATCTCCCGCAGGAGCAAGGCCAATTCTGCGCAAATGGGACCTGTCCTCCAGTCACCGCGGAGATCCATGAATGTGGCTCCGTCCAACAGAATGTGGGCGATCCGGACGCTTTCGGCGCTCTTGGGACTGCGGAATAAGGAAAGAGAGACCCGGCTCCAGTTTTTCAGGATGTAGTCTCCCAGGGCCCATGAGAACTGAAGCGCATGATTTTCTTCCATGCCGTCCAAAATCCGGTTCAGTTCCGCCGGCGCGTATACGGCAAGGGCCAGGGGAGCCAGGTCGATCAAAGCAGCGGTGGCCCCGTACGGGCAGGTCTGTTCCAGCGCTATGATCTGGGACAGATCGGCGGCAAGAACCTGGACGCGGTAGGGTGAAAGATCCGGCATCTCTTCGTTTTTTGGCAGGGAAGCGGCGCATTTAAGCCATGTTGTGACTAAATCCTGCAGGTTTCCTATGGAAATCGTTCCGTTGAGACCCATGAATTGGTCGAACAGCTTCTGGTCCAGGATCGTTCCGCCCTGAATCAAGGCAGAAACCCCTTCCTCCAGCGCCTGAAAGGCCATTGCCTCATCTTCAGCCTTGGAATGTAATTCGTAAGCCTTCAGCAGACACTTTGCTGCGGTACTCCGATCCGCGCCATAGGCATGATATGCTGCGTTTTGGGCGGCCAGGGCGGCTTTGGACCATTGTTCCCCGGCAATCGCCTGCCGCATTTGGTCGCCGTACTGCTGAACAAGGTTCCGGTCCTGCTCCATTCGGTCAAAAATCTGCCTGCAGTAGGACAAATCGTTCAGCGTACATAGTTTGTCCAGCCATTCATTTTGAATCTGATGGGCCAGGGCCGTCAGACCATGTTCCCGGAAATAGGCCATTGCTTCCCACAGGATTTTGACCAATTCATCATATTCCCGCTTGGTCCACCATACGGTCAGTTCACGGGTATAAGCGATGGCCGCCTTCATGGGGCTGCCGGAAAGCTCATAGGCCCTGATCAAAGCCTGGAATGCCTGGGTCCGTGGTTCACGGCGCCAGGTCCGGTGGAGGGTATCGTTCAGGATATGGATGGCCCGGTCATATTCCTTCAATTCGACCAAATACCGCCCGATACTGCCGATGATGTTGGATCGGAGGACCCGGATCCCCAGGGGATCCTGGTCGGTAATCGCTTCCAACAGCTTCTCGGCTTCCGCGATGGCATCGGCGCTCCGGCCGCTCAGGTGCAGCGCTTCTGCCATATCCATCCAGCGGCGAAGGTATCGGTCCCGGTCCTCCAGACGCCGGTGATCATCCCGCAAAGCGCGGTAAATGGGGATGGTTTCTTCGTGACGGCCCAGCTTTTTCAGGCACATGGCGGTGTTGTTTCGTGCTTCCAGGAGACCGTAAAGATGGCCGATGCGTTTGGAGAGGATCTCTGAGCGGTGGTAGACCTCAAGAGCCTCCTCCACATGTTCCTGAAGAAAGAGAGCATCGCCCAAATAGCGCAGGGCGTAGTGGACATCCATGTATTGGCCGCACCGCAGGGCGGTTTCGTAATATGCGTTGGCATCGGCCAGCAGGGAAGGCCGGTGCAGATACCAGGATGCTTCGGTCCGGGAATAGAGGATCCGGCACATTTCGGCAGGGGAGGGCGCGGTTTTCGACAGAAGTTCCTCAATTTCCTTCAAAAGTGTCCGGTGATCGCGGCGCTTCAGCAGCTTCTGAAACCGCCGGCAGATCTCCTGGAATTCTTCGGTATGCACTGACAGATCCGCTGTCAGGCTGTTTTCACGCATGACTTTGCCGGTGTAATGGATCAATCTGTTGTACCGTGGCGGAAATGAAGATCCGCAGACAGCCTGGCCATGGCCTGAACAAGAACTTTATTGCCGCCCTGGTCCAGGATCTTCAGCAGATCCAGGTGTTTTTCCACCAGATCCAGGTCCGTATGGAGTAACAGGTGCAGCCATCCGCTGCGGATCAGAGGCCAATCCAGGGGGGCCAGGGCAGCCAGGACCGGGGGAGCGGTCATCCATGCTTCCAGGGATGCCATATCCCCGGAATCGATGGCGTTCGACACCATATTACGGGCCAAAAGCCGCATGGAGTGCCTTTTGAGCAAACTGTCCGGTTCTGACGCAATCTGCCGAAATCGCTCCTCTGCAGAGGGATCCTGGCGAAACGTGATGGGAGAGGGCGTGCCCATTTCGGTGGTAAACCAGCCCAAAATGGACCCGTTTTGGACCATTTCGGTACTTTTTGTGGTACAAATCAGACCCATATTTTCGGCCGCTTCCACGGGAAGCCAGGATAAGAGCAAGGTTTCTTCATCCCGCAGACGGTCCAATTCGTTGATCAGAATGCAGACTTTTCGGGTGGGAGCTTGCGCTTTCAGCCAGGACAAGAATGTCTGACGGAACTGTTCCTGATCTGCGGATGCTGTTATCAGCAGGTCTCCGTTGACGATGCAGAGGTCCGCAGCCGGAAACGCCGCACGGTGAATCTTCTGCAGACCCGCAACAATCTGCCAGGCGACAGAGGGCCAGGTCTGCTGTTCATGGCAATCGATTCGGATCAGGTGGGCATCCTGCGGGATCCAATCCGTAATGGGATCGCCGTACACCAGTATCGGTAGACCGACGGTGCAGATGTAGTTATTCAGATATTCGTGCATACTGTCATTCATGGCGCCGCCTCCCGGTGATCTTTTTCGCCATTATACCACGTCACGGATCAAAGCGCAAGAAAAACCGGAGGATCGCTCCTCCGGTTCGACTATTCAGATGCCGGTCATGGCTGCCAGCACATCCATTTCCATGTCCTGCATGGTGCGGTGATGCTGCAGACCCTCTTCGATGTCCTTGTCGATGAACTGTCCGCCGTTGGTGCAGACGATGCGGTTGGTCTTGCCTGCCAGCAGCAGCTCCACGGCCAGGTAACCCATCTTGGTTGCATTGACACGGTCACGGCCTGTGGGACTGCCGCCGCGCTGGATGTGGCCCAGGACGGTGATCCGGGGATCCAGGTCCGTATGTTCCTTGATCTGATGGGCCAGTTCCGTGGCTTTGCCGGCGCCTTCAGCCAGGACGATCATATAGTGGGTGAAGCCTTTCAGCCGTGCCTTGCGGATCTTTTCCACCACATCGCGCTCGATATCATAAGGCTTCTCGGGGACCAGGACCGCCGTGGCGCCGGTGGCCAGGCCCACATACATGGCCAGGTAGCCGGCATTGCGGCCCATGACCTCCACAACGGAGCAGCGCTCATGGGACTGCATGGTGTCGCGAAGTTTGTCGATGCACTCGATGGCAGTGTTGGCAGCGGTATCAAAGCCGATGCAGTA
>SVLA01000097.1 GCA_015068175.1 Oscillospiraceae bacterium
CACCGCCATCATCCAGAATTACGGCGGCGGCCCCGTGGGCCTGGAGACTCTGGCGGCCACCATCGGCGAGGAAGCGGTGACCCTGGAAGACGTGTACGAGCCTTACCTGATGCAGCTCGGGTTCCTGACCCGGACCCCCCGGGGCCGCTGCGTCACCCAGCTTGCCTACGAGCATTTGCATATTTCCGGCGGCGGCCAAACCAGCTTCCAACTTTGAACCCCCTTTTGCCCCGGAGAATATGGTTTTTTTGTCCAATTTCATTAAAAAATTGTGAACAAACCCATTGACATTTGAATATTCCTTGTGTATAATCCGATTTGTGGTATATCCACAACATCATTATTTTTTGACTCCGCGTTACTACCACAAGAATGGGCTTTCACGGGGCAAACAACCAAAGAGAGGTATTTTCCAATGTACGAAGACAAGACTTTAGTTTGCAAAGAGTGCGGTAACGAGTTCGTTTTCACCGCCGGTGAACAGGCTTTCTACGCTGAGCGTGGCTTCCAGAATGAGCCCCAGCGCTGCAAGGCTTGCCGTGACGCCCGCAAGAACGCCACCCGTGGCCCCCGTGAGTTCTTCACTGCCACCTGCGCACGCTGCGGCGGCGAGGCCAAGGTTCCCTTCGAGCCCAAGACCGACCGTCCCGTGTTCTGCAGCGAGTGCTTCGCTCAGATGAAGGCCAACGGCTAATTGCAAAAAAGTTCCGGGGTCGGTGCGCCGACCCCGGTTTTCTGCCCGTTTTTTGGTTTACATAACGTCATGCCGGCGGTGATTTTCCCCTCGGCTGCTTTCGATGACCGGCGGCCTGGGATCCGTCATCTCCCAGGGCACCGGCTTTTTTTCGTCCTTTTTCTCCTCTTTCAACCCTTTTTCCTCCTTCCCATTTTGGTCTATTATGCCCCTTTTTTGCTTCCCAAAACCCGAAAACTGTGCTATAATGGACCCATTCTGAACCGGAAAGGCGGCGTTTATCATGTCGAAAAACCGCAAATTCTATTTAGCCCTGGTAATCTTCAGCCTGGTAGGCCAGGTGGCCTGGGTGGTTGAAAATATGTACCTGAACGTCTTTATCTACAAGATGTTCAACGCCTCCGCGGAGCAGATCTCCGCCATGGTGGGAGCCTCCGCGGCCGCCGCCACCGTCACCACCTTGCTGATCGGCGCCCTGTCCGACAAACTGGGCAAGCGGAAGATCTTCATCTGCGGCGGCTATATTCTCTGGGGTCTGTCCATCCTGGGCTTTGCCCTGGTACGGGTGGATACTGTCCACCGTCTGTTCTTCCCCGCGATGTCCTCCACCGCGGCGGCTATGAGCCTCTGCGTCACCCTGACCATCGCCCTGGACTGCCTGATGACCTTCTTCGGCAGTTCCGCCAACGACGCCGCCTTCAACGCCTGGCTCACGGATTCCACCGACGAGACCAACCGGGGCAAGGCCGAAGGCATCAATGCCATGATGCCCCTGATGGCCATTTTGGTGGTCTTCGGCGGCTTTATGGGCCTGAACCAGGATCTGCAGGAAAGCTGGACCGTGATCTTCTGCGTCATCGGCGGCGTGGTGCTGCTGCTGGGCGTGGCCGGATTCTTCCTAATTCAGGAATCCACCACCCGTTCCGAGGCCAATGCCCACTATTTTGCCAACATTTTCTACGGCTTCCGGCCCAAGGTGATCCGGGAAAACCGGGCGCTGTACATCGGTCTGCTGGTCTATGCCCTATTCAACATCGCCATCCAGATCTATATGCCCTACCTGATCCTGTACTACACCGAGTCTTTGAAGATGGCCAACTATGTGCTGATTATGGCCCCGGCCATTTTGCTGGCCGCCGCCTTCACCGCGGTCTACGGCCGGGTCTATGACAAGAAGGGATTCCGTTTTGCCGTGATCCCCGCCCTGGCATTGCTGATGGCCGGCTTTGTGGCGCTGTATCTGTTCAAAAACACGGCCCTGGTGTTCATCGGCAGTCTGCTGATGATGGGCGGTTATCTGTCCGGCATGGCGGTTTTCGGCGCCCTGATCCGGGATTACACCCCCGCCGGCAAGGCCGGGATGTTCCAGGGCCTGCGGATCTGCTTCCAGGTGCTGATCCCCGGCATCATCGGCCCCGCCATCGGCGCCGCCGTGCTGAAAAATGCGGAGCAGGTCCTGAATTCCGACGGCACCTACTCCTTCGTGCCCAACGAAAACATCTTCCTGGCCGCCTTGATCGCCGCCGTGATCACCGCCCTGAGCCTGATCCCTCTGTGTAAAATGCTGAAGAAAAAGTAAAGCGGGATTTATAGATCCCTCACCGCAGTGAAAGGCCATAACCTTTCCCTGCGCGTGTGTTGTCGATATGCTGAAATTTCGAAAGGAGCAATTTTATGCCCGTTGATCTTTTAACAAAACAGGGCGAAGCCCTTCTGCATTCCGCCGAAACGCCCTGGGACGTTTATCCCCGACCCCAGATGCGCCGGGACAACTGGCTGAACCTCAACGGCCCCTGGACGCTGTCCGTGGAGGGCATGACCTACCACATCCGGGTCCCCTTCTGCCCCGAAAGCCGGCTTTCCGGCATCGGCAAGCACTTTGAAGAAGGCACTTGTCTGTGCTACCGCCGCAGTTTCTCCCTGCCGGCCGGCTGGGACACGGGCCGGGTGCTGCTGCACATCGGCGCAGCCGACCAGACGGCGCTGGTCTATGTCAATGGCCAGCGGGCCGGCTTCCACGAGGGCGGCTGCACCGCCTTCACCCTGGACATCACCGAATTTCTGGAGCAGGAAAACCGGCTGGAAATCCGCTGCTTCGACGATTTGGAGAACCAGAAATACCCCTACGGCAAGCAGGTGACCCCGGACAAGCGGGGCGGCATGTGGTACACCCCCGTATCCGGCCTTTGGCAGACGGTGTGGCTGGAAAATGTCCCCACCGACTATATCCGCAGGCTGAACATCGAAAACCGGGGTTACCGCGTCACCATCACCACGGAGCCGGCCATGGAAGGCACCGTCACCGTGCCGGGCCTGGGCGTTTTCCCCCTGGGCGCCTCCATCGCCCCGGAGGATCCCCATCTGTGGTCCCCGGAGGATCCCTACCTCTACGAATGCACCGTGGAGACCGCCGGCGACCGGGTGGAATCCTATTTCGCCATCCGCGCCCTGGAGATCCGGACCGTGGAAGGCATCCCCCGGCTCTGCCTCAACGGCAAGCCCTATTTCTTCCACGGCCTCCTGGACCAGGGGTATTGGCCCGACGGCCTGCTGACGCCCGCCGCCCCGGAATGCTGCGCCGACGACATCCTGGCCATGAAAAAGCTGGGATTCAACACCCTGCGCAAGCACATCAAGGTGGAGCCGGAAGAATTCTACTACCAATGCGACAAACTGGGCATGGTGGTGTTCCAGGACATGGTGAACAACGGCCAGTATCAATACTTCCGGGACACCGTCCTGCCCACCCTGGGATTCCAGGTCCGGGGCGACCGGGACCTGAACACCGACCCGGCAGCCCGGAAATTCTTCCTGCAGACCATGGAAGCTACCGTGGCCCAACTGAAAAATCACCCCAGCATCTGCTACTGGACCATTTTCAACGAAGGCTGGGGCCAGTTTGACAGCGACCGGGTCTACGAAAAGTTCCTGGAGCTGGATGACACCCGGTTCGTGGACACCACCTCCGGCTGGTGGCGGGGCCACAAGACCCAGGTGGACAGCCGCCACATCTACTTCGGCCAATGGTGGCAGCTCAAAAAAGGCAAAATACCCGTGGTCCTCAGCGAATGCGGCGGCCTGACCTACGCCGAAGAGGGCCACCTCTTCAACCCGGACCATTCCTACGGCTACAAGACCTGCAAGACCCGGGAAGAATTCACCGGGAATCTGTCGGCGCTGTACCGGGAACATCTGATCCCCGCCGTCCGGGACAAGGGCCTCTGCGCCGCCATCTACACCCAGGTCTCCGACGTGGAAGACGAGATCAACGGCCTGCTGACCTACGACCGGGCCGTATGCAAAGCCGATGCGGCGCAAATGCAGGCCATCGCCCGGGCATTGCAGGATTCTCTGGAATAAAAAATTGGATTTTCCCCGAAATAACCCTTGACAAACTGGATTTATTCCGCTAGAATATACAAGCCTGCGAATGCGGGCAATCCTTGCTCCCGGCGCGACCGGGGGCCAAAAGTCCAAAAGGAGGTGCAAACAACATGGCTAAGATCACCGGTAAGTACGAGGTGCTCTACATCATCGACCCCGCTCAGGGCGAGGAGGGCATCGCCGCACTTGTGGAAAAGTTCAAGGCAATGGTGGAGGCGGAGGGTACTCTGTTGAGCATCGATGAGTGGGGCAAGCGTCGGCTGGCCTACCCCATCAACGATCTGCCCGAGGGCTACTACGTTCTGATGAACTTCGAAAGCAAGCCCGAGTTCCCCGCTGAGATGGAGCGCGTTATGAAGATCACCGAAGGTGTCCTGCGCTGCCTGACCACCGTCGTGGAGGAGTAAGAATATGCTCAACCACATCGTCATTATGGGTCGCCTGACCCGTGACCCCGAGCTGCGCCGCACCGGCACCGGCATTGCCGTTGCCAGTTTCTCCGTGGCTGTCGACCGTGATTTCGGCGGCAGAGACGGCGGCGAGCGGGAAACCGATTTCATTGACTGCGTCGCCTGGCGTCAGACCGGAGAGTTCGTCTCCAAGTATTTCACCAAGGGCAGCATGATCGTGGTTTCCGGCCGGCTCCAGATTCGGTCCTGGACCGACAAGGATGGCAACAAGCGCCGTACTGCTGAAGTCGTGGCAGACAATGTCTACTTCGGCGAAAGCAAGCGTGGCAGCGACAACGGCAGCGCCCCCGCCTTCGGCGGTAACTATGGCGCCCCCGCGCCCGCAGCCCCCGCTTACAGCGGCGGTTACAGCGCGCCCGCTGCTTCTTCCGCATCCGATTTCGCGATGCTGGATGACGACGACGCCCAGCTTCCTTTCTAAACTGAACTTTTTCACAACACTTACAAGGAGGGAAAACCCATGGCTAACGAACAGCGTGTTCGCCCCCGCAAGCGCAAGAAGGTTTGCGCGTTCTGCGTGGATAAGGTGACCAGCATTGATTACAAGGACACCGGCAAGCTGCGCCGTTACCTGTCCGAGCGCGGCAAGATCCTGCCCCGCCGTACCACCGGTACCTGCGCTGCCCATCAGCGTGATCTGACCACCGCCATCAAGCGCGCCCGTCATATCGCTCTGCTGCCCTACGTGGCTGACTAATAGTGCGCCCATCCCCGAAGCAGCCGCTTCGGGGATGTTTTTCTAATGACCGCGGATCGCAAAAACGGTGTTTATCGTTCCGTTGCATCGGCGCGGGAGCGCCCTTGGCCCCCGCTTTTAAGAGGGGGCAGGAGTGCGTTGCATCGTCTTAGCAACACGATCAACTGAAATTTACAAAGGAGCATGCTTTTATGCATATGAACAAGTATCTGGACATTCATCCTGAGGTAGCCGCTGCCCTGGCCGAAGGCCGGCCCGTGGTGGTCCTGGAATCCACCATCATCTCCCACGGCATGCCCTATCCCCAGAACGTGGAGACCGCCCTGAACGTGGAACGGATCATCCGGGAAAACGGCGCCGTGCCCGCCACCGTCGCCATCATCGGCGGCCGGCTGAAGGCCGGCCTCAGCGCCGAAGAGATCGAATACTTCGGCAAGAAGGGCCAGGCCATCCACAAAGCCTCCCGCCGGGACCTGGCGGTACTGTGCGCCCGGGGCGAGGACGGCGCCACCACCGTAGCCACCACCATGATCATCGCCCACATGGCCGGCATCAGGATCTTCGCCACCGGCGGCATCGGCGGCGTCCACCGGGGCGCCGAGACCACCATGGACATCTCCGCGGACCTGGAAGAGCTGGCCCAGACCCCGGTGATGGTGGTCTGCGCCGGCGCAAAATCCATTCTGGATCTGGGCCTGACCCTGGAATACCTGGAGACCAAGGGCGTCCCCGTCATCGGCTACGGCACCGAAGAGCTGCCCGCCTTCTACACCCGGCAGTCCGGCTTCGGCGTGGATTATCGCATCGATACCCCCGCGGAACTGGCTGCCGCCTTCAAGGCCGGCCATGACATGGGCCTGCAGGGCGGTATGCTGGTGACCAATCCCATCCCCGAAGAATTCGCCATGCCCCCGGATGTGATCAACGCCGCCATCGACCGGGCCATCAGCGAGTGCAACGCCCAGGGCATCCACGGCAAAGCCACCACCCCCTTCCTGCTGGCCCGGGTGGCAGAGCTCACCGGCGGCGACAGCCTGGCGTCCAACATCCGCCTGGTATACAACAACGCCAGGGTGGCCGCCCAGACCGCTGTGGAATACAGCAAAATCTGACCGGGAGGACCGCTTATGACCTACGAAGAGATCAAAAACAACCCCGAAGTGCGCTCATTACTGGAGCGGGGCAACCACAACCTGGGGATCCTGGGCTTTACGGATCATTCCGCCGCCCATACCACCCTGGTGGCCGAGCGGGCCGCGTATATCCTGCGGAAGCTGGGTTACTCCGATCACGAAGAGGAGCTGGCCAAGATCGCCGGCTTTATGCACGACATCGGCAACGCCATCAACCGCACCCACCACGCCGAATGGGGCGGCATCATGGCCTATGAACTGCTGAAGGAGACGGATATGCCCCTGGAAGACCGGGTCACCATCGCCTCCGCCATCAGCCACCATGACGAATCCACCGGCGGCGCCCGGGACGCGGTCTCCGCCGCATTGATCCTGGCAGACAAGACCGACGTGCGCCGCAACCGGGTCCGGACCCTGGACCGTGAGAAGTTCGACATCCACGACCGGGTCAACTACGCCGTCACCGGCTCCAGTCTGAAAGTGGAAGCCGCCGAAAAGCGGATCTCCCTGAATCTGCAGGTGGATGAAAGCATCTGCACCATGTACGAGTATTTCGACATTTTCCTGGGCCGGATGCTGATGTGCCGGGGTGCCGCGGAAATGCTGGGTTGCAAGTTCCGCCTCACCGTCAACGGCGGCAAGGTGCTGTAAATGACAAAAGGAGCCGCCCTTTACACGAAGGGGCTTGGACCGTGCAAGACCAAATTGATTTCCCGGGAGAGAGGACCGATGAAAGAACGCCTAAAATATAACGGAGAATTGGTGCCGATCAACGGGCACAACGTCCACATATACAGAGACGGAAAATCAGACGTGCCTGTCATTGTGTTCATGGCGGGCCACTGTACCGTGTCCCCCGTCTATGATTTCAAGGTCCTTTATGAGAAATTGTTGCCTCATTTCAGGGTCGTCGTTATTGAAAAATACGGATACGGTTATTCGGATATTTTCGATTCTCCCTGCGATATAGACACCCTTGTTTCCACACAACGGGCGGCGCTGGCGGCCCTGGGGGAGGCCGGCCCCTATATTCTGGCCCCTCATTCCATGTCCGGTTTGGAGGCCATCCGCTGGAAGCAAAAATATCCCGACGATGTTTTTGCCATCATTGGCATTGATATGGCAACACCGCTGTCCTTCAGCGTTTGGAAAGAGGAGGACATCCGAAAAACCGTCCGGCTGATGCAGGTTCTGAGAAGCCTGAAACTGGCAAGTATACTCACTTCCGTAAGTGACCTGGCTTTGACAGAAGAAGAACTCAAACAGCACAAGCTCCTGAAGACGCGGAATACATTCAATGTATGCTGCATCAATGAAGCAAGAGAAGTTTTGCACAACGCAAACCTGGTGGGCGCGGACGGGGATATTCACTGCCCAATGTTATTGTTTTCCTCCAACGGCGAGGACCAGGA